>JAAYAN010000075.1 GCA_012719345.1 Ignavibacteria bacterium | reverse complement strand
CGGTTTTTCCGGGAACCTCCAGTCGGCCTACGGCCTCCTTCCGGTTCCCGGAACTGTGGTTTCTTTAACTACACAAAATGTAGTTTATTGTTTTACGGAAAAGCGACATGAACTCAAAAACCGCGGGCTGAGAATAAGGTAACGAAATAATTTGCTTGTCTTTTATGTTACCAAGTAATGAACCTAATGCAATACCTCTTCCAAGAAGTGAAACGCCTGCTCCGGATTTTGAAAGCATTCCGTCTGCGGATGTGATATATGGCATAGAGGTTCCAAATCGCCAATAAACGATCGTTGCACCTTCTGGTAAAGCACCAATAGGTTGAACAACAAATATTCCGGTAGTGAAAAATATCAAAACACTAAAAATTAAAATGTAGATAATTATCCTAATTGTACTTGCATTTTGTTTCTTTTTATTTTCTAACATATAGTAACCTTTAACCTTTCCTAATAATAATATTTTATGAACCACCAAGTGCTTTATATGCATCAAGAGCATCCTTGATTGCTTGTTTTTGCTGTCCTGTTATAGTTTTATCTTTGTAATATTGACTACCGTTAAATCTTATTGTCGCAGACTTTGAATCAGCAATTTCTCTTAAAACACTTACCTCATAGTCGGACGGCGTTTCGTCATACCATTCCCATATACCATCTGAATTATTGTCACGCTCAAATTTCACAGAATTTTTATCATATCTTTTATCATCATATTTTATAAAAAAGTTTTTCACGAATAACCATTCATCAGCTGCGTATGTAACTCGCCAACGAAGCCATGGACTCCCATATTCTTTTTTACCTATATAAATATGAAATGAATAATAGTTTGAATATGATGGTGCTGCTTTTGGTGTATACCATGTGATTCCCTCTAATTTGTCAAGCTTGGCTCTCATTTTCGATGTGGCATTCTCAAGCCGTATTTTTTCTTTACGTAAAATTTCTTCTTCTGATCTTTTTTGTTCAGCAATTAATTTTTCCTCTGCCTTTCTTCTTTGTTCAGCTATTTTTATTTCTTCTTCTAATTTTTTCTGTTTTTCAGATTCTTTACGCTTTAATTCCAATTCTATTTCCAGATTTATTTTATCCATTAAGACATGTGCTTCTGTTATTTTATTAAATTCAGGATGCCGTGAGATAAGAGTTGATAAATTTTCTTTAGCTTTTTCATAATTCTTTTCTACAAGATTATTTTGTGCTGAGCTCCATAATCTATCTGCGCCATTCTCTAAATCATCAATCACTAATTTTAATGAATCAATACTTCCTTTAAGTGCTATATTTTCATTTTTTAAATCTTTAATTTCTGAACAACTAATTGTAAGTAAGGCTAAAAGGGAAACAGTTCCAAATAATATTTTTTCCATATTTATCTTATTCTCCTATTTACGCCCATGGACGGGCGGTTTTTAAAAAGTGTATCTGCCACTATTGCATGCAACGGTCCGGCCAAGCCCGAAGTTGCCGCATAATGCGGACACCGGCCTGAAAAGGTAGCTTTTCAGCCGGTTTGAAAATGCATTGACAAATAGACAGATCATTCCTCAATCTGGTCTTTCATTCTATAGCTTTTCCCATCAATAACAACTGTTTCAGCAT
>JAAYAN010000293.1 GCA_012719345.1 Ignavibacteria bacterium | reverse complement strand
CCCTGAAAAATATGAGGGTGCCCCGATTCACTGGAATTCCACTCGCCGGGCTTTCCATTGCTCAGAAAGGGTTCATCGGAGAGCCTTTCCCATCGGATGCCGTCAGAACTGACAGCCACTCCCACCTGTTGGGGTTCATTGTTGTATGCACCCGCATAAAACATGTACAGCCTGCCATTCTTCTCCAGCACGGAAGGAGCCTCGATACAGTTTTTTTCCCAGGGCAGTTCCGGCTTCAAAATGGAGCCTCCAATTGAAAGATGGGTCCAGGTTTCCCTGTTAAAATTGGTTGAGCCAGGAGCCCTGGCCACACCCAGCAGTTGAATTTTAAAATCAGGGGTACGGGTTGCAAAGTAGAGATAATAATTATCCCTGAATTTTACAACTTCCACATCGATGGCCCTCCCGCAGTTCCACTCCCCGTCGGGATGAAAAATGGGATTTGTTTCATTGCGGGTAAAATGGATCCCGTCAGTTGACCAGGCATGACAGATGGCGTCCTTTTCCCTGTTGCCATAGGTCTGGTAAAAAAGGTGGACTTTATCACCGATGACCAGGGCACAGGGGGCGCCTACTCCTTTTGATTCATAGACGGCTGATGAGTCGGCATTCACATCCCCGATACGGGTCCAGTGGATCAGGTCGGAACTTTCGGCAATCCCGATTCCCAGCCCGTGCGAAACATTGTGCTCATCGGTATAGGGTTTCACGGAATAGTACATCAGATAGCGGTTCTGAAAGGCAATCACATGGGGATCTTTGGCAAAATGGATTCCCATCCGGCTGGAATCGGTGTAGTACATCATTTTCCGGACTCCAGGCATCTCCCCTCTCTTTTTCTTTGGTTTTATCCCGCTGTCATAGACCCTGGCGTTGTCGCGGGACAATGGACGGCCGTTGTCGGCAGTCACGTTGATCAACTTGATGTTGTTTTTTTCAAGCACAGCGCCGAAAACCGTATTCACGATAAACAAAAGATGGAGCTGAACGAATAAAAAGAGCATCTTTCTCATAATCTATTACTTACTTCATGAATCCCCTCGTTTTTTTCAAAACCGGTTATTTTTCATAAAATTAGGAATTCAAAAACAATTAGACAGTTTTTCTCACTTTTAAATTCCTAAAATCCGGAAAAATCTGAGAATGGGTTCTGATCGCAGTTACCCTGAAGATGTATGCCCCAATCAGAAAATGTCAAAGTCAGGGGCACCGGTGAAAATCACCTTTTTGAAACACTATCAAGATATAAACGAGTTAGCCACCGGGAATTATCACTTTCGTCAACAGAAATTCAGAAAAGTCCAGGAATCTGTTCAATAGTCAGTGATCGTTCCGGGCTGAAGACTTTTTATCTCATCATGTGCATCATAGATAAGTCTCAAATCTCCCGAATTGGCAGGATTACAGCTTGAAACCATGTTGGGGGCAGGTAAACCATAGCTGCGTTCAGCACACTCCTTTTTAGCTTTTTTATCTGCTTCCTCTTTTGTCGCGGCTAGTCCCCAGCCATAACCCATACCAACATTTCCGGAGATGAAGCGATATACAGCACATCCCGTTCCTGAATAAGAAAGCACAATCGTACACCGGCCTCCT
>JAAYAN010000303.1 GCA_012719345.1 Ignavibacteria bacterium | reverse complement strand
GAGGTATGGAGCGCCGGGCTGCGATCGTTACCGCCGGGCAGCAGCGACTGAGGCCAATCCTGATGACTACCCTGACCACCATCCTGGCATTGCTTCCCCTTACCATCGGCTTTGGGGAAAGCGCCCAGCTCCGGTCACCTATGGCCCTTGCAGTGATTGGCGGTCTGATTTCCTCCACACTCCTTACCCTGGTGGTCATTCCCTGTGTGTATGAGCTGCTTGACCGCCTCCTCCCGGAAAAAAGATCTTTGGAAACAGAAGACGGACTGTCAGAATATTAATCAGTAAAAAGGATGACCAGATGAGGTTTATCATCAACAGAAAGGTTTTTATCAGCATGCTGTTTATCGGGGTAACCCTGCTGGGGTATATCTCCTATAAGCAGTTGCCGGTGGAACTGATGCCCGACTCCACCCTTCCCATGTTGTATGTGCAGATTTCCTCCCGCCAGGAGGTTGATCCCCAATACATGGAGAACCAGGCGGTAATTCCTGTGGAGGGAGCTATCGGTACGCTCGAAGGGGTGGAGGACATGGAAACTTGGCTGAACAGCAGGCAGGCCTCCATTCAGATCAGTTCCAAGAAAAATATAAATTTCAAATACCTCTATCTCAAGTTACAGGAGAAGATCGACCAGGTGAGGCCAACCCTGCCGGATGGGTTTACCGTGATGGTAGCCCGGGTGGATGCCGGCCAGTTGAGTAACCAGTTTATGGAGATCCAGATTAGAGGAAGCGGAGGTACCGACCGTATCCGCAATATTGTCGACCAGGAGGTGGTAAATGAGTTGCAGAATATCGACGGTATTGCTTCGGCCAATGTCTTTGGCGGAAAAGAACGTTCGATCGAAGTCACCATTGATATGAATGCCTGTGAGGCTTACGGCATAACCCTCTCGCAGATCAGGAGTGCACTCAGCTCCAACTCGGTGAACCGTACTTTTGCCGGATATCTCCATGAATCGAACCGGCAGTATTATGTTCACATTACCTCGGAATACCAGGATGTGACCGATATCGAGAACATTGTTCTGGCCGAAGGCCCGATCCTGCTCAAAGATGTGGTCGACATCTATTTCGGGGTCAAGGAAGAAACCACTCTGAGCCGTGTCAATGGCATGGAGGCTATTTCCATGCTTCTGATCAGCGACTCCCAGGCTAATCTGATCGATCTTTCACATCGTACCCAGGAGGTGATCGCCCGGTTGAACAGTAAACTCTCAGCCAATGAGGTGGAACTGGTCATTCAGTCGAACCTGGCCGATACCATGGAGAAAAATATCGATCAGATCATTTCCCTGGCATTGGTTGGAGGTCTTCTGGCGGTCTTCGTACTCTGGATCTTTTTGAAAAACTTGAAGATTGTTGCCCTGATTGCCATGGCAATCCCCGTTTCGGTTTTTTCGGCCTTCAACTTGTTTTATGCCTTCGGAATCTCCATCAACAGCCTTACCCTGGTGGGAATGGCGCTTGCCGTAGGCATGCTGTTGGACAACAGCGTGGTGGTACTGGAAAATATTTACCGGCTGGCAGGAAAAAAATATACGCCCGAAAAAGCAGTCACCCAGGGAACTACCGAGGTTTGGCGCTCCGTAGTGGCGGCCACCCTTACCACGGTCACCGTATTTCTGCCTTTCATTTTTTCTTCGGAAAACATGGTCAGGATCCTGGGGAACCATGTGGGGATTTCCATTGTTTCCACACTTGTGATTTCTGCCCTGGTGGCCCTGCTGCTCATCCCCATGGCCACCCATGCTCTTCTGGAAGGGAAACATTCTCACAATGTGTTTTATGAAAAGGTGACCACCAACAACCGGATCATCCAAGTGTATATTGTGCTGCTGAAGAGTGCCATGCGGAATCCGGCCACTACGGTAATCGGGGCCCTGGTCGTCTTTTTTATCTCCATTTTCGTGGTTACTGCCATCAGTGTGAACTCCTTGCGCGAGGTGGACCAGGATACTTTCTCGGTCTATGTGACCATGCCCACCGGATCGACCCTCGATGCTACCGACATTGTGGTCAGGGAACTGGAAAGCAGGCTCCCCGATGTGAAGGAGATTCAGGATTATTCCTCCCAAATCCAGGAGGAGAAT
>JAAYAN010000074.1 GCA_012719345.1 Ignavibacteria bacterium | reverse complement strand
TTCAAATTTACAAAAGTTGATTTATATAAATCTGACGACAGAAAATTTCTTCTGACCGAGGACGGTATACTGCCTCCTTTGATGGGTCTTCAAGGGCTTGGGGCAAATGCGGCGGCAAACATAAAGGATGAGAGAGAAATTTCCGAATTTATATCAATTGAAGATATTATAAATAGAGCAAAAGTATCAAAGACGGTTATAGAGGTAATGGAAAACCACGGCTGTCTGAAAAACATGGATGAAACGAACCAAATATCGATATTTAATGTGTAAAATTGTCATACCCGCTACAGTTCACTCATGCTTAATTGAAATGTGCAAATTTTTGATTAATGCATTATTATTTCATAAAATATATGTAATTTTCATTCAGGATTTAAGTTAATTGCTATAATTATATGCGGGGTTGTTGTCATCAACAATCCCTTGTATAAACAGGCGGTTAAAGGGGTTATAAAACAAATTAGCAAAGTCCTCAAGCATTTTCAGTTTTGTATACCATCACATGGCACTGTTGACAAAAGGCGCCCTGTCTTCAAAACTTCCGCAACGAAACCACTCTTATCATGAGCTAAATCTAATAGCACCGGTTCTATATCTGAACTAATATTCCGGCGAAGCTTATATAACAGTTTGGAAACTTCGAGAAAATCACCTGTGAAGTCATCTAATATAACAGCAATGTCAATATCGCTGTTAGCTTTTGCTGTTCCTCTGGCATAAGATCCAAAAAGAACAATTGCTTTGGGGTTTAGTATCTTTTCAACTTCCTCAGCATACTGTTTAGCCTTTTTTATAGCTGTTTCTGTATCCAACATAGCAAATCCTCCGTTTCTTCAAGAATGATTTTGCACCGCTTTGATGTCAGAGTTGATGATAATTTATCTTTTTGTTCCGGATATCTAGCGGCAATATTCAAAGGGTCAAGAGTATCGTAAATCCTTATGGTTGTTATTCATGCTTTCATAAACATTCGCAAGCTGTGTCCTGTTTGGAGCATTGATCTTGCAGTTTCAATGTCATATTCGGCTAAATCCATCCAATAATGCAATTTATTATTCATTCGCAACACCCCATTAATTCTCATTATTTTACTATTTATCCGTACAAAAACTATAATTTTTCAAGAAATAGATATTTATTTATAGTTTCAGCATAGCATATTATGAAAAAAAGTCAATAACTCGGTTCATTGATTTCACCGATTTCATGTTACATTTCATGTTACAGTTCACTCATATAATAAGAGCACCACACGTTGACATTCTCTGTTGGCGAAGCTCGTTCATAAGAAAGCCTTCTACTTAAAGTGCTCAAAATTTCAAGTTATCCGAGATCTCACTGCAATGGCTGATAAGTGCAGGAATGGTTTACAAGGTCACTAAAATTGAGAAACCATATATTCCTTTATCTGCTTATGAAAATCAAATTGATTAGTTATTAAAATATGGGTATTAAAATAGAAATAATAAGATTCTTAGTGTAAAATAATTGTTGGACAAAAAAAAATAAAAAAAATATAGAGAATTAACCTCCATTTGATATAATAGTAGTTGACCAAACCACAACAAAGGAGGAAATTCTCTATGAATAACATTATACAACTGGTCGCACAAAAAGTTAAGAGGGAAATTGAAGA
>JAAYAN010000323.1 GCA_012719345.1 Ignavibacteria bacterium | reverse complement strand
TTTGCAGGAGCCGTTCGTTGACCGGAAGATTGAGTTCTTGACTGATCCTGCTCAAATCGGTAAAATATCCTTTCACTATCCCGGAATTGATCACGGCACTGCCTGATTCACCAAGGTTTTCGACGTAAACCGAAAAATCGATTTTCCCTCTGACCAGTCTGTCGGAGAGCTCCTTGCGGATCTCCAACTCCTTTTCCCGGTATAGGGGAGGAATCCGGGTGGAAATATCGGATTGTTTGCTGTTCAGAGATTTTATTTCAACGGTAACCTTTTTGTGGTTGATCTCGAATACGGATTTCCCGAATCCAGTCATGGATTTAATCATAGAGGAAATTTTCTGTAAAAATAGCAATTCTTTGGTTCCCGGAGGGTCAGTTTTAGGATGGATGTCCGGGGCAGAAAGGAATGGAAGTTGGGTTATGGCATCGAACTGCGTTCAAGAATATCATCTAAGTAACTCCGGATATGCATGCTGAAATGGCGCATACGGCCTGCGATGGCTTCGGTGACTTTTTCCACCGATTCCGGGCCTTTTGTTTCAGTCATGAAGGCTACGATCCGGTCGGTTTCCGGGAGGTCATTGGTTTCAACCCCGGGATCGGAGACCAGCAGGGAGGGCATTTCCCTGGCGAGGATCCTGTCGATTTCCTTTCCGGAGCCTGCCGATTCCCAGGTAGCTGTGTTCAGGAAGAAATCCATGGAGAAAGGGAGTGGAGGCAATGGATCACTCAGCGCCTGAAGAAAGGGGTGATTGAAGTCGTTTTCCTGGTAGGCTTTGCGGAGCGCCTGGTTTTGGAATTCCTCAAACGCAGTATGGCGGTTGGAAACCAGTTGGACGGCTTTGTCCTTGGCGCTGGGAAAACCCAGCATGGCTTTGAGGTTGATATATATCATGCGGGCTGTGCTGACTCCCGGAAGCGGCCGCATGTGATAAGGCATTGACACGTCGCCCATATAATGCATTCCCCACCCCATGAAACGCCATCCCCAGTAAGGCTGTTGTTGACGGAAGGCAAACTCCGACAGCGCTTTGTAAAGGAACAGCCGGTAATTCAAATAGGTCTGGTTGAGAAAGGGACCAAATTTATAGAGGATTTTGGCTTCATGATAAAATCCCATATGAAACGGAGCCTGGCTCCCATATTCCAGTTTGGGATTCCCGAACGACTGGAGGCCAAAGCCATATTTCTGACCATAGGAGGTGTTGTTGTCAGCAAAAAGGCCCAGGTCAAATCCGTAATCAGGTTCGTCGTTGGCTGTAGTCAGCACTTCAAACGGAGCCACTTTTTCGCCCTCTTCCAGGCGGACATACACTGTAGCAGCCATAAAGGAGACATCTTCCAGGGTGCAAATCTCTTTTGGACCGGCAACAGGTCTCCCCAGAATAGAATCGTGGGGAAGCAGATGAAGGTAAAGGGGGATTTTCACGTGGGGATTGATCCGGATGGCTGAAAAAAAGCGGAGGAGGATGTCGTCAGGATTTCCGGTGGCTGTAAATGCCAGTTCTGAAGGACAGGGCAGGTAATGGGGCAAATGGATTGCAGACCAGGACTCATGTTCTGCCAGAAATTTTTCAAGCGCTTTCTCGTTC
>JAAYAN010000073.1 GCA_012719345.1 Ignavibacteria bacterium | reverse complement strand
TTAATATGACAAAAAATGAAATCCACGAAAAGAGAATGAAAGAGTACTTTATTCAGGCAACAAAAGAACTGCTTAAAGGCGAAGGATTGAAAGTGGTGAGCGTGCGGAATGTTGCAGAGCAAGCCGGCTATTCCTACGCGACAATGTACAATTATTTTAAAGACATTAAAGAGCTTGTATTTATCTGCGTTAAAGATTTTATGGAAGAATGCAGGCAGATTGTAGAAACCGAATGCGCCGAAGTTCCTTCCGGGAAAGAGAAAATACGCGCGGTTTTTAAATCTTATATTAAATATTTTATTCAGTACCCCGGTATTTTTGAGCTCTTCTTTCTCGAAAATATGTACGACCTTGGTGCGAAACAACCTACAAGCAAAATGATTTTTTCCTTTCCGGATGAATTGTGCGAAAAGGAGTGGGATTATTGTATCAGCCAAAATATTTACACGAAAGAGGAAACTGAACAATTGAAGCAGGACTTAAAATTTGCTGTAACCGGTATGCTGCTTTTTTATTTGAACAGAAGAATTCCGGAAGATTACAACAGTTTTACAAAAATGGTTGACGGGAAATTAAAACAGGCTCTTAATACTAATGATTAACCGCATAATTTTTTGTTTATGCAGAATGATTATGTGTAAAGAATATAAGCGCTGACGGAGAACATTATGATTGATAAAAACGAAATGAAGAGAAAATACAAAGAAACTGCTTTGCCAATGGGAATTTATTGCGTTAAAAATCTGGCAAACGGAAAGGTGTTTATCGGTAAAAGTCAAAATCTAAATGGCAAACTGAACAGTCTGAAATTCCAGCTTGAGCACGGCTCTTCGGTTGTAAAAGAACTTCAGGCGGATTTTAATAAGTATGGCGCAGCAAATTTCGAATTCAAAATTCTCGATTTGCTTGAACCGAAAGACGGCGCGAATAACGATTACGATGAAGAACTGAAAGTACTGGAGCAAATGTGGCTTGATGACCTTGAACCGTTTAATGAGAAAGGTTATAACACAAAGAAAATTTTGTTTTTGTGAGTTATTACGACCTTAGAGGCAGCAAAGCAATTACCTCTATGGTCTAAACCGGAGGAAATTCCCCGGCTGGCAGGTATAGAAAACAGTCTTGCTCTCGGCTCCGGCAGCATATATTTTTTTGCTCTTTTGCTGATAAAATTCATTAAAGTTATATTGCTAAATACCGAACAATAGTTATTGAAAAATAAATTATTTATATGTACATTAACTCTGTACAATCAGAAAGGTTATAAAATGGCAATTAGCTTAACATATACGCAAGCCAGGGCAAATCTTGCCAGGCTTTTAGATGAAGTGTCGTTAAATAAAGAAGTCGTAATAATTAATCGTAAAAATGCTGAAAATGTAGCGTTAGTTTCAGAGAGCGAACTATCTGGTATCCTGGAAACAGCTCACTTGCTTCGTTCACCAAAGAATGCTCAAAGATTGCTCAAAGCATTGCTCAAAGTCCAAGAAAATATAGAAAAGCCACAAGCTCTTGATGACCTCAAGAAGGAGTTCGGTCTTGAAAGATAGTCCCTCAGGTGAGAGGCTAAGTGTATTCCACTCTGAATTCAGAGAGGATTTAGCTTACTGGGTTAAAGTTGATAGAAAAGTTGCTTTAAAAACTCTTGAATTGGTAGAAGCTATAATGAGAAACCCGTTTGAAGGAATTGGGAAACCTGAGCCGTTACGTTATTTGGGGAGCGGAGTATGGTCCAGGAGGATTACTCAAGAACACAGAATCGTATATGTGGTATCTGCAGATAAGGTTGATTTTATACAATGCAGGTACCATTATTAGTGGCAAAATAGCCGCTTAAATCCTCATACGGCGGTCAGGTAATAAAAGGAATGGGTCAGTCAAGGGATAAAAAATCCCTGACAAAGCCGCCAAAGTGTATTCCCCGGCTGGCAGAGCCGCACTCTGGCAGAAAACAGTCTTGCGCTCGATTTACGACCCAGACCCCCTAAGAAACCGCAAAAACATTAAAATGAAAAACAACTTGTTGATTTTAGGGCGATTTTTAATTATTTTACAAACGTGTTAAATATTTGCGGCGGTTTTAACTGGAAACAACGGCAAAAATAAGAAGCGAAAGGAAACCGAAATTACTTGATTTGGTAAGGATGGATTTACGGACACGCCATTACAGCCGTAAAACCGAAGAAAGCTACACGAGCTGGATAAAGCAGTTTATAATCTTTAATAATAAAACACATCCCGAAAAACTTGGCGCGGAAGAAATATCAAATTTCTTAAGTTATCTGGCTAATGAAAGAAAAGTATCGGCATCAACACAGGGGCAAGCGCTAAGCGCAGTATTATATCTGTATAAATATATTATTAAAAAAGAAATTGGCTGGCTAAAAGATATTGCCAAAGCAAGCAAAAGCAGAAGAATACCGGTTGTATTTACCCGGCAGGAAATAAAAAGGATATTTGAGCATTTAACAGGAACCCCGAAGCTTATTGTTTCCTTATTATATGGTTCCGGTTTAAGACTGGGGGAAGCGTTAAATTTAAGAGTTAAAGATATTAATTTTGACAAAAACCAAATAATTGTAAGAGAAGCAAAAGGGGATAAAGACCGTATTACAACTTTGCCACATTCTATAAATCCAGAATTAAAACAACATTTAAACAAAGTATATATCCTGCATAAAGCAGATTTGAAAAAGGGTAAGGGAGAAACAGATCTTCCATTTGCTTTGGCAAAAAAATACCCGAATGCAGCTAAGGAGTTTGGCTGGCAATATGCTTTTCCGGCTGATAAATTTATTAAAGATAACGAAACAGGTTTGGTTTACAGGTGGCATATTCACGAAAGTACAATTCAGAAAGCAATTAAAATTGCAATACAGAAAGCAAAAATATTAAAATCCGGTTCTTCCCACACTTTCAGGCATAGTTTTGCTACCCATTTGCTTGAAAACGGTTATGATATTAGAACAATACAAGAAATACTTGGGCATAACTCGGTAAAAACTACTATGATTTATACCCATGTTGCAAATATAGGAGCGGGTGTTAAAAGTCCATTAGACGGATAGACTAAGGAATTTTTTATCAAGAAGTAATTTCTTGATAAAAAGTTTATTAAATAAAGAATATTATTTGTAATTTACTATAAATAAATAATTTACAGCAGATTAATATGGAAAGCAGAAGATTGTTAGGCGGAAATAGTTTCGGGCTAAACAGCTTTTACAACCATATTTTAAATCGGCTCAATTAATAGTTATACGCTAATTCAAATAAAGGATTTTATGCAAGGTTACAATTCATATCTTTCTGAAGAAATCGAGACTCTTTTAGAATCAGCAACGAATCTGAGACGCTGGGGAAACTATAAGAAAGCAGATAAATTATTCACTTATTTAGATATTAAGTATCCAAATAATCCTTTAGTGAAAAATATTTGGGCTGAAATAAAATTATTATTAAAGGATAACAATTCAGCTTTAATTCTTTTGAGAGAATCGGTCAATATATATTCTCATAATAACGATTCCGAAGGGAAAGATAATTGTGAATACCTCATTGGTCTACTTCGAAAATTAAAAAAGGATCCGAAAGATTTAGACGAATTTCTTCGTTGGCTTAGCAAAAACAAAAATAAAGTATCCTTGCCAAACTCAAATTGCGATATTGTCTTTAATGAAGAAGAACAAATACAGCATTTTAGACAACAACAGAAGTATCTTCCCATTGTTGATAGCATAGATCAGTTAATAAAGGTTTCTGAAAAACATCTATCTGGGAAATCTTTGCCTGATGATTTTGTTAATCTTTATGAATCATTAAAAACATATCCAAAATCAAAAAAAGATATTGCAGATATTTTACTAGATGTTGATTTAAAGGAAATATTAAAAAGACAGATTTATGGGATAGCTGTTATTTTACATAATTATGATGAAATTTATCTTGCCAAGATATTTTATATTACTGCTACTATTATAGATAATAAGTATTTTCTTGCATATGAATACCTTGCAGATTGTTATGCTGATAACTCTCAATATGAATATGCACTCCTTAATTACGAAAAAGCTTTATCTCTCATAAACGTTTACAAAAATAATAATCCACACGCAAATGAGCTTAACCCATCAACGGCTATATATTATGGACTTGCTAAATGTTATGAGATGTTAATTGATTATGATAATGCAAGAAAGTATTATTCTTATGCCCTGACTCAAGAAGATGGGAACTTTTTTGGTTTTATTTATTTTGACAGCATTTCAATCAACGAATCATTAAAGCAACTAGAAATAATTCAAGAAAATTTTATTTCAAAACAAAACAATGGAAATGATTTTGTCGAATTAACAAATGATGTTTCGCTAATTGGAGAGAATTATTATTATCACAATGTTCGCAATGAAAAGGAATTAGAAGTTGCTGTAATTAAAAGAATAACTTTCTATAAGAAATTATCCAATAAAGGAAGAGCCTTCCTAATTACTGCGGAATATTTAATTGATAATTTCCCCAAATTTTTAGACTGTGCCCCGATAATGATAGAATATTGCAAGTTATTAGAACAAGAGCTTTATGAAAAAATATATAAAAAATTAGAAGCCTGGTCAAAAGCTAAAAATATTGATATTCAGACTGGTCCTAATTCAAATAATATTAATAAATTTGAAAGAATATTCTTGGGAAGTTATGTCCATTTAACCAACGACATCTCTTTTATTCAATTTATTAATGAAAACTTTAGTGAAAAAGACCGCGTGTTTCTTTTACAAAATCTTAAAGTATGTGTTAATGAGATAATTGAATATCGAAACTCATCAGCACACAAGAATCAAACTACATATGAAAAAGTAGTGTATGTTAGAAATAAATTAATTACAGAAGGTGTTTTAGAGAAATTAGGAAATGTTACATAGCGTATAACCCGCCAATCAAGCGGACGCCGTATTCGCATTCGGCGTTTTTAGAAATATTAGTGTTAGCCGTTCCGTTTCGGCTAACTTGGTAAAGGTAGTTCTATTAAATAACATAGTTGCAAACTGCGCTTACGATTAAAGTTAAGCACAGTTTGCTTAATCATTGGCAGTTGTTTTTTATGCGGCATCGCTGTTCTGGGGCGCCGCTTATTGGCAACACCGTTATACCACATTAAGTTACAGAAATTATGATACAATTAGAGATGATACAGAAAACAAAACAAATAGCGGAAAATGATGCAAATGTATCTTCTGTTTTTATGTATGGTTCATTTACAAAAGATGAAGGGGACCAATATTCCGACATTGAGTTTTATATTTTCCTAAAGAATAAAGAAAATTTTTCATCAGAAAGTTGGATAAGTAATATTCATCCAATATCACTGTATTTCATAAATGAATATGGTAGTGAAGTAACCATTTTTGAAAATATGATTAGAGGAGAATTTCATTTTTTAGCAACAGATAAAATTGATATAATTAAATCTTGGGATGGTTTAGCATCATTCAGCGAATTTGATAAAATGATTTTAGTTGACAAAGAAGGACATTTATCCAAAACCTTAAAAGAAATCAAATACAAAAATCCAGAAAGAATTACCTCTGAAAATATTTCTTGGCTGAGTAAATCACTAATCAATGTTTTATTAACAACAAGTAACTTAATAAAAAGGCAAGAGTTTGCACACGCTTATCAAAGTTTAAATAGTGTTCAAAAATATTTACTTTGGTTAATTCGTATTCATACTTCAAAGACCAATCATTGGGAAACTCCGACAAAGAATTTAGAAAAAGATATTAATGATAATTGGTATGCTGAATATAAAAGAACAACTTCAAAATTAAATGCAATTGATATCAAATCAGCATTTCAATACTCAATTGAAATATCAGAAAAACTTTTTAGTGAACTGAAAGTTGAATCCAAAATAAAAGAATTACTATCTATTATTAAAGAATCAAATTCTAAATAGAAAGTTTATCTAATGGTAAATGTGGTATAACAAGCAACTCAAGCCGACCGCTTTTTTCGCATTCGGCATTTGTAGTTTCTCTTGTTAGTCGTTCCGTTTTTAGTTTCTTATTCAAGTTTCTACTGCTATGGAAATATTTTTATAATTATTTAATTAGTCGTTCTAACTTAGCCGTCTGCTCTGGGCGGCGGCTTAGTTGCCACGCCGTTA
>JAAYAN010000288.1 GCA_012719345.1 Ignavibacteria bacterium | reverse complement strand
TAATTCCTTGATTACACCTGTTTTTTCAAACTTTCTTTTGAACCTTTTCAAGGCCCTTTCAATATTCTCTCCTTCTTTAACCGGAATGATGATCATGCGTATTCAATTTTTAATTTCAAAACGAGGCGCAAAATTAAAAAATATTCAATCTTATTCAAATATAATATAAAAAAATCATTTTTGTAGACCCGTCCGGTGAATCGTTTCCAAAAAAATCAGCGGCAGGAAAGATAAGGTCCGACCTTGCGAAATTTTTCCCCGTTGACCAACTGATGGTCGAGAAGCTCGGCAGGAGAGGTAAACGGACCGTTAGCTGAACGGAAATCCACAATCCGGGCTGCTTCCTCCCTATCTATATAAGGATGCCCGGCTATCGTCCTGATATCGGCGAAGTTGATCCTGATAGGCCTGACCAGGGCGGTGTCGGCAGTGACAAAGGGGAGGAACTGATCCATCCGCTCACGGGTCATGCCATACACTTCCATCAGTTGATCAGGCGACACAAATCCGCCAAGAATATTCCGGTAACGGATGATTCTTCCTGCAAAGGCCGGGCCAATTCCTGGGAGGTCAAGGAGCCCGGCCGAATCGGTGCGGTTGAGTTCCACAATGCCGGGTGATTTATAAGGGGTTTCATACTTTGGGACTACCCCTTCCTCCCCTTTGTCCCCGGCTGGCCCTGATTCAGTTCTTTGAAAAACATTTCTTTCCTTATCAGCCGGTCGTTCCGGAACCGTTACCACCAGATAGGGTGACACTACCGCCATCAACGAATCTTTCATCCCGTAAAGCCGTCCGAAATCGGTCGCCCTGCGGAAGCTCCCGCCCTTCTCTCTGTAACGGAGCAGATTGCGTTTTACCGCAGGAGGCAGATCGAGCGAATCGAGTTCCCCCGCCGTGATCCGGTTCGGGTCAAAGGGAAAAAGCTTCAATGATACAGCGGGGTATTCCCCAGGCGACTCCTCCATCAACGCCATCATCTGCAAGAACTCCTCCCTGCCGGCAACCTCCCGGGAACCGGTTCGCCCCGGCATAAAATTAACGGCCAGCGCAACAGCAAGAATTGCGCACAACACTGCCATTCCTCTCCTTTCGGAGCGGGTAAACGAGAAATAATCCTTCGCAAGTTGCCTGAATTCCCTTTGTTCCATTGCCGTGTACCCTTCGGGCATAGAGTGAAACCGGGAAAAAAGTCCCAAAAACTGGCCGGGAGCGTCCTCTCTTCCTGAAGGTTAATATAGTGAAAAAAAAGATATCCGGGAAATTTCCAAGGCTTTATTTTTAACCGATCCGGATCAATCCCAGCCCGTTCAGGAAAATAACGGCCAGCGCCACGGGGGCTATGAACCGGATGATGAAGATGTAAAGCGGGATATAACGGGCTTTGAGGGTTCCTTCGTTCGATAATTCTGCTTTTGCCCGGTCCTGGCCGAAGAACCAGGCTACGAAAATGACGATAAAAAATCCGCCGATCGGCAGCAGGATGTTAGCAGAGGTGAAATCTAACAGCTCAAAAATGTTCAGCCCGAAGAGTTTCACCCCTCCCAAGGCGCTGTTCCAGGAGAGGGTACAAAAAATACCAAGCAGGGATACGGTCGAAGCTGCAATCCAGGTGGCAGCCCGGCGGGTAAGGTTGAGCTGTTCCACGAAGAAAGCCACAATCACCTCCAACACCGAAATGGTGGAAGTGAGCGCTGCCAGAGCCAGGAGAACGAAAAACAAAACGGCAAAGAGAGTGCCGCCGCTCATTTGCTCAAAAATTCCGGGGAGGGTGACGAAGACCAATCCTTCGCCATAACCCGGGGTAATATGGAAGGAAAAGACGGCCGGGAAAATGGCAACTCCGGCCAGCATCGCCAC
>JAAYAN010000270.1 GCA_012719345.1 Ignavibacteria bacterium | reverse complement strand
TCATGATGGAGGATGGATGATGAAGCCATACTTTCATCGCTTTTTTTGTTGCATTTACATGCTCACCCTCCGGAAATCTCCATTTTATGATGTCAACCCCGAGGATTTTTAAAGCTTTTTGCATATTGACTTGCGCCTGCTTAGAAGTAAAGGGATTATCATAATGAATTGCTAGGACTCTCATCTTGTAATCATTGACCAGTTTCCACAGTGTGTATGTACTATCCCTTCCTCCGCTTAGCCCAATCATGCAATCATACTTTCCACGTTTACCGCGATATTGATTTAGTAATTCTATTAATTTGTCTTCACCTTGTAGACTCATCTTTTCGTGTGAAGTGCAATAATTGCATACACCCTTATCATTAAAATAAATGCCGGGTGTTTCATCAGTCAAAAGGCAGTTTGAACAAACTTTTACGGTCATTTTATTGCTCCTTTATTTTTGTTCGATGTGGGCAAATAAACTCGTCAGGGCTTTATAAGTTGTTGCTTGTGCCCAGTGCAGCATAGGTGTTTTGGCTTTGATGAAAAAAGGGTATTGCCTGTAGTAAAAATGACCGTCTTTGTCCTGCATGTTATGAATAGCCCACTTTGCAACCTTTTTAGCCAGCGGCAGAGCGGCTTCTTCCACATCCGCAAAATATGCCAGCGTATCGATGGATTGCGAAATGCACTGGCTGTCTACAGGGTAAACACGGTTATGGTAGTATTTTGGCCTTCCGCTTTCTTCAAAGAAATGCTCTACGTAAAATTGAAAACCAATCCTGAGATTTTTATCATAAGTTGTATCACCTGTGTTATCAATATAACATTTTAAACTGTCTAAATTATAACCGGTATGAAAATTATCGATCCAATGGCTATTATTTTCCTCTCCATAATACCATCCGCCATTGGATAGCTGTCGTGAGCAACTGTATTCCATTGCATCTTTAGCAACCTGCAAAAAAAATTGATTGCCAGTTATTTTTGCTGTTCTTGCCAGCATGGCCGCGCCCAGCATGTTGGAATTGTGGATGGAGTCTTTCGAATCAGCCAAATAGCTTAGACAAGTTCCTTTTTCTGTATGATTTCGTGGAACATTCATAATCCAGTCACATACGCTCAAGGCAATTTTTAAATATTTATCATCTTTCGTCATTTCGTATGCATCCAGGAATGCCTGGCCTATCAAGCTGGTCCATACGATGATGGATTCATGCTTTGTATACCTGCCGCCACGGCTGGCAAAATCGAAATGATTTGCCCAGCTGTAGGTCTCAAATTTTGGTGATTTATTCCTGATGAGCCATTCCAGGCAGTTGCTTGCTTTTTCAAGATATTGCTTGTCCTTCGTTGTCTTCAGCATGATGAGATAGCCCGCAGCCATATAACCTCTGCCTTTTGTGGAATCCAGAGGTTTCACTCCCATCAGGGGACGGAGGTTAATCGGACTCTGTCTGATGAGTTGAAGCAATAGTCTGTCCAGGAAGAGATTGCCGAAGGTTAACGGCCGGAAGAAGGAGGATAAACCGTCAAAAGGTTCGTAGCCTTTGTAATGATGGTCTTCCACCCATTTTTCCAGTTTTGCGATGCTGTTTTTGATAACTTCCTTATCACTCATAAATGAATCCTCATTTTTTAATAAAAGTAT
>JAAYAN010000012.1 GCA_012719345.1 Ignavibacteria bacterium | reverse complement strand
TTGAGCGGCTCGATTAAACTTTTCAGCGATCAGCTTTTTAACAGAATGACTGATATTGCAAAAATGCAGAAAACCCAGCTTGATATTTTTGCCGAACAGCTTACAAAATTAACTTCAAGCAACGAAGAGAAAATAGGCAGACTTCAGGAAAAAGTTGAAGCGCAGTTGAAAAATATTCAGGAAAACAACGAGAAAAAACTTGAAGAAATGCGGAATACTGTTGACGAAAAGTTGCAATCGACTCTGGAAAAACGGCTTGGCGAATCCTTCAAACAAGTAAGCGAACGGCTTGAGCAGGTTCATAAAGGACTTGGCGAAATGCAGACTTTAGCAACCGGCGTGGGAGATCTTAAAAAAGTTCTTACAAACGTAAAAACGCGCGGCACTTGGGGTGAAATTCAGCTTGGCAATTTAATAGAGCAGATTTTAACTCCCGAACAATACGCTGCAAATGTTGAAACTAAAAAAGGCAGCGGCGCCCGGGTTGAATTTGCTATTAAATTCCCCGGAAGAAACGGCAGAGCCGAAGAAATTTTATGGCTGCCTATTGATGCAAAATTTCCACTCGAAGATTATCAGCGGCTGCTTGAAGCGCAAGATGCCGCAAATTCCGAATTGGTGGAAACTGCTGCCAAAGAAATTGAAAAAAGAATTAAACTGGAAGCAAAAAATATTTCATCAAAATATCTCGATCCTCCGGCTACAACCGACTTTGCAATTTTATTTTTACCCATTGAAGGATTATTTGCCGAAGTTCTGCGCCGTCCCGGTCTGGCAGATTCCATTCAGCGAGAGTTCCGGATTCTGCTTGCCGGACCTACAACACTAGCTTCAATTTTAAACAGTTTGCAAATGGGTTTCCGCACACTTGCAATTGAAAAACGTTCCAGCGAAGTATGGCAGCTTCTCGGCGCTGTTAAAACCGAGTTCGGCAAGTTCGGCGAAATTCTTGAAAAGACTCACGATAAACTTGAACAGGCAAGCAAATCAATTGGCGATGCAACACGCAAAACCCGCACAATAGAGCGCAAACTCCGCGATGTGCAGGAACTGCCGGCTGCCGAGGGAATTAAACTTCTTGGTGAAAACTCTGATGATGATGAGATTTCAGAAAATTGACTTTCGCAAAATTCTAATACTAATTTTATACGGTTTAAATGCCCGAAATAATAAAAGTAAAAGTTGAAAAAATAATATACCACAATCCGGCTAACAATTATACAGTTGCCGTCTGTCTGCTTGAGGAAGAACTTCCTGTAACGGTAACCGGAAGTTTTGTAAACATCCGCGAAAAAGATAAATATATTCTTACAGGAGAATGGACAGAGCACCCGAAATACGGCGACCAGTTTAATGTTCAGGCTTACGAGCCGGATCTTCCCAAAAGCAAAACTGATATTGCAGCTTTTTTGGGTTCTGGATTATTAAAAGGAATCGGTCCGTCGCTTGCAAAAAGAATAACCGAACATTTTGGTGAAAATACTCTCGACATTCTTGACAACGACATAAACCGTCTTCGCGAAATACAGGGAATTGGCGGAAAAAAATTTGATGAAATAAGCGCTTTATGGAATTCACAGAAAGTTTTGAGAGGACTTGTTATTTTTCTTCAGAAGCACGAAATAAACGCCGGTTATGCCAGCAAACTTTTTAAGTACTACGGCAGCACTGCCCAGGAAATAATTGAAAATAATCCTTACAGACTAATTGATGATGTTTGGGGAATAGGCTTTAAAAAAGCTGATTCAATTGCAATGCATCTCGGGTTCAGTAACGATTCTCCTCTCCGCATAGAAGCAGGATTGCAGCATTTACTTAAAACATTTTCGGACGAAGGTCATAATTGTTACCCTTACCGCCAGTTTATTTCTAAAGCAGCCGAGTCTTTTCAACTCGGACACGACATTATTGGAAGCTGTGTTGAAAATCTAATTGATAAAGGAATTTTAATACTTGAAAAAGAATTATGCCGGAATAATGAAGATTCTTTTATTTATCTCGATAAATTCTATAATGCCGAAAACGGAATTACTAAACACCTTAAATCAATCAGTTCGCTTAAAAACTCAAACTTTTTTATTCAGATGCACGAAATAAAAAAGACTATTGAAGATCTGAATATCGAATTTGATGAAATTCAGGAAACCGCAGTTAAAAAAGCTTTATCCGAAAAAATAATGATTCTTACCGGTGGCCCCGGAACCGGTAAAACCACAATCCTTAAAGCAATTTTAAATTTAATGAAAAATGCCGGAAAAAAGGTTTTGCTTGCTGCCCCCACGGGCAGAGCAGCAAAAAGGATGCAAGAAGCTACAAATTATCCGGCTGTTACAATTCACCGTCTTCTTGAATTTTCGCCGCAGGAGTTTATTTTCGCACGCGATGAAGATAATCCCCTTGAATGCGATTATTTGATTGTTGATGAATTTTCGATGGTTGATGTAATGCTCTTTCATTCACTCATAAAAGCTGTTCCTCTTCAGTGCGGAATGCTGCTTGTGGGCGATGCCGATCAGCTTCCTTCGGTTGGTGCGGGAAATGTGTTCCGGGATATAATTAACAGCGGCAGTCTGCCTGTAATAAAACTCGAAAAAATTTACCGGCAGGCAGAAAAGAGTTTAATCATACAAAATGCGCACAAAATAAATCAGGGGATAATTCCTACTTTTACAAATGATATGAGCTCCGGCGACGATATGTATTTTTTTACAATAAACAGCAGCGAATTGATACTGGAAACTTTATTGAGACTTTGCAAGGAAGAAATACCCTCCCGTTTCGGTTTTGATGTATCAAGAGATGTTCAGATAATTGCCCCTATGTATAAATCGGCTTCGGGTGTTAATAATTTAAATACTGTTTTACAAAATGCGCTAAATCCGATGGGAAAAGTTATTTTAAACAGAAATTTTGAAATCCGCGTAGGCGATAAAGTTATGCAGACAAGGAATAATTACGAAAAAGATGTTTACAACGGCGATGTTGGAAAAGTAACAGCATTCAACAAACGAGAACAATATTTAATTGTAATGTTTGATGATAAAGCCGTAAAATACGAATATACCGAAACCGACGAGCTTGTTCTTGCTTATGCCGTTACTGTTCACAAAGCTCAGGGAAGCGAATATCCTGTTATTATTATGCCTCTTGTAACAGAGCATTATCCGCTATTGCAAAGAAATTTAGTTTACACTGCGGTTACCAGAGGGAAAAAGCTTGTTATTTTAATGGGAACAAAACAAGCGCTTGCAATTGCAGTAAACACTAATAAGTCCGTTAAAAGATTTACACTTCTTTCCGAAAGGATAAAATCAGTTAACTAGTTTACCGATTCTGTTCAGTCTTATTGAACCGATTATTTTAAATATTTCCGATAACGAATAATTGCTGTCCCAAGAAAGAAGAATAATAAAAGGTGAACCTAAAACATTTTCCCGCGGGACAAAACCCCAAAAACGACTGTCGGCACTGTCGTCGCGGTTATCGCCCATCATAAAATAATAATCGGTTTTAACTGTATATCCATTTGTTTCGCTGCCGTCTATGTAAATTTTTCCGTTATTAACTGCTACAACTTCTCTTTGATATTCGCGGTTTATAAATGTTTCCCAGCGCTTGATGTTTTGCAGATTAAGCTCGAGTTTGTCTCCCTTTTTAGGGATAACTAAAGGTCCGTAATTATCTTCATTCCATTTGCTTGTAGGCGGGAAAATACCAGGTTCATTGCTGTCGGAACTTTGAACAAAATCATTTTTATATTTCATTTTAGGCGCCCGGGGGAATTCCTTTCCGTTTACAAATAATACTTTATTTATTATTTGAATTGTATCCCCTGGTTCGCCAACGCATCTTTTTACATAAGACAAAACTTTTTCCGAGTTCAATTCATCTCTGTCGCCTGGATAATCGAAAACGACAATATCTCCTTTTTCAGGATCGCCGATTTTTAAAAGATTTGCAAACGGTAGTCTTACATCTGTATGCGGAATATTGCGCGGAGTAGAAAGATCGTAAGCAAGTTTATTTACCAAAAGAAAATCGCCTGTAAGTATTGTATCTTCCATCGAACCTGTTGGCACCATTGAAGGCTGAACAACTGAAGATGCCACAAAAAATAAAATTATTCCCAGTATTACAAATTCACGAACGTTTCTTATAATATTTTCTTTGCTGAATCTTTTTGTTTTTTTTTCCATATCAGGCAATTATCCCATTATTCTATAAATTATTGAACCGAAATATCCTAATTATAAATCTCTGTTCAAAACAATTATTTAAAAATGATATTCCTTAGATTGATCAGCAGAAAGAAAGTTTCATAAAAATCCGGCTTTTTAACGTTAGAAATTTTTACACAATTTTATTATTTCTTCAGCTTCTTTAAGTTTCTAATTTTAGAAATTGTTTTTATTGATTTTTCATATTTCTCTATCACCAGAAAACGCACAGTTTCTTATTATAATAACCGGATAATAATCTTTATGAAAACACTAAACATCCCCCCTGTTTATTTGTCGCTTTTACTAACAAGCCAGATACTTGCTTTCATTTTTCTACCGGATTTTAACATTATCCCAAATAAATCATTAGAATTCCTATTGCTTAGCAATAGAAAAATCATATTCTAATAATCCTCTAAATTGTTTATTTTTAATAGTATAGCTTATTTTAAATTTTCTAATATTTATGTTGTTTTTATAAATTTAAAGAACAAATACTTGAATATTTCCTATTGCTTAATCTGGGATTATAAAATTTCCTTACTCGCTTTCAGGAATTTTATTTATTTCTGCCGGCTTTATGATAGTAGGTAATACCAGAGATATTCTTGCAAAGAATAAAACTACTCACAAATTTGATGACCCGGTTCATCTGGTAACAGAAGGAGTTTTTTCAAAAACGCGGAATCCTATGTATTCCGGAATGATTTTATTTTTACTGGGATTTTCACTGATTTTTGGAAATATTTTCGGGATGCTTACTCCGTTATTTTTTGCTGCCATCGTGAATTTTATTTTTATTCCTATCGAAGAAAAAAAGCTGGAATATTTATTTGGGAATGCCTATTTTAAGTATAAAAACAAAGTCGGAAGATGGCTTTAAAACCGGTAATTTTTATTCGGAAAATTTAAAATGAAAAAAATAAGAATCGGTATTGTAGGAATGGGCTTTATTGCTGGCTGGCATTATAATGGTTTTGCAGTTCAGGAAGATGCAGAAATTGTTGGAATGTGTCAGGATTTTCACGGAACTTCCGAGCAAATTTCCGAGAAGAAAAAACAACTTGAAAAAAGTTGCGCCGACTTTGGGATAAAACCATACAATGATTTTGATGAAATGGTAAACGATCCAAATATCGATGCATTAATTATCGGGAGTATAAATCCATATCATTACGATCAGATAATTGCGGGATTAAATGCAGGGAAACATTTGCTTGTCGAAAAGCCGGTTGTAACCGACTTAAACCAGATTGACCCGATTATAAAACTTGCAAAAGAAAAAGATAAAATTGTGTTTCCGGCTCATAATTTTGCTTACAGAGGAGCCGTAAAAAAAGCAAAAGAAGTGCTTGAATCCGGCGTGCTTGGTAAAATCATTCATTCTTCTTTTGTAATTTCGCACACGCTTATTCCGGCGCACCAAACAGGCTGGCGGGCAAAAAAAGAATTAGGTACCGGCGGAACGCTTATCGACAGCGGTCATCATATAATTTATCAGTGTCTGTACCTTTTAGGAATGCCAGTTGCAATTCACGGATTTACTTCGAAACTTGTACTCACAAATATGGATTGCGAAGATACGGCACAGGTAAATATGCAGTATGCCGATGGTTCGCTTTGCTTTTTAATGCAATCCTGGGCTTCGGGTAATGCCGATGGCGTTAACGGTTTCCGGATTTTAGGAGAAAAAGGAAATCTTGTTATTACAGATGCACTTTATGTAAACGGTGAAAAAATAAGCGACGATGTTGAATACGGAAATTCATTCGTCAATCAGGCACGTGCTTTTCTCGATTCTGTAAAAACAGGAATCGAACCTATTTCAACTTTGGAAGATGTGAGAAATACTTTGAAAATTGTTTTTTCAACTTACGAAAGCGCCGAAAAGAATATTGTAATAAGATTTTAACTTTTTGTATTTTAACACAGTTTTTTCTTTTCTAAATATACTGGAATAAAATATGGCTGTTATAGAAGGTTTCAGAGTGAAAAATTTTAGAGCATTAAAAGATGTTACACTTGGAAAACTTTGGAATACACAATACAAAGAACCTCTAACTCCAATGACTGTTGTAATTGGGAAAAATGGGGTTGGGAAAAGCTCTCTTTTCGATGCTTTTGGTTTTTTATCGGATTGTTTAAAAAATGGTGTGGAAGAAGCATGTGAAATGAGAGGAAGAGGTGGATTTAATACATTAATTTCCAAAGAGCAGGAAGGTACTATTGATTTTGAAATCTACTTTAAGCAAGAGTCTAAATCACAACCGATAACTTATGAGCTCTCAATTGGTGTTGATAAAAATGATAGAGCCTATGTAAAAAAAGAAAGATTAAGACAAAGAAGAAAAGGTCAAAAGGATTATGGTCGTCCATTTTCATTTTTAATTTTAGAAAATGGTAGAGGCATAGTGTGGAGTGGAACAACAAATGGTATAGATGAGGAAAATCAAGATCTTGAAAATTTATTTAATCAAATTGATAAGAATAAAAACAAAGAAGAAAGTAGAGATAAAGAAAAAATTGAATTGGAAGATATCAGAAAACTTGGGATAAGTACTTTAGGCGCTTTGAAACAACACCCAAGAATATCTTTTTTTAGAAAATTTTTAGAGGGATGGTATTTAAGCTATTTTACCCCTGATGCTGCTAGAAGTTTACCCTTAGCTGGACCTCAAAAACAATTGAATATACATGGGGACAATCTTGGGAATGTTGTTCAGTTCTTCGAACGAGAACATAAAGATAAATTCAATAAAATTTTAGCCCGCATTGCTTCAAAGATCCCGGGAATTGAAACAATAACAACAGAAAGAACTGCTGATAATAGATTGCTTGTTAAATTTACGAATAGAGGGTTTAAAGAACCTTTTTATGCTCAACAAATGTCTGATGGAACATTAAAAGTTTTTGCATATTTACTTTTACTTGAAGATCCAAATCCAGCTTCTTTCCTTTGTATCGAAGAGCCTGAAAATGGTCTATATCATAAATTATTAGAAACCTTGGCAGTTGAATTCAGGGAACACGCCGAAGATCGACGAAATCCTTCGCAAATTTTCATAACAACCCATCAGCCCTATTTTGTTGATGCATTGAAACCAGAAGAGGTTTGGATACTTGAAAAAGATTCCACCGGTTTTTCGACAATTCGAAGAGCAAGTGATGACCCTCTTATAAAAAATATGGCGTCTGAAGAACTTCCATTAGGTGGACTTTGGTACAGTGATTATCTTGATGCGAGATAAAATATGCATTTTGAATTCCTTGTAGAAGATTTGTCTGGTTCGAAAATGTTAAATATTCTTGTTCCAAAAATTATTGATTTTTCATCGAATAAGAATACACTCAAAATTCATACTTATAGTGGTATTGGGAAAATTCCCAAAAACGAAAAAGTAGTTAATCAAATAAGAAATAGAATGCTGCTAAATAATCTCCCCAAAATGCTAAAATCGTATGGGAAATGCTTTCAAGGTTTTAATGGTATTGTGGTCATTGTCTGCGATTTGGATAAACGATGCCAAAAAGATTTTAGAAATGAATTATTAGCCTTACTTGAAAATTGCGATCCAAAACCAAGAGCTTTATTTTGTTTTGCAATAGAAGAAATGGAAGCATGGTTATTGGGTGATTTTAATGCGATAAAGAGAGCTTATCCTAATATAAAAGTAAAGATAATTAATCATTATAAGAATGATGATATTTGCAATACTTGGGAACTGCTTGCCGACGCAATATATAAAGGTGGAAGTCAAGCTTTATTAAAAAAGAGTTACAAAGAAATTGGAACTGAAAAATCTAAATGGGCAGAAAATATTTCCTCCAAAATGGATATTGAGAATAACTTATCTCCTAGTTTTTGTTATTTTAGGGATAAACTACGAAGTTTAACAGATAATCCATAGTTAAACTACCAATGAAACTCTCATCAAAGCTATTTTCAATAATATATAAATCAACATTAATTCATTCCGCTCCGATAATTACATTAAAATATTATAAAACTAATACTAAACTGCGAGGGTTATATGTCCGGCTATTTAAAAGATTTAATTTCGGAAGTAAAAGCTAAAAATCCGGCAGAACCGGAATTTCATCAGGCGGTTGAAGAAGTAACAGATTCATTGGAAAAAGTTTTGGAAATTCACCCTGAGTACAGAGCGGCAAGTATATTAGAGAGAATAATTGAACCTGAGAGGGTGATATCGTTTCGGGTTCCCTGGATAAACGATCAGGGAGAAGTAAAGGTTAACCGGGGCTACCGTATTGAAATGAACAGCGCAATCGGTCCTTATAAAGGAGGCATAAGATTTCACCCTTCTGTTACGCTGGGAAGCTTGAAATTTCTTGCATTTGAACAGACATTTAAAAATGCGCTTACAACATTGCCGATGGGCGGAGGCAAAGGCGGTTCCGATTTCGATCCGCGCGGAAAAAGCGACGGCGAAGTTATGCGTTTCTGCCAAAGTTTTATGTGCGAGCTTTTCCGGCATATAGGACCTAGTACAGATGTGCCTGCCGGCGATATTGGCGTGGGAGCCAGAGAAATCGGTTATATGTTTGGAATGTATAAAAAATTAAGAAACGAATTTACAGGCGTTTTAACGGGAAAAGGTTTGAACTGGGGAGGAAGCCTTGTGCGTCCCGAAGCTACAGGTTACGGAGTGGTTTATTTTGCAAGTGAAATGCTTCAAACCCGCGGATTGAGTTTTGAAGGGAAAACCGTTGCTGTAAGCGGATTCGGGAATGTTGCCTGGGGTGCAGTTACCAAAGCAACTGAGCTGGGAGCAAAAGTAGTAACTATTTCAGGACCCGATGGATACATCTTCGATCCCGAAGGAATTAATGGCGAAAAGATTAAATTTATGCTTGAAATGCGCGCCCGAGGAAAAGATATGGTTAAAGATTATGCCGATAAGTACAATGTGGAATATTTCCCCGGAAAACGTCCTTGGGAAGTTAAAGTTGATATTGCCCTCCCCTGCGCAATTCAAAACGAACTGAATGAAGATGACGCAAAGAATCTTATAAACAACGGCTGCATTTGCGTTTGCGAAGGAGCAAATATGCCCTGCACTCCGCAGGCAGTTCACTTAATTCAAATTTCCGGTCTGCTTTATTCACCTGGTAAAGCATCAAATGCCGGTGGTGTTGCAGTTTCGGGACTTGAAATGGCACAGAACAGCATGCGCTACAACTGGACGCGCGATGAGGTTGATAACCGTCTGAAACTAATAATGCACAGTATTCATAAAGCATGCACTGAAACTGCAGAAAGATACGGAGCCAAAGGGAATTATGTTACCGGCGCTAATATTACCGGCTTCCTTAAAGTTGCAAATGCCATGATGGATCAAGGAATTGTGTAGTATAATTAAAAATGAATAATTACAAATTAATAATTATTGATAATGGCTCTTAATAAATTCAGTTCCGAAATATTAAAGAAAAGCAGATATTCCAAGTTTCAGGATTTTCACGAGCTTATGCCTTTCCGTGTAAGGGATATTTTGCTGGTTTCAAGTCTTTACGATTCTTTTATTTTTGAGGAAGACGGAAGACTTTACGAACTTATCCGGAAAGAATTTCAGGGACTGAACCTCAGCAATTCGCCCGAACTAAAACAAGTTTCCGGCGGAACCGAAGCGCTTGAACTTGCAAAGCAGAAGAACCGCTATAATCTTATTCTTGTAACTTTGCATATTGAAGATATGAAAAGTACGGAATTTGCGCGTAAAGCACGGGAAGCAGGAGTTGAAACACCTATAATTCTTCTCGGATATGATAATATTTCTCTTCGCGAAATCATTGATTCAGGAGAAATCAATTTATTCGACAATGTTTTTATCTGGCAGGGCGATTTCCGGCTGATTATCGGTATTGTAAAATATCTTGAAGACAAGATGAATGTTGAGCACGATGTTGCAAAAGTAGGCGTTCAGGTTATAATACTTGTGGAAGACAACATATTATTCTATTCTTCGTATCTCCCGATGATTTATACCGAAATAATGAAGCAATCGCAGGAACTGATTTCGGAAGGAATAAATCTTACTCATAAATTTCTGCGTATGCGCGCCCGTCCTAAAATTCTATTATGCCGTAATTTTGAAGAAGCTTGGGAATATTACGAAAAATATCATTCCTGCGTTCTGGGGATTATTTCGGACGTTGATTTCCCGCGAAACGGAAAATCCGATAACGGAGCCGGAATTTCTCTGGCAAGAATGGTTAAAGAAAGAGAACCCGATATACCTTTCCTTATCCAGACTACAGTAGAGGAAAATGTTGAAGCGGCAAAGGATTTAAATCTTTCATTTTTATTAAAAGATTCGCCCACTTTATTAACCGATTTGGGAAAATTTCTTAAAGAACATTTCAGTTTTGGCGATTTTGTTTTCCGCACTGAAGATGGAGATGTTGTTGGCAAAGCAAGAAATTTATACGAACTTGAAACTGAACTTGCAAAAATTCCCGATGCAAGTATTTTATATCACGCCGGCAGAAATCATTTTTCCAACTGGCTGAAAGCCCGAACCGAATTCTGGCTTGCAAATGCCTTGCGCCCAAAAAAAATTACCGATTTCCAGTCCCTTAAAGAATTGCGGGAAAAACTGATTGAAGCCGTAAGAGATTACAGAATTTCGCGGCAAAGAGGTGTTATTTCGGATTTTGACAAAAACACTTTTAATAAATCAAGTTTCTTTGCCCGGATAGGCGGCGGCTCCATCGGCGGCAAAGCGCGGGGACTTGCATTTGTAAACAGACTGCTGAGCGATTTTGAAATACGCAATAAATTCAAGGAAATGGAAATATTTGTTCCGGCAACAGTTGTAATAGGCACGGATATTTTCGATCAGTTTCTCGAAGATAACAATTTGCGTGAATTTGCACTTAAATCGCATTGCGATGAAGAAATAAATACACGTTTTCTGGAAGCTGAAAATATTCCGTATCTTCTTATCAAAGATCTTATTTCGCTTCTCGAAATATTAGAAGAACCGATTGCAGTCAGATCGTCAAGTCTGCTGGAAGACTCGCAAGGGCAGCCGTTTGCTGGTGTTTACGATACTTTTATGCTGCCTAACAACAACAGCGAACCCGAAGATAATCTTAAGGATTTGCTGAACTGCATCAAACTTGTTTATGCTTCAACTTTTCATCAGAAAGCAAAAGACTATATAAAAGTTACATCGTACAGAAATGAAGAAGAAAAAATGGCGGTGGTTATTCAAAAAGTATTGGGAACACAGCACGAAAACAGATTTTATCCCGAGTTTTCGGGGGTGGCAAAATCCTACAATTTTTATCCGATTACACCGCTTAAACCTGCCGACGGAATTGTGTCTGTTGCAGTGGGATTAGGTAAAACAATTGTTCAGGGCGGAAACACCCTTCGCTTCTGCCCGAAATACCCAAATCATCTTATACAGCTTTCAACAATTCAAGATACTTTGCGCTACAGCCAGCAGGGTTTTTATGCCCTCCCTTTGGAAAAGCGGGATGATAAAGTAAAATATTCCGATGAAGGACTTGAAATATTTAACATTGATATTGCTGATGAAGACGGTGTAATGAATTACGTCGGTTCGACTTACGATTACGAACACCATACAATTTACGACGGAGTTTCGCGTCCCGGGAAAAAGATTTTTACAATGTCGCCCGTATTAAAATATAAAAGTCTGCCCCTGCCCGAAATTTTGGATTTGATGCTTGAAATGGGAAGCTGGGGTATGGGCTCGCCGATAGAAATAGAATTTGCCTGTAAATTGTCAGTCCCAAAAGACGAGCCTAAACAATTTGCCGTATTGCAGATGCGCCCTTTGGTAATAAGCAGCGAACTGGAAAATCTTGATTTATCGGGTTACAATTTATCACAGCTTATATGCCGCAGCAGCTCCGCTCTTGGCAACGGATTATATTCCGATATTTATGACATTGTTTTTGTGGATAAAGAGAATTTTGACCGATCCAAAAGCAGAGAAGCTGCTGCGGAAGTTGCGGACTTCAACCGGAAACTTTCTGAAGCCGGAAGGAAATACCTTTTAATCGGCGTGGGAAGATGGGGCTCGATGGATCCCTGGCTCGGCATACCCGTAACCTGGGATCAGATTTCGGGTGCGCGTGCAATAGTTGAAGCTAATTTTAAGGATTTTAATGTAACTCCTTCGCAGGGAACACACTTTTTCCAGAATCTTACATCGTTTAAAGTTGGTTATTTTACGGTTGATTACGGCAACAGCGATAATTTTATCGACTGGCAGTGGCTTTATAATCTTAAGCCGGTGGAAAGAAAAAAATATACCGTGCACGTAAGGCTTAAACATCCCGTCTCGGTAAAAGTAAACGGGAAGAATAATGCCGGAATTATTACCAAACCGGATGATGTTTAATAAATCCAGATTCGCCATTATGTTAAAAAATATTTTGTTGATTTTTGGAAAGTTATTCTTTAAGTTTTGCGCAGTTGTAAAATATTGGCGGATGTTTTGAGAAAATGTTGAATGTTTAATTTTGAATTTTTAATGGAAAGAACATAGATACGCAAAAGTTCGCAGGATATCATTCCTGCTTAGAATTTGAAAACCTGTTTAATTTGTTTATTTTTAATAAGTTACAAGTAAAATTATTTTTAATCACGGAGTGTTATACTGAAACTGCACGCAGTATAACATGCAAGAAACTAATTGGTTGTGCAGTATAATTATAAGTTAGGGCTTAAATCATTTATAGGATAAATATGATAAAAACATTAGTAACATTTAGTATCATATTTTGCATAATTTATTTTATTCATGGATGCAAAAGTAAAATTGTAGGTCCGGATAATGTAACTGCAAATGTTCAACCTTTAAGCGTTGGAAGTGAATGGTACTACAAAGATACTGGTTATAATCCTGATGGAACTAAAAAAGATTATGAAGGTTATTATACATTAACAATAAAAATGGATACAATAATTAACAGAAATAAATGGGCACTGATAATTTCAGTTCCTGAATGTGATGATTGTGGATTTGGTGAATATCTAAGCAATCGATCCGATGGTCTGTGGTGGGGATTTCCTCTCGAAGCTGATAGTTTAACATGGCTTCGATTGCCATATCCATCCAAAATTGGAGTAGAAGCTATAAATCCTTATAATAAATGGTGGGTTGAAAATGTTGATACTATTTTACAAGTACCAGCTGGAACTTTTAAATGCTATCATTATAAAACTAAGGAAATATCTCGTAATCAACATTTTGTACATGATTATTTTTATTCCCCGGGAGTCGGTTTAGTAAGATTAAATTGGTATAGCCAGGCAAATGATGGTTCTATTTATGTATATCTCCAGCGTGATTTAATAAATTACACAATCAAATAATAAGCCCTAACCAGCGGCTCAAGCTGACTGCGAGCCCGCTTCCGGCTTTTTAATTATTCTTGAGTTTTTTATATTACGGTTCGGCTAACTTGTCCAGGGTAGTTCTTCTATGAAAGTTATTTCTAATACCTAATTTTAATTTTTTCCGTGGTGTCAGGACTTATGTCCTTGACACCCCAAAAGCAGTGATGGCTAACAAATAAAAATAAGAAGTTATGTGTACCAGAAAGCGTGATATTATAGAATTTTATAATTGTTATTTTGTAACAACTACTTTTAACAGTTGGCTTCATCTTTTAATGGATGAAAGGTTTTATAAAATAATAATTGAATCACTTAAATTTTGTATAGAAAAATATAAATGCAGTTTAATAGCTTATGTTCTAATGCCTAATCACATACACCTTATTCTTTTTTATAACGACAAACCGGAAGTATCCGGATTTATGCGGGATTTCAAAAAATATACATCGGTAAAAATAAGGCAGTTATTGCAGTGCGAAGAACAAAACGGAATAGTGGAAAAGTTAAAATACGAGAAAGCAGGACAAAAATATAAAGTTTGGCAAGACAGGTTTGATGCAGTAATTATAAGGCACAAAAATGTTTTAATTACAAAAATGAAGTATATTCATAATAACCCTGTTAAGAATGGGTTAGTAGAGAAGGCAGAAGACTGGAATTATTCGAGCGCAGGTTTTTATGTAACAGAAAAAGAAATGTATATTCCTGTAACACACGCCTGGAAGATTATTTAATCATAATGTGTCAAGGACATAAGTCCTGACACGACGGAATTATTCTCGGTTCAGGGTACGACCTTGACCTCTTGAAATTTTGCAAGCTATGTTTCCATAATCTTTTTAACTATTTCCCATTCATCTTTTAATGCTTCATACTTTTGCTGGAGCAAAGAAATGTCACCGTCGTTTTTTGCAGTTTTTTCAATTTCAGCCGCAATTTCGCCCAAAGAAGGACAGCTCATATTTAACGCAGCTCCTTTAATAAGATGCGCTAATTTATAAACGCTATCAAGTTTTTTTCCCTGAATTAAAACGCCAAGATTTTCAAATTTTTCAGGGAAATCGGTTAAAGCATAAGTAATCAAATCTAAAATCAACTCTTCCGAATCAACCCGCTTAAAAAGTTTTTCTTTGGAGAAATGGACATCAACGGGTTTACCGTTTCCTGGTAAATCAATTTCCGATTTATCGCTTACAGGCATTTCATTTTTTTCAGTTAAGTATTTTTCCAGAACAGCTTTTAATTTTACCGAATCAACCGGTTTGGTTAAAAAATCATCCATTCCGGAAGCGATGCATTTTTCCTGCTCTTCCTTGAATGCTCCGGCGGTTAACGCTACAATTGGTATATGTTTATCAGAATACTTTTCGAACGAACGAATTTTTCTGGTTGCCTCCAATCCATCCATCTCGGGCATCTGCACATCCATAAAAATCAAATCCAAAGCAGTTTTAGAAAATTGTTCAACTACTTGAAAACCGTCAACGGCTTCAATAAACTCAGCATTTGGCAGCATTTGGTTAAGCATTGCCCTTATCATAATCATATTCATCGGAACATCTTCAGCAATTAAAACCTTGAATTTACTATCAAAACATAGTCTTTTTACTTTGGGGTTACTCAAATTTGATTGAGATTTATTATATTGTCCGTGCTCGTAAATCTGGGATAAATACGAAAACAGATCAGTGCTTTTAACCGGTTTTGTCAGCTTGAACCGGACACCGACTTCATCGCATTTTTTATGCATCTCAGCGTCGTCAGTTGAGGAATGCAGTAAAATAATCGGCAATTTTTGCGGGTTTAATTTCAGATTTTCCCGGATCTTACGGATAGTTTCCAGCCCGTCTAAATAAGGCATATTGTAATCGCAAATTACAATATCAAATGCACTGGATTCACCGAGCAGCTTTAATGCGGTCAATCCGTCGCTGCACGATTCACAAGAAATTTTCCACATATCCAGCATACCTTCAAGAATCAGCCGGTTGTTGGCATTATCATCAATTATCAAACACCGTTTAATCTTGTTAATAAAAGATTTATCGAGCTTTTCACCTATTTCGGTATCCGTAATAATATCAAAATAAAACGTTGTTCCTTTACCCTGTTTAGTTTCAATCTGTATCTTGCCGCCCATTTCTTTTGCAATAAGTTCAGAGATTATCAAACCTAAGCCGGTTCCCCCGAATTTACGGGTTGTGGAACTATCTGCCTGTGAAAATGCTTTGAATAATCTTCCCTTTTGCTCTTCCGTAACACCAATTCCTGTATCACGCACAAAGAAAGTAAATTTCCCTTTCCCGTCACCTTGATTTTCATAATTAACCTTTAGTTCTACTTCCCCTTTTTCTGTAAACTTAACCGCGTTGCTCAAAAGATTTGAAAGTATTTGTTTTAGTCTGATAGGATCAGTTAAAGCGAAGCGCGGCATATTGCTGTCAAAATGTAAAAGCAGTTCAAGATGTTTTTTATCTGCCGCGAAATTCACAATATCCATACAATTTTCGAGCAGTTCAACCATATCGGTTTTAATCATTTCCAGATGAAGCATCCCTGCCTCTATCTTCGAAAAATCAAGAATATCGTTGATAATGCCCAGCAGGGTATGACCTGAAACGTTAGCGTTATTAACATATTGCTGCTGCAAAGGCGAAAGCTGCGTTGCTTTAAGCAGGTCGGTAAAACCGATTACACCGTTAAGCGGTGTGCGTATTTCGTGGCTCATATTTGCAAGGAATTCAGACTTTGCTTTACTGGCAGCTTCAGCTTTTTCTTTTGCAATACGAAGTTCCTGTTCAGCTTTTTTGCGATCTGTAATATCCCTAAAACCCCATACCCTGCCGATAATCTTCTCATTTTGTCGCTGAGGTTGTGAATATAATTCAAATACGCGACCATCAGTAAGATAAATTGTTTCGATGCTTGATGCTTCAGGTGTTATTTCCAGTTTTTTAACTTTTGCCTGAAATTCTTCGGGGTTTGCTGTTTGAGTAGAAATATGTTGAAGCAATGCATTTTTAATGTTGTCTTTTAAAATATTTTGCGGAATCTGCCAAAGTTCAACAAACCTCTGGTTATAAAGAGCACTTATACCGTCAATATTTATCACCAGTAAACCATCTGCAGTCGATTCGAGCGTAGCAGAGAGTAACGAGGTAAATTTTGCAATATTCTCCTGTTGAGCAAGTATTCTCGCATCTGTCCGGCGAAGCATTAAATAAGTCAGTCCAAGCAATACTGTAAGAAGAAGTGCGCCTGCAATACCGCTGATAATTAAATCCTGATTGAATCTGGTTTTTAACATGGTAAAGTCATTCATAATTATGAGTTCACCAACTTCTTTTCCAGAAACATCGGCAATTGGCGATATCATAACCCGCCAATTCCTGCCATTATCATCAACATCCCAATCAAATTTTTGTTTATCAAAAAGTTTATGGTTTACAAATCGTCCAAAGGCATCGGGCAGGCGACCCTGTGAAGAATAAATTATTACATTATCGGGAAAGCGCTCCCATTTTGCATCGCGACCCAGTTGGCGCATACCATCTTCCCAAGCCTCACGTTTAACTATATCTTTTTTTATACTTACAGCAATTTGAATTCCATCTTTGGCTTGAACAGATTTCAAAATATCTTCAATCTCTTTACCAAGCAGTATGTAGCCAACAAGCCGATTATTTTCTAAAACCGGATAAACAAGCCTGAGTGCCAATATTTTCTGCGGTCCTAGTTCGACACCATAAGAAGGTTTAAGTGTGCGTTCAGCTTCAAGAGCAGTATAAATATTTACTTTATCCCCGTATAAATCCGGTCTGCGTAACCGAAGCATAGAAATTCGGTTTGTATCAACAAAAATAAGAGTAGTTAGTGATTGTTCTTTGTATAATGTTTGAAATAAATCCATCCAGTCGGATAGAAGACGTTCCCTATCTCCTGTTCTTAACGCTTCAATCATTTCTTTATTCTGACTTATGGATTGCGCAGTCATAATCAAGGCTTGCGCTTGTTGTTCCAATGCGTTCTTAAAATCCTGTACAACTTCGCCGCTAACAATTGATGTTCTTTCGGATAATCTCTCGGAATATTGCTGCCAAAGTAGAAAAGCTGCTCCGGCAAACAGCGCTAAGTAAAGGATTGTAAGAAAAGGCAACAGCCGGCGTAAAACAAGTTTAGGCGAGGAAGATTCTGCAGTCAGTCGTTTTATAGTTAAATCCTTAAATTTCCGAATTATTTTCATTATACAATTTCTCTGTAACTTATCAAGTTTTTCAATTAAAGCTAACCAAGTTATTCTGTCTGTTAAAAGTATTAAAAATATTAGTAATTATTTATGCTACAAGTCAACTTGAATGAATCAATACTCAGTAAGGAAATACCTTATAGTTAAACACCCGTTATTTCTGCTTAAATTCCTTAACAAGTTTCAAGGTATTATCGAGCAGCTCCCTTCCTCCATAATTTCCGTGACCGGGAATAACTGTTTCGGCACCGGGTATTTCGTTCATAAGAGTTTCAACTGTTGAATCCCATTCATCAACTACTGCATCGGCAAGATTACCGAGATTTGTTGAGTTTATACTTTTAATAAGGCAGCCGCCAAAAAGTATTTTTTCCTGCGGAAGGTTTACAACAATATTATCGTACGTGTGTCCGCCACCAAAAAAACGGCATTGTATTTCCCTTCCGTAAAAATTAATATCCAGCGAATTTTCGAAAACCAGCTTTGGAAGCGGCAGATTTAACTCTGTGCATTTTAGCTTTGTAAGATCAAGCGATACAGAATTTACCCCTTGACTGTGAAGATATTCAAGTCCGCCGAGATTATCGCTGTGGTAATGGCATACAATAACCGTTTCAATTTTAATGTTCATCGAATCGGAAAGAAAAACCGAAAGCTGTTCTGTCTGTTCGTTATTGTTCGGCGTATCAACCATTACGGCTTTTCTCTTTTTAATAATTATCATTCCGTTGGAAGGAAATCTGCCGTACTCAGGAAGCTGAATCCACGAAGTATGAATATAAACGGAATCATTCAGATGAATAAGCTGAATATCGGGACTGATATTTATTATCTGCTCTTGTCCCAAAATAAAAACCGGTAAAAACAAAACGGATAAAACAAAAATTCTTGCTATGGCAGACATAAAATTTTCTCCAATTAAGATTAACCGAAATAAATAAAATAACTCAGATGGTTATCTATTAAAAACATTATTCCATTTTTCTTATTCTTACTTCGCACTCATTTTTACTTTTCAACAAATCAATTAAAATATTTACATCAGTTTTACCAAAATGATAAGGATATAGAATTTTAGGATTAAACAATTCCACTGCGTTTGCAACCATTTCGGGCGACATTGTATAAGGCAGATTCATCGGCAAGAATGCTATGTCAATGTTATTAAGATTTTTCATTTCAGGCACATTTTCTGTATCGCCGGCAATATAAATTCTTTTTCCACTAACATTAATAACATATCCGTTTCCTTCTCCTTTTGGATGAAAATAATTTCCATCGTCCCTTTTATGCACAATATTATAAGCAGGAACGGCTTCAATTAAAAAATCAGAAAAAATTTCTATATCACCGTTTTCGAGGACTGAAATATTCGGATAGTTTACAGAGCATATTTTTGTGCCTATTACTCTTGTCCCGTTTTTTAGAATATTGTTAATGGCAGCGGTATCAAAATGATCGCCATGATGATGTGTTATCAAAATTAAATCGGCTTTAGGCATTTTGCTATAATCGGCATACATTCCTACAGGATCAATATGGATAGTTTTATTTTCGGCTTCAATAATAAGTGTTCCGTGCCCGATAAATGTAATTACAAGTTTGCCTTTTTCCGTGTTAATTGTATCTTTTTCAAATGTGTTTTGAGCATCAATTGTAATGGTTACTAAAAACAATATAAACAATATTGATATTTCTTTCATCTTCATACCTTTTGTTATTTTCATTTTTTTATTTTCTCTAAATCAATTTTCTTATCGATATTCAGCAATGCAAATAATCATCACTTTATAATTTACATAAAAATCTTTATTAAATTAGCCGCAAAAACCTGCACCGCGGCTGAAAATAAATTCGGGTTTCCAGTTAAAATTTTCTCCAAGCAGCATTCGCGGGGCTTCAAGATATTTTTCGTAACCGCAGGAAACTAATAAATCGGCAGCAGTTTTATTTTTCTCGTTAATAACAATATTCCTTTTTTCAATAACCGGAATTTTCAAAAATTCACATCCGGCTTTATTATCCCGCGCAATTATCAACCCGTTTCCTAAATTTTTAAGATAAAATCCTTTAATACAGTTATTGCTGTCAGTAATAATTTTTGTTCCGCTGAAGCAGTTCTCCAAAAGTTCTTTTCTGTTTTCGCCCATAACTTCAAAATCGAAACGGGCAATTGTTTCAAGATGTTCTTTTCGGGCATCTGTCATCGGAATTTCGAGCACGGGGGGTTTTGCATTTTCTCCGGGACGGTAAAATTCGTACATGAGAATGTTTTCGAAACCAAACTTTCTGTAAACAGGTTCACCCAGTTTTGTAGCAATTAATGTAAAAGATTTTACACCGCTCTTTAATCCTTCGTCCAGCAAATGTTTTGTAAGCAAGGTGCCGAACCCCTTTATGCGGCATTCCGGATGGATTACAATATTTCCCAGCCACGCAGTTTTCCCAAAAATCATCAATCCGCCATAGCCGATTGGCCCCGAATCGAGAATAACCGTGTAGCCTTTGAAATAATTCTTATCGGAATGCAGAGCAATAAAATTATCGAAATTGAATTTCCAGTCAGCCGGGAACATACTGGAAATATATACTTGGTCTTCTTTACAGTAACTGCGGATTTCTGGTATTATTTTCATTGTTATACGTATATCTAATTTTTTGATTTAACAAAAATATATAATCCGTAAATCTATTTCCTATTAAATTTATTTTAAAGGTTTTATTTATGATTTGAAGGGCACAATTCGTTAATCGCGCAATCCCCGCATTTAGGTCTGCGGGCAATGCAAACCTGTCTGCCGTGGGTTGCCAGCCAGTGAGAAGAATTTATCCACTTATTTTCGGGAAGTAATTTTTTCAAATCCATTTCAATTATATCGGGATTTCCGGATTCAGTAAATCCTAGCAGATTTGAAAGCCGTATTACGTGAGTGTCAACAGCAATTGCGGGAATACCGAAAGCGTTTCCTGCCACTACCGAAGCGGTTTTTCTTCCTACGCCGGGCAGCGTTAAAAGTTTATCAAATTCTTCCGGAACAATTCCGTTAAAATCTGATATTAGTTTTTGGCAGCAGAGTTTAATATTTTTTGCTTTGTTTTTATAAAACCCGGTTGAAAAAATATCGTTTTCAAGCTCTTCATTTGTTACAGATAGATAATCCTGCGGGGTTTTATATTTCTTAAAAAGATTTTCGGTTACAATATTTACCCGTGCATCCGTGCATTGCGCCGAAAGGATTGTTGAAATAAGAAGTTCGAACGGGCTGGAATATTCGAGCGCCGGTTTTACTCCGGGATATTCATTTCCCAGAATTTCAAATATTTTAAGCGCTCTCCGGCTTAGTTCCATTGTTATCCCTGTTAAATCTTTTATCTTTTATCAGAAGCCGTTCAACCGGTTTGTCATTTAAAATATGACTTTGAATTATTTCTTCAACATCTTCCGGTTTAACAAATCCGTACCAATACTGTCCCGGATAAACCAGCACAACCGGTCCGAATTCGCAGGCATCGAGGCAGCCGCTTTTATTTGCTCGCATAATGGAGCTTAAACCAAGCTCTTTCAATCTTTTTTGGAATAACTCTCTTATTTCGGGAGAATTTTGTCTTCCGCACGACCCCCGCGGATGATCTTCCTCCCGCACGTTTTCGCAAATTAAAATATGTTTATCAAATCGTTTCATAAATTTATCGTTAATTATTGGCAGAATTTGTTTATTAAATCTTTAGTTTCCCGGTCGCCAAGTTCTTCAGCTTTTTTCCAGTCCGAACAGGCGCCGTTTTTATCATTCAGCGAATATTTAATCTTTCCGCGATTATTGTAAGCAAATGCAAAATCGGGTTTTAACTCAATTGCCTTGGTGTAATCCAGAACAGCGCCATTCAAATCACCTAAATTAGCTTTAACATTTCCACGGTTGTAATAAGCCGGAGCCAAATCAGGTTTAAGTTCTATTGTTTTAGAATAATCCTCAATTGCGCCCGGAAAATCTGAAAGATTAGCTTTTAAATTGCCGCGCAAATAAAAACTTTTAACATCAGCGGGGGCAAGTTCTGTTGCTTTGTTTAAATCTTTAACAGCATCTTCAATTTCCTGCCGTTGGGTTTTTGCAAGAGCGCGGTTATAATATGCATCGGCAAAGTTTGGATTTATTTCAATTACTTCAGTAAAATCCTGCATTGCGCCGTCAATATCCTTTGAGTTGGCTTTGGCAACCCCACGGTTAAAATATGCAAACGCCAAACTTGGTTTTAGTTCTATAACTTTAGTGTATTCTTCAATTGCGCCAGTGTAATCTGTAACCCTTACTTTATCGTTACTGGTTTTCTTATAAGAATCAGCTTCTTTGGAGTAAATTTCAATTGCTTTTGTGTAGGCTTCAATTGCTTCAGTATAGTATTCCTGCTTTAATTTACCATTCCCGATTTTAAAATATTTTTCAGCAGTATCTTGCGCAAAAACTATTAAGGATAAAAAATAACCAACAAGAAATATGTATAAAAATGTTTTTGTCATAAATTATTATAAGTGCAGTCAGGTTAAATAAAAAGCCTTATAAATCGTCGACTTATAAGGCTTATGGTAGCGCGTACGGGATTTGAACCCGTGATCTCCGCCTTGAGAGGGCGGCGTCCTGAACCGCTAGACGAACGCGCCTTTTATTAAATACTCCCTTTGCCGCCGCCGAATTTCGAATCGGTTGAGTCGGAATCGGAACTTGAAGACGATTTCATTGACTTTGTCTGAGGTGCATCTTTTTTAGATGCGCCGCCTTTTCTTGCAGGCTTTTTTTCATCGTTTTTTGCTGTAACTTTTTTTACTGCCATTTTTAACTCCCATTAGTTGTTAAAAGCTTAGCGAATATACTTATTATTAGAGTTATTTCAAACAGAAGGTGAGTATTTTTTCAAAAATAAAAAAGGATTTTTTCTCCTTTAATATTGGGAATTGTTTTCAGATAAATAAACCGGCTGATGATCCCTTCAATTAAATAAAAACCCGGCATTTGCCGGGCAAACAATAATTCTTAATTATTACTTAACTTTAATGCAAATCCAATTTCCTAAATCATCACTTCCCGCTTTTTCGATATTTCTGATAAGCAGCGAGCAATAATTCCCTGCTAAAAAGGCATCGGAATCGGAACCGGAAAGAATGTTATCAGGCATCATCACAGTTATTTCGTCTTCTTCAGCAATTGACGGAGTTCCTTCTCCGTAGCCTATAACATTTGTAACCTTTATTACGCAAGTTTTTGGCACACTGCTGTTGTTCATTTTGATTACCTGCCCTTTAACGCTTGCAGTTCCGGGAGCAAGATTGAGATTGGGCGTTTCCTTTTCAATTGTTTCTTCAGCAACTTTCTCTTTATCTTCTTTTTTATCGCCCTGTGAGCAGCTGAAAACAATTAATGCCGATAAAATACAAATCCCTGCTGATAATATGTTCTTTTTCATAAATCTCCTCAGTTAATAGCTTATAAAATCAGTCACTTGAAAAATAGTAAAACTTGCTCGAATATATAACAATTATAAATATTTTTCACCGGAATATTTTATGATAACATTTTTACTAAAGTTAAAAACTAAATTTAATGAATATTTTTTAAAGCGTTTCACTTTTATTATTTTTCATATCATAAAAACCGGTTAATGAAATGTTTGAAGAAAAAACCTATACAGAACGTCGGCAGGAATTAAAAAACTATCTTAAAAAGGGATTTTATCTTTTTTTAGGAAATAAAGAATCGCCGATGAATTACCCGTCAAATACTTATAAATTCAGGCAGGACAGCAACTTCCTGTATTATTTCGGGATTGATGAACCCGATTTGGCTGCAATTATTGATATCGACAACGATGATGAAATTATTTTCGGGGATGACCGCACAATTGATGATATAATATGGATGGGAACCCAGGCTTCACTCAAAGAAAAAGCTGAAGAATGCGGAGTAAAAAAAACAGCCGGTTTTGCTTTGTTAACCGGTTTTGTTAATAAAGCTGCGGCTTCGGGACGCAGAATAAATTATCTTCCGCAATACCGAGCAGAAAACAGTTTACTTCTTCAAACTTTATTAAAAGATTCTTCTGCAGGGCAATGTTCGCAGGATTTTATTAAAGCTGTTATCAGGCAGCGTTCAATAAAATCGCCTGAAGAAATTGAGCAGATTGAAAACGCGCTTGAAATAAGTTACGAAATGAATACAGCGGCTATGAAGCTTACCAAACCCGGTATGCACGAAAGCGCGATTTCCGGAATTATTGAAGGTATTTCGCTGGCAAAAGGAAACGGAGTTTCGTTCCCGGTAATTTTTACGGTTCGCGGCGAAACTCTTCATAATCATTATCACGGAAATATAATGAAAGAAGGCGATCTCGCGCTTCTGGATTCCGGCGCCGAATCGGATTTGCATTATGCAAGCGATATAACAAGAACTTTTCCCGTAAACGGTAAATTTTCCGAAAAACAAAAGGAAATTTATAATATTGTTCTTAAATCGCAGGTTAATGCAATAAGCATTTGCAAACCCGGTAGAAAATTTAAAGAGATTCATCTTGAAACAGCAAAAATTATTGCTTCGGGTCTTAAAGATGCCGGAATTATGAAAGGCAGCACAGACGATGCAGTTATGGCAGGGGCACACGCTTTATTTTTTCCACATGGGTTAGGACATATGCTCGGGCTTGATGTGCATGATATGGAAGGACTGGGAGAAAATCTTGTAGGTTACAGCGAGGAAGTTTCACGCAGCGATCAGTTCGGACTTGCCTATTTAAGGCTGGCAAAAGAGCTTCACACAGGATTTGTTACTACAATTGAACCAGGAATATATTTCATTCCCGCGCTTATTGAAAAATGGAAAGCCGATAATAAACATACAAATTTTATTAACTATAACGCTTTGGAAAGATATATGGATTTCGGAGGGATCAGGATTGAAGATAATATTCTTATAACAGAAACAGGAAGCCGTGTTTTAGGAAGAAAACCTATTCCGAAAACAATTGAAGAAGTAGAGTTGTGCTGCCGATGAAAAAAGATAAATTCCAAATATTTCTTGATAATATTAAGCATCACATACCCAAACAAAGAATTTTTAACGATAGTCTAAGCAGAATTGCTTTTGCCAGCGATGCGAGCGCCTACAGACTGATACCCAGATGCATTGTTAAAGTAATGAATGAAGACGAAGCCAGAGCAGTAATTTCTTTATCGTACAAGCTCGATATACCTTTAACTTTCAGAGGCGGCGGAACAAGTCTTTCGGGACAGTCAATCTCCGATTCCGTGCTGATGATTGCAGACCGCCGTTGGAACAATTTTGAGCTTTCGGAAGATAAAATTCATATTGCAATTCAACCGGCAGCCTTGTGCGGCGATGTTAACAGATTTCTTAAAAAATACAATCTTAAAATCGGACCCGATCCCGCTTCTCTTCATTCGGCAACAATCGGAGGAATTGCCGCAAACAACTCAAGCGGGATGACCAGCGGAGTTGAAACAAGCTGCTATAAAACTCTTGTCGGTATGCGTATAATTTTTTCGGATGGAACGCTTTTAGATACTGCCGATAAGCATTCTGTTGATGATTTTTTGCGGGTTTATAAAAAGCAGATAACTTCCATCCTCAATATTTCCAAGAATCTTAAAAACAATAAAGAACTTACCGGCTTTATTAAAAGGAAGTACAATATTAAAAACACAACCGGTTACGGACTCAATTCTTTAATTGATTTTTCGAACCCGGTTGATATTATTTCTCATTTGCTTATCGGTTCGGAAGGCACTCTTGGTTTTATTTCGCAGATTACTCTTAAAACGCTGCCCGAACCTCCTTTTAAAGCAACTGCTTTTTTACTTTTTGATAATCTTAAAGCTGCCTGCAGTTCTGTTAACAGTTTATCTCAAATTTCACCGGATTCGGCAGAAATTATGAATTCCGGCGCACTTAATTTAGTTAAAAATCAATTTGCGGATTCTGGCTTTTCTTCAAAAATATCTGATAATTCTTCAACCGTAATTCTGGAAATATCTGCTGATTCAGAAAAAATTCTTAAAAAACGGTGCAGCGAAGTAAAAGCAAAATTAAAAACAGAATCAGTAATAAATTTCGATTTTATTTTTGACGAAACAGAACAGCAGAAAATCTGGAATATCCGAAAAGGTTTATTTCCGCGGGTATGCATCGAACGCAAACCCGGTTCTGTTGTATTAATAGAAGATGTGAATTTCCGGCTTAAAGACCTTGCCGATGCAGCAGAAGATATTTCTAATCTTATTAGAAAATACAAATACGGAATACCGGTTTTATGGGGGCATGCAAATTCGGGCAATCTGCATTTTATCCTTACAGAAGATTTTTCAAAAGAAAATAATGTTTTGCGCTACAAGAATTTTATGGACGATTTAGCATATCTAGTTATAAAAAAATATAACGGCTCGTTAAAGGCGGAACACGGTACCGGTAGAAATATTGCACCTTTTATTGAGTACGAATGGGGTGGTATTCTTTATGAAGCGATGAAACAGATTAAGGAAATTTTTGATAAGAAGAATCTTTTAAACCCAAATGTTATAATAAGCAGCGATAAACAAATCCATCTTAAAAATTTTAAACCGGTTCAGCCCGCTGATGATTTGATTGATAAATGTATTGGATGCGGATTTTGCGAAAAAATCTGTCCGTCTAAAAATTTAACTTTAACTCCAAGGCAGCGAATAACAGTATGGCGCGAAATTAAAAATTCTGAAAACGCAAAAAGCCTTTTTTCTAAAAACGAATTGCTGAAAGAATTTGATTATAAAGGGATTGATACTTGCGCCACTGACGGACTTTGCGCCCTTGAATGCCCGGCAGGCATTGATACCGGCGAACTGATAAAAAAACTGCGAAACCTGAAAATTACTCCTGCCCAAAAATCCTTTGCCGGATTTCTTGCTGATAATATCAGCTTTTTAACAACTTTTGCAAGAAATGTTTTTGCTTTATCGGAAACACTTCACAAATTTTTTGGGAATAAAATTCTTAAATTTTTATCACTTGTTCTGCACAAAATTACATTTAATAAAATTCCTTTATGGGAAGAATTTACTCCTGTTAAACCTGAAACAGTTTTTATAGATAATCAGAAGGCAAAAGACAAAGTGGTTTATTTCCCGAGCTGCGTATCCCGTACTATGGGTGCCGGCGCAAATTCATCCTTAAATGAAGCACAGACTGATGTAATAATCAGACTTCTTAAAAAAGCTGAATATGAAATATTATATCCAAAAAAAATGAACGATCTTTGCTGCGGACAGCCTTTTGAAAGCAAAGGTTATTTTGAAACAGCAACCAGAAAATCGCTTGAACTTTATGATGAGCTTGTAAAGGTATCACAAAACGGTACGATTCCCATTTTGTTCGATACCAGTCCCTGCAGTCTTAGGATGAAAAAATTTGCAGAAACTCAGCCCGGAAATGAAATTAAGATTTACGATTCTACAGAGTTTATTCATTCGTTTTTGTTAAATAGATTGAAATTTGTAAAAACAAATAAAATAATTGCGCTTCATATAAATTGCAGTTCAAGAAAAATGCAGCTCGAAAAACAAATGAAAGAAATTGCAGAAAGCTGCGCTGAGAAGGTTATAATACCCGAAGATATAGGCTGCTGCGGTTTTGCTGGTGATAAAGGTTTCCGGCTGCCTGAATTAAATGAATCTGCATTAGAGAATTTAAAAGATCAGATTGATTCGGATTGCAATCAAGGATTTTCTACAAGCCGAACCTGCGAAATAGGTTTAACCCGGCATTCGGGTATCGAGTATAAATCTCTTTTCTATCTGCTGGATGAATGTACGGGAGGCAAAAATCAATGAGAATTTTTCTTCCTGAACTTATTTAGGAAGCTTGCCTGTAATTTTATTAATCCATCTGTGAAATTTATGAATTGAATTAACAGGCTCGGCAAACATCATTACACACTGGTCATAAATGCAATTCATTCCATTTTCTTCACAATATTTAATTGCTTCGGCAGATTCTGCTCCCTGCTGTATCCAAATATCTGTAATTCCTTTTCGGTGTAAATGAATAACTGTTTTTTCAGTTTCTTCAGGTTTTATGCATAAAACGGCAGCGCTTACTTCTTCAGGCAAATTGTCTGTTTCCTTATAACATTTATTCCCTTCAATTTCGTCTGCATTCGGATTTACAGGATAAACATTCCAGCCTTTAGTTCTTAAATCTTTTAGAATTGTATTGCCGAATTTTTTACCCGAACGCGATACACCGAAAACGGCAATATCCTTTTGCTCGAAAAATTTTTCAATATTTTTCTGCTCTGTCATAAAATCCTCATATTGTTTCTAAT
>JAAYAN010000313.1 GCA_012719345.1 Ignavibacteria bacterium | reverse complement strand
CCATATCCTTCTCCTTTAAAATGGATTTTGAAGGAGAATATAATGGAAAGTGATTGTGTGCTATTGCTTGAATTGGAAGGGATTAGCTTCATTACTTTACATAATTGAAAGCTTTACATAATTCCCGTTATGTAAAGTTTTCCATAACGGGAAAAGCCATATTGCCAAGGCAGTTGCGCATGCCGCGATCCAGACAGGCTATCAGGTGGCCTACCGGGAGGCGCAGGGTTTCTTTGAAGACATCTTTGAAGCCGCGCAAACCGGGAAACGCAAAAAGCTGTTCAAGCTGTTCTGTGGCGCCGACCTCCTGGTGATCGATGATCTGTTCCTGAAAAAACGTCTGCCGCAAACTGCCGCCGATGATCTGCTCGATGTGATTCTGGAGCGCTACCGACACCGGAAAAGCACGATGATCACTTCCAACCGGCCGATCGAGGACTGGGGAAAGCTCCTCGGCGACAATGCGGCGGCTTCGGCCATTTTAGACCGCCTGCTGCACCGCGGTCATCTCCTCAAATTTGAAGGCAAGAGCTACCGGCTCAAGGAGGCATCTAAAAGGCTTGCATTAGAAAAGAAAAAAAACTAAATTACCCCCCCGTTCTGCCGACCTGTACGTGGGGGATTTTGACCCGGCCACGGGTGGGGGATTTTGAAGTGGCCATCCGGGACTTAGAAGACATTTTAATACAAACGGAAGGTGTCTGTTGCAATTTGCTGCATTTGTAGCCTATACATCCACATTCAAAGATTGAAAAAGATGTCTTAGTTTTGCCAATGCATATTGGTCTGATTGCTTGATTCTGTTTTGATATCAACCACCACATCATTTTTGAAATAGACATCAAGCACAGTCTTGTTAGACTCCCATTCAGATCCCACACCAGCCACATGCGCGACAACGCCCAGGCCGGTAATATTCTTTTCAACATAGGCGTAGTGCCATACTTCTGTGCCCTGCTTTATATTATCGTCTTTAGTCAGAGGCTCTCCGCATATTTTGAATATATCTTCTTTTTTTGATGATTCCATTTTGACCTGCGTTTTAAGAACATCAATTGCGCATCTTCTTCCATGCGTTGCACACGACATTAGAAACATAGAAAGAAATAGCATTATGGTAAATAAACAAATATTTTTTCTCCTAAACATCATGATCTGCTCCTTTCAGCAGAGACTAGTATTTTCAAATAAATGCTTTTGTGCCAATAGAACAAGTCAAATATTATTCAAATAATTCTTGGTGCTTCAAATGTAAAGGTGGCAATTTATCAGGTGTCTGGACTACACATTCTGTGTATTCAGTTTTCAGTTTATCACCATCATATTTATAATCTTTAACGCATTTCTGGATAGTGACTGGCGAACAAGACATCAAAAGAAATAAAACAAACATAAACATAATGCTACGAGCAACAAACTTCATGGAATCCTCCTTCTCAAATTATAATTGTCCAAAACAGAACCATCGATATTTTAAAGTACGCCCCCAATTGCGACCATGATCATCAGGTTGGCCCATTGGAAAGAATAAAAAAGATTGAACGAAAAAAAAGGAGTTCAATCTAAACACCGGCGACATCGGAATATGCAGAAGGAAATATCCGTTTTCTTCTTGAAATTTCTTAT
>JAAYAN010000072.1 GCA_012719345.1 Ignavibacteria bacterium | reverse complement strand
CCGGATATCCAGTATGCAGTAAATTATAAAGAATCTCTCGGTATGTTGGAAGAAAAGGTTTTGGAGGATCCAAAAGCCAAACAATTTTGTGAAGGTTTAACTTATACTTTTCAGGTAGACCAAATACCGGATGAGGATTATATATTCGGTTTTGATACACATCACGATAAGTACGGAATGGCATTTGCCGAATATCTGTTGCAACAATCGGGATTAACTGATCCGCTTGGACCTGATCCCGGGTTAACAGGAACAGAAGATTCGAGAAACAGAAAAATTGCTTTTGCTTTAGGTTACTATGCACACCTCGCTGAAGATATTGCCTGTCATAATTTTCTTGTTCCAAGAATTACTGCACAATTGGACCTTGGCGATTTTGAATTAGTAAAAAATTCAACAACTTTTGTGGATGATCCTAATGCGCAAACTGAAGCAATTATAGAAACAATAGTTGATAATCTATATGGCAATAATTCTTTGGTTGCAAGCACAGTGTATCGGGATATCTGGATTTCCTATAACCAATTTGAGCCGACGGTAGCTCAAGTGAATCCCTTCAATTTGATATATAATGGCGAAATGTTCGATCCGGTAAAATATGGGACTAGCCTGAATCCGGTGATTGTATTTTTTGATGAAGTTGCCAAAAAGTGGTATAACGAAAATCCGTTTAATCTACCAACTAATAATACTATTGAAAAAGATAATTACAGGCTAAATAATGCGCCGCTTTCCTTAACTGGGACTTATGAGTTAGCTACTTTATTCAGGTTTGTTAATAGATTTTACCCAGCTTTAGTTGGGCAACCATTTGAAGGAAAAAGCACATTACCGCAGGTATTCTCAGATTGGATTTATAATCATCTTGATTATAAAGATGGATGGGAAGGATTCCTTGTATTAGCTGATATAATTGGTTTGAGGAAACCCATTACTGGTTTGGCTTACCCCGGTATAATTGAAGGCGTAAAAAAAGATATAGGGGCAGATGTCAGAATATTCCTTTCACTTATGCTCAGCAATATGACCGAAGCTACGAATTATGCTAATGAACATCCTGAGATTATTAATATTTCCGAATTTAACAGGTTGAAAAATTCAATTTTATTTACAAACCCTCACTCTGTTTTGGATGCTGCCTGGTCCGAGTATTCTCAATTAGGCGCAAGAATATATTCGGAAGTAGGACCAGATGGAAAGTGGTATTCAGACTGGTCGCCCTGGCATAGCCAGTCAATGGCTTGGGGTGCATTATCGTCACTCAATAACCGGTTAACAAGTTTATATGCTTCCAATCCGGATGTTGCTGTTTATGATGCATATATTAAAGTAGGCACTAAAGTGATTAAAGGATTTGAGCTACCTCAAACATTTATGAACAATCCTGTTACCAAAGCTAATGTTGAATTATATAATACCAAAGATATAAGCTCAAAAAGTTTAAAACTTCAGGTAAAAAAAGATCATATTTCGAATAGTTATTCATCGGATCCATCAATAGCAAATAGTAATTTTAGTATTGATCAAAACCCGATTAACTATAATACAGTTGCTCGTGTTAAAAAAGAGTTACAGTTTAATATCAGCCAAGCCGATTTAACCAATTATAATGGTTATTATTATGAAGTAGTAGATAACAGTAATAATAAACCCGTTTTTACGTCATCGTTTGAACAATACGCAAACAATTTGCAGTTGACTGCAAATTATAATAAAATTTATGATACTTATACCAAATGGCCTTTTTCGTTGGGTGTTGCAAAAAGCGTTTGTACGGTTAGTTTATTAAATGGAGAAGTTGATGGCGCGGCAAATTCGGAAATTAGCTATACTATTAACAATATCAACACAAATTCTACAAGTGTAATTCAAAATCAATATGTTAATTTAGCAGCTACTGCTCCCTCAGGTTTCAATTTTATCGAATGGTCAGATGGGAATAAAGCAAATCCGAGGGTTTATAATGTTCAATCAAACATTGTATTAAAAGCAAAATATAAAAAATCTCAGGTTTCTGGTGATGTTTCCGCTTATAGTGCCAACAGCCAGAGAAAAATAGTAAGAACAATGGACGGTTGGCTGCACCAGGTTTACTCTTCAATGAACCACGTATGGATTGAGCATTCAAGTAACGGAGGCACGAGCTGGTTTATCGGCAACAACGGCAAACCGCTCGATAATGGCGAAGGCAAAAATCCGAGTATTGATTGGTGGTATGGTAATTCCGGAAAACCTATTTACAATTATGTAGTTGTCTTTCAACAAAAGAAAGCTGACAATACTTACACGATTCAATATATTACCTTTGCAAAACAAACCGATGGAACATACAAAGCAATAAAAAACAATGTTCTTTATGATGCAACGGATGATAATTACTCTTCAAACTGCAACCCTAACATAACAGTCGGCGGAAGAGGTGAAAATAACTCGATGGGTGATTTTGTGCTGACATTCGAAAAAAAGAATGGCGTCAATACTGGAATTAACTGGATTTACGGTCATATAGATGAAGGCGGTTTAGGAGCTTTTGACAGATCGTGGAGCTGTGTCAATTGGTATAATAAATGGTCAGGTCCCCATTTGATACAAGGAACAAATGCAAATTCCAAAAATGCTGCTGTCAGCTTGAATAAACAACTTTTATATGAAGGTAATTTCAGTATTGCTTTCGAACAATATAATTCCGCAAGTTCAAGTTCAATTAAGGTTGCTTATTGCTATTGCAGGCAAGCTGATTTCGGTAATGTTAGCGCAGGTTGGAATTGGACATCCGGCACCCCGAATATTATCTCGGCTTCAACCGGAGCGGTAAACCAAAAACCTTCAATGGTTCAAATGCCGGATGGTAATATCAAAGTATGCTGGATAAGAAACGTGACAACTCAATACGTAATTCCGTATTATATAAACGCGGTTTATTATAACTCGGCCAACTCCCAATATATCTATTCCGGAATATTTGCAAGAAATGTTTCGATAAACACGAGCAATAATAACGCTAAAACATTATTTGCCTGGAGTCAGGATTTAAGCGGCTGGGAAAACTATATCAGCAACGGGGTAACTAATATCAAACTGAACACGACAGGTCAGGATGTTCAGGTTTGTAACGGAACTGATGCCGGAACGAATATGCTTGTAAGCTCATTCAATCGTTTAAGCGCGCCATACTATTTTAAAAATACCGGCAATATAGGCGGAAGTCTTTCAAAAGCCGGCAGCAATATAAACTACGGGAGAGGTTTGGCGTTGAACAAAGATGATATGCAATTTTCATACACTATAAAAAGCCTTTCGGTGGCAGGTACAAACATCCGTTTTGTTGAAATACCGGAAAATGCACCCGATACAACAAAAGATAAAAACCGAGGCGTAAAATATCTTAAGATTGATGAACTTAACAAATACCTTCTCAGCGAACCCTTCTCGATTCAAGAAGGAACTGCTTTTGAATTCAGTGATGATGCAGGATTTATTGATGCAGAAACCGCCTCGGAAGCACTTGGTGAAAAAGGCACAATTAATTGCAAAATAGAATTAATTGATGATGTAACTGACAAAGTAATCGGTTTGGTTAACGAATCGGAATATTCGACTGCTGATATACTTCAGGGAAAACTATCAAACTACACCCTGAATACGGAAGGATTGAAAAACACAACGGCAAGAGTTAAAATTACAATAAGCTCTAACATAAAAGATTTGCAGGGTGTGTTTGTAAGCGAATACGGAACAATAGACAAAGAAACGCTTGCAAAAGCATCTGCAACCGAGCTTACTCTTCAAAAAGACGGAGTAATTACAGAATACGCTCTCGAACAGAACTATCCTAATCCGTTCAACCCAAGCACAACAATTAAATACCAGATACCTGAAAATGGGATGGTAACGCTTAAAATATTCAACATATTGGGTGAAGAAGTTGCAACATTGGTAAACGGATTTAAAAATGCCGGCAGATACGAAGTTAAGTTCGACGCTTCGAACCTTGCTTCCGGCGTGTATGTTTATCAACTTACTTCAGGCAGTTTTAACGCTTCGCACAAAATGTTACTGCTAAAATAATTTTGCCTGTCCCGATTTATCGGGAAATTTTTAATGTTTAATTTTG
>JAAYAN010000315.1 GCA_012719345.1 Ignavibacteria bacterium | reverse complement strand
TTGGCACCCAGGCGGGCTGCGGCAATGGCAGCACCGATGCCTGCCGGTCCGCTTCCGATCACGCAAACATCAGGACGGGCAATGACCTCTGTCTCTCTTCCCGGCTCCAAGATCACCGGTGATGTAAAATCGTTCTTCATAATCGGTCTCTTAGTAACCCGGATTCTGTTCGAGGTTTGGGTTGGTTTGCAATTCGATGGCCGGAATGGGCCACAGATAATTCTTGCTCTTGTCGAATATTCTGGTCTGAATGACTCGCATCGCGCTGGCATTGGATACCTTTGAATAATCGGGGGTTCCGTTGGAGTCAATGGCCGGGGCCGAAGCCAGGTACCCGCGGGGAATACGGCCGTAACAGTTACCGTTTAGTACCTGCTCGGCAATTCTCCAGCGCAGGATATCGTAATAGCGCAATCCTTCGCCTGCCAGTTCAGCTTTGCGTTCTTTTCTGACAATTGAGCGGAGTTCCGTTTGTGTCTTTCCTGTGGCAATAGCAGGCATCCCTGCCCGTGTACGCACTTTGTTCAGGGCGGTATAAATGGTCTGGTCGAGGGCATTGGCTTCGATCTTTGCTTCCGCATAATTCAGGAGTACTTCCGCATACCGTAATACGATCATATTGATGTCTGATTTGGTTGCGTCGGTTTCGGTCGGGTCGGCATATTTCCGCCAGGCATAGCCAGAGAAGCTGGCATAGGTGTGGGTGGCATCGAGATTGGCTACCCTTACCGGCGGAGTGACTTTGTAATTCCAGCATTTGACACTGTCTTTATGGGTTTCAAACTGGTAACCGAAGTATATCGAACCGGGCAATGCTATGGTTTGTCCAAGCCTGGGATCTCTGTTCTCGAACGGTTTAGCAGGATTATAGAGCGGAGATTTGTCGATGGGTAGTCCGTCTGTGCAGTCATAGGAGTCAACCAGTACCTGGACAGGCATCCGGTTTGTGTATCCGGAAGCCATCCGGGAGCGATAGGAGAGGGGCGTTTGATGGAAGATGTCGTCGTAATTGAATTGAATTGCCCATATGATTTCTTTGGAGGTCTTCCCGGCTCTCATGCAGATGTCTCCGTAATTGGGATGCAGGATGAATTGACTCCCCTCGAGGGCCATTACTTTTTCTGCTGCCTCATAAGAATGCTGCCACTTTCCGTTGTACAGGGCTACTCTTGAGGCCAGGGCCCAGGCAGCTCCTTTGGAGATGGTCATCGTATTTGGCTGGTTGGTCTCGGTGAGGTAAGCGGCTGCTTCGTCAAGCTCCTTCAGGATGAAAGCTGTTACCTCAGCTTTCGAATTTCTGGATACCATTGCTTCCGACAGGTCGAGTGTTTTGGTAATCAGCGGCACGCCGCCATAGAATTCGGAGAGAAGGAAATAGTAGTATGCCCGTAGAAATTTTGCCTGAGCGGAAATATTTTGGATGATTGTTTCTGCCACATTCTCTTTTGCACGGTCAATGTTGTTTAACAGGAAATTGCAGCGGCTAATTCCCCTGTACGCGGTGTTCCAGATGGTGCTGACATTACCGGCGGCCGGATCGCCCCAATAACTCTCAGGACGGGCATCACGGTTGGTGGCAATGTCGGAGTACATTTCAAACCAAATGACATAGGGATTTTCACCGAATCGCAGGGTCAGCGGATTCATGCAACCTACGATGGCAGTCTTCAGCTCATTTTCCGTTTTAAGGAAAGTTTCCGTCGAAGGGGCGTCGAGCGGAAATTTTTCAAGGTCGTCATTACAGGCAACCAGGAATATAGTGAGGATAAATATGAGTTTTTTCATTTTTCAGTTTTTTAAAAAGTAACACTTAAACCTGTATTGAAAGTTTTCACCTGGGGGTAATAGGCTCCACTGCTCCCCGGAGAGATCTCAGGATCGGCATCTGGCCAGAAATTGTCGAAGGTTAAAAGATTTTCTGCCGAGCAGAAGAGGCGGAGGTTTCGTAGATTCAGTTTTTCACTAACCGGTTTTGGAAGGGTATACCCGATCTGGATGTGTTTTACCCGGAGATAGGCAGCGCTTTTCATCCAGAAATCAGAATATTCGGTGTTGTTGGTTTCTCCGAAAGCCAATCGCGGGAACATGGCATTGGGATTTGGATTTTCAATTGTCCAACGGTCCTTGTGGTAGTCGAAAGCGGTTCCCGACATATTAAAGGGTACGTTGCCACTCCCGGTGATATAACCGTCGACTTTACCGACACCCTGAAGGAATGTCTGAAAGTCTACATTCTTATATTTGAGGGAGATGT
>JAAYAN010000071.1 GCA_012719345.1 Ignavibacteria bacterium | reverse complement strand
TTCTTTGTTAATTTGCTTTCCGGTTTGCTGGCTTATTCACTAAAAGATCGTAAACCTAAAATTGATTTGTCCGGTTATTCTAATGAACTTGTTTTTGCTTGATTCTTATATCGAACTCAGGTTAATAACGTTTGAAGTTGTTGTTCGTTCATAATATTACAATCTCGTTTTCCCCATAACCGCCTCACTTATCATTGCCTCTTTGTATTCGCGAATAAGTTCAATTTCCCGTTCGGCTTTGGCTATGGCGGTGTCTATGGTGGCGGTTTCGGCTTTTATGTGTGTTACAATTTGCTTTTGTTCTTCAAATGGCGGCAAAGGAATTTTTAAATCAAGTAGTTGGTCTGAATATAATCGAATGTAACCTGCCATTACACCCTTTGAACGAGAGTAAAAGTGAGAACGTGAAGCAGACGTTTTAAACAGATAACCCAAATAAGGCATAAATACTTCATCTGTGGTCGGTTCAAAAATTGCATAGTCAGGACTCGTAATTCCAAATAATTCTGAAATTCCAACTAATCCATTTGCAGCTTGCATTTTATTAATTACCAAATTGTTGGGTTCAACAATTTTATAACCAACTAAACTTTCTGCCATCCCTGCTCTTTCCTCTAATGATTTCTTAGGAATAATGCCTTTATATTGACTTAAAGAAAGTAATTCTTCTTCACCAGTTTCTGACCTGATATTTCGTTCTCTAATTAAAAACTTCAATCTTTTATATTGCCAAGAAGAAGGTATTTTATTGAACCTGTCATCATTTGTATCAATAAACTTCTTTTGGTTAATACCATTTAGACATATTTGGTTAATTATTGCTGTTTTCTGTTCTTCCAATAACGAAATAAAACCAAGTTTGCCAACTATGAATCTTGTGATTTTTCCTTCAATTGTCTTGATGTATTACACAATTTCATCTTGTTCATTTTTGGGCGGGACAGGTAAATAAATGGTTTTTAAATCAGAAAACTTCGTTGACCACATATCTGCAACAATTCCTTTCCCTTTAGCATAATATTCATCTTGAAATAATTTATTAGTTAATAGGTAATGTGTGTATTCCGGTATATAATACTTGCTAGGTTTTAAAACTGTATTTACAATGGATACAGAACCATTTAATGATGAAAGACCTCCTGAACCTCTTCTGTCGCTTCTGCTGTTAATTGCAAAATCACCTATACAAACCAGCTTCCTATTATCAACATGCATTGTTTTTGCAGCTGTTTCTAGTTGTGGCACAATTCCTTGCATTGTAACCGAAAGCGGCATATAGTCTTTTTCAGAAACTATTTCATTTCTTTCTTCAAACAATCCACCAAGCCGCATTATCTCCCAATGCTCAGGCACTTCCGGCATCCAGTCCAAGTCAGTTTTTTTGTATGTTATTTTTCCAGTTTCAATCATTTTTCTCAGTCATATTCATTTTAGCAATTTCCAAAGCACGGTGCAGCTTGTCGGCAAACCATTCTTTGCTTGGCAATTCGGTTAGGTACTGCGCTACTCTTATCTGTTTTTCGTCAAGCATCAGCAGTTCAATATGTTCGGTATTGCCTTCGGAGCAAAGCAGCAAGCCAATCGGCAGTTTTTCTCCTTCCTGCATTTCGTGTTTTTGCAGCCAACGCAGGTACAGTTCCATTTGTGCCTTGTATTCGGGTTTAAACTTGCCAAGTTTTAAGTCAATTGCCACTAAGCGTGTCAGCTTGCGGTGGTAAAAAAGCAAATCGAGGTGATAGTCAACGGCATCTACCTGAATTCTCTTTTGCCTTTCGAGGAATGCAAAGCCGGAGCCAAGTTCCAAGATAAATTGCTGGAGGTTAGCTACAAGCGCTGTTTCAAGTTCTTTTTCTGAATAATCAGCAGGCAAGTTTAAAAAATCGAGCACATAGGAATTCTTGAAAACCAGTTCGGGCAGTATCTTATTGTCTTGTTGCAATGTTTGCAAAGCCTCTCTGATAGTTTCAACAGGTTTTGTTGAAATAGCAGTTCTTTCGAATAGCATTGTATCTATCTTATCCCGTAATGTGCGCACGCCCCATCGTTCGTAAATACACAGTTTTGTGAAAAAATCGCGTTTGGTTTCATTCTCAATGGCAGAAAGCTCAATCAAATGGCTCCAACTCAATTGTTGCGACAGCGTCGCAATAATTTCTTGATTGAATGTTTTTGCAACTTTACACATCCTTGTAAGAGCAGTATAAGTATATCCCTTGCCATATCGTAATTGTAATTCTTGCGACAATGTATCAAGAATCTTTGAACCATATTCTGCCCTATGTTCATTGATAAGTTCAATGTTAATGTAGTTGCCTATCTGCCAGTTTAGAAGGGTAGTTTCAGCATTTACAAAGACTGCAACCCTGCTTCTTGCATTTTCAATGATTGATTGAATACCGTTTAAAAGAGCTTCACTATGTTTTTGTATTTCCATACTTATTCAATTATCTCTTTTAGTAAACCGTCTGTTTCCTGCTCAATAGCCAGAATATCTTTGGCAATATCAGCCAATGCTCTTGGCGGCTGGTGTTTGTAGAAGTATTTTGCATGGAATGTTTTCGGTGTCTTTCAGTTTTGGGTCGGGCTTTGGTTTGCCTTTGCTGTCGGCTTCAATTTTTCCCTTTTCATCTCTCAAAGGGCGGTTCACTGTTATTTGAGAATAACCAAAATCGGCATTATCAAATATTTTGCTATATTCATTTTCTTCAAAATTCAAAAACATCTTTTCAATTTCAGCAATATGTTCGGGCAGGAATTCTACACGTTTTTTGCCTAAAGATTTACGCATTTTGGTAAAGAATGTTTCTGAAGTGGCATTTATCAACTGTACTTTGCCTTTTCGGTTTTTTGCTTTTCTGTTGCTTAATACAAAGATATATGTTGGTATGCCCGTGTTGTAAAACATATCGTTAGGCAATGCTACAATGGTTTCCAATAAATCGTTTTCAATAATGTATTTGCGTATTTCGCTTTCGCCTTGTCCGGCGTCGCCGGTAAATAAAGCCGAGCCATTATGAACGGAAGCAATGCGGCTGCCGAGTTCGGTGTCCTTCATTTTACTCAGCATATGCAATACGAACATCAACTGTCCGTCTTTCACACGGCTGGTAACTGCTTCCTCTTTGTAACTTCCTTTCAGCATAAAACGTTTGTCAATGATGGCACCTTTGGGGCCAACGCCCAATGCTTTTTTATCGGGTGCCCAGGTTTTACCGTAAGGGGGATTTGTAAGCATGAAATCGAATTTCAAATCTTTATCAAAACCATAAGCGCTAAGGGTACTTCCATAAACAATTTTATCGGGGTCTTCACCTTTAATCAGCATATCGCTTTTGCAAGTTGCATAAATAAAAGGCGTGCTTTCCTGACCGTATAAATGTACTGTGGCATTGCTTTTAATTAATCCTTCGGGATTAAGCATAAAGTTTTTAGCAATTGTCAGCATCCCGCCGCTTCCCACGCAGGGGTCGTAAATTAAATATGTTCCTTGTTGAATTTTGTCTTTAACGGGCAAAAAAACAAGGTGCGTCATTAAATCAATTATTTCCCTTGGTGTAAAGTGCTCTCCGGCTTCTTCGTTGTTTTCCTCGTTAAACCGCCTTACCAAATCCTCGTAAACATAACCCATTGCCAAAGGCGGCAATTTAGCGGGGTGCAATTCAACTTTTGGGGAACAGAATTTTTCAATCAGCGAATAAAGGATATCCGCTTCGTCCAGAGTTTCAATTTCATTTTTAAATTTGAATTGTTTGATAATGTCCTGCACGTTTTCCGAAAAACTGTTAAGGTAGTTTTCAAAATTACTCCGCAGGTTTTTAGGGTCGTCCAGTAATTTTTTAAGTGTAAACTTAGAAGTATTGTAAAAAGCCAAACCCGAACCGTGTTTTTTATTGGTCAGCAAGCTATCAAGGTTTTGCAGTTTGTCCTTATACTCATTGAATGTTTTTAAAACTTGCTCCTTTGTCGGTTCTAACAGTAAATCAAGTCTGCGTATAACCACCATTGGAAGTATTACATCTTCATATTTTCCTTTTTGGTAGGTATTAACTAAAACATCATCCGCAACTGTCCAAAGGAAGTTTATAACTGGTTGAAGTGATTGTGTGGTTATGCTCATTTGCCTTTTATATGTCCCGGTTTTATGGAAATGTAATTAACAATTCCTTATAAAAAATCAAAATTCACATAGTAATATCCTAAAATTATTCAATAGTTGTTATATTTTTTAACTTAAATAAAAAATTACACTATCAACCGACTAAAATATAATTTTCTAAAAATGCTTTGAAAACAAGCGGTATTTGGGTAAAACTTAAGTTCTTGACAAGTAGACCCCCTAAGGAAAACCGGGAAAGAGACTTAGATTCAGGAT
>JAAYAN010000070.1 GCA_012719345.1 Ignavibacteria bacterium | reverse complement strand
TTCTTTGTTAATTTGCTTTCCGGTTTGCTGGCTTATTCACTAAAAGATCGTAAACCTAAAATTGATTTGTCCGGTTATTCTAATGAACTTGTTTTTGCTTGATTCTTATATCGAACTCAGGTTAATACGGTCTTTCGTTAAAATATCTTTCCACAGGTAATCGGTTTTTATACCGTCCGGATTGAGCGGATTTCCTGCTCCGTTGTTGTTGCCCTTGTTGAATGGCAAAAAGTAAGTACTTTCGCCCTTTAAGTATGTTGTCATCCATACTTGTTCCGTATCAACAGCAAAATGCACCAAACACCTGCCTAAACGGAACAATTCCTCTCTTGGGTCGCGGCTTGTTTTGTATTGTTTGATTGCATCTTTTACATTTTGCTTTGTAAGTTCGTTTTTAAGTTCGAATGTTACTACTGGCAAACCATTTATAAAAACTGCCAAATCAAGCGAATTTTCATTTTGTACGCTGTAATGCACCTGACGGGTTACCGAAAAAATATTTTTCTCGTATAGTTCTGCATCTTTTGTGTTTAGGTTTGAAACCGGCTTATCAAAAAATAATTTCAGCTTGATATTATTGTCGGTTATACCCTTGCGTAGGACTTCGATAATGCCAAAAGTTTTTATCTGATTGTTTAAGCGAAACAATACTTTGCTTCTGAAATTGCCGCCGTGGATGGTTTGCAATTTCATTACCTCTTTTTCCTGTGTTTTTTGCAGGAAATTGAATAATAAATCTTCATCAACACAATCTACCCGGTTATATTGGCTTAAATGCCTTTCTTCAAACCCGTTTACCAAGCATAAATGTTGTGTTATGTGGGTTTCCAATCCTTTTTCTGTTGTGTTAGTTAGCATTATTATTTCAATTTATCTTGTAAAACTCTTGTAAAACTCTTGTAAGAAATAAACAGATATAAGAGTTATTTGATTGATATCCAATTAGGTTTTGCATCGTTCCCTGTGTTAACAATCTTGTTTTCCTGCCTTAATTCTCTTAAAATATTAGAGATTTTTGTTTCTTTTTGAGTATCGGTTAAAAGTTCAGGTAGTTTTTTCCAAAGTAATTCCCTGATTTCGCTCTTTGCCGACCCATATTTGTTCTTATTGATAAATTCCAATACAAGTTTTTTATAGTATTGTTTGTCGAAACCCCTTGTTTTAAGATAACTTCCCACCTGTTTGGTTTTAACGGCTAATTGTTCTGAGATAATAAAATTAGGTTTTCTACCTTCAATCAGTTTACGGACTTTAAGTTTAATAATTTCATTTTCACTTAATTCTTTTTTCTTTTGTACTTTATCTAAGATGATAATTTCATCAAGGGATAAGTCGGGGTGACGAGCCAAAACCCTTGCATATTCCATGTCCAATACTTTACCGGTTATCACGGCTTTAACTTTACTGCCGCTTAAATCATAATCGGGCATAGGAAAGAACCTTTCTCTCTGCGAACGGAACATTCTTTTTATTCCACTTCCAATTGTATCAATCATATTAAGGTTGACCATTGCTTGAACTAAAAAACTATTCCGGTATAATAAAGGCGGCTGATCGCTATCTAATACGCTTTCAATCGAGCCCGGTAAGAATTCGCCTGCATTTGTAAAGATAAGTTGTTCGTCTTCAACTTCTACAACACTTATTCTGCTCGATAAAGTATAATCTTGATGGGCAATACAATTGCTTAATGCTTCCTTGATATTGAAAGGATCGTATCGTTCAATTTCCTCGGGAAATAATGTTCCGTCTTTAATGTACCGGTATTTTAGGTTTCGGATTTTTGCAAACACTTTATCAATTGCCAACAGGAAAGGACAGGAAAAGTGTTCATAATCTTTTTCCTCGTTGTTTGTGTTTTTAAGCACCCAGGTAATCCTTGCAATTGCCGGTGCTAAGAAGTGTTCCGATTCAGGTTTGCCGAGCAGTAAAATGCAGGAATTTGTAATACCGCCATTGATTGATAGTTTTGCTTTGTTTAAAAATTTTGCAGTGTCCCAATCATCAACTTCTTGAGCAATGCGTGGGTTTTTAATTTTATAATTGGCTCTTGCCTTAGCTATTGCCTCATTATCTAAATCATCAATTGATGCTCCCTGACAAATACCAATACTCCAATCGGATATTATAATTTGTCTTCTGATACGTTCAATTTCTTCAATGTTTAAAGGTCCTGCACTTTCGCCATCTCTGCCAAAAAAGAATCCTCCAAAAGCTGTTGGAATACCTAATGGAGCAGGTGGTATTTGAAATAGTATCACACGACCTTCGGCTGTTTGCAGCTCGTGTATTTCGATAAAAGTGAGACGGTTATTGATTTTTTCTGCTATTTCATATTTTAGATGATCTAAATCTTTGCGGTTCGCTCTATATTGGGTACCTACCACCTTTTTTTGATTGTTCACTCCGAAAATCAACCAGGCATAGGGTTTGTTTTTCAGGTTTGCCTCGTTGTTTAAAGCCGAAAAGTATTTGCCAAGTTCTTTGAAATCGTAATTGTTTTTCGCCTCTTTGAATTCTAATACCTCTGTTTCGGCAGGCATCGAAAGTAAATCGCTTAATAACCTGAGTTCGATATAAAAAAAACAAATAAGGAATTAATTAAGAAATAAGAATGTTTAGCTCGTAGAGCATTTTATTAAAAACTCTATGAAAAACATAACAAAAATCTACTGCGAAATCGAT
>JAAYAN010000069.1 GCA_012719345.1 Ignavibacteria bacterium | reverse complement strand
TTAGAAAGGTAAAACGGTAACATTGCGCGAAAAAATAAAATGAAGAATATTTTGAAGATTACTTGCAACTTTTTTTATAAAAGTTTTTAACACTTATTTATAAATTAAAACGGAGGGAAATATGAAAAAAAAAGTAGCTATTTTTTTATTATTGTTTTGCTTTATACCATTAGCGAAACTATATGCGCAACAAACAGAGGAAGAGGCAATTGATACACTATTGAAAACAACAAAGAATTTTAGGAAAGAAATTCAAAATTTAAGTTTACATAAAGGATCTATCAATGAACAGATATTTGATTATAAATACACCTATGAAGAAGTGTTGGAAGGGGCCAGAGCATTATATAAATTTAACAGAGCTTACCCCAAAAGTACAAAACTGGGTGTACTGACAGGTAAATTTGTTCAAAATAAAAATATAGGACTCCTTATCAACAAAAATAAATATAAGGAACTTGCCGATACAGTCAAAAAGTATCCGGGCGCAGAAATACTGTCACTTAAAAGACAGATGCGTAAATATTTTAATGATTTTGAAGAGAGGTTTATTAATTCTGTTGATGGAATTATTATAGGCGAAATTCTTTCTATTGATTCAATTTCTTGTATATCTGATGATTTAGGTTTTCCACTTGAATTGCTCATTTATAAAGTGAAAGTCGACGAAATAATTGACGGATTGGAAGATTTTAAACAAGGAGATATTATAAAAGTATGGGTAGCAATTATATGGGGTATTGGTATTTATGAACAAGAAAAGAAATATCTTTTACCTTTATGGTATAGGGATGCAAATGATAGCAGAACACCACCTATGTCAGTATATTGTAATTTTGGCGATAGACCTACAATATTTTCTATACAAGAAAATCTGTTAATTGATGGCAACAATACTTTCGGTCTTGGATATGAAGTGAAGCTGGATTCGATTAAGAATTATATAATTGATTTGAGAAACAAACTTTTATCGGAAGGAAGCGAAAAATGAAAAATACATTTAAAATTATTATTATAAGCTTCTTTTTATTTAGTATCTGTGTTTTTTGTCAAGATGCACGATATTTAAACTTATATTTCTTAAATGGGAAGGTTGCTTATATGAATAGAGATACACCTTAAATATGGTGGGAGAATCCTACAATCCCACTTGCTTTCAACACAAATTATAACTTACCTTCAACCATTACTTCAGAAAAAGCATTACAATCATTCAATGATGCTGTAGATAAATGGAACGATGTAGAATATTATGAATTTACAAAAAGCATTTTTAGCGGAGATAAGACAGATGCACCACGTGATAAAATTAGTATATATTTTGTAACAGATCCGCGCGTGTTTTTAGAGGCTGATAAAGACCCTGGTTATGCTCCATTATGTGTTGATGCGAAAGGATATATTACAACTTTTGACAAAAGAGTTACTGCAGGGTATGGACTAATATTACTTAATAATACTCCTGAATTTTTATCATCAACCGGTAATTGGGTTTATGAATATCCCAATAGGTATGCTAACAATTTCACAGTAAGGGAAGTACTGCTTCATGAGCTTGGACACATTTTGGGTATTGCTCATCCTTCAAGTAATTCTAATAATGCTAACATTATGAATAGTAATGTACGTGATATCCCAACAGACGCTTATACTTTGGCTTTGGGTCCGCAAGACGAGGAAGCCATTTATAATTTATGGAATAAAACACTTTGGGGTGATTCACCTACCCCACCAGTTGGTGTTGATGATCATATTGTTGTTACACTAAAATTAAATTCCTATAGCCTTAATTATCCTTACATCAGCCCTGATGCTTGTAATATATCTTTTGAAGATGTTAGCTACCCATATACTTGTTATATAAATGATTGGGAAAATTTAAAATTAAAACTATTTCATAAATGGGGTTCAGAAACAATAGATTTAGGAACGTCATCTCTTTATATAAATTCCAACTTAATACCCAACAATTATTTCTGGAATAGAGATGAAAACGGAAATGTCATTGGAGAACTAATTGTAAGCGGTACTGACACTGAAAATTCATTCCACACCTCTTACGCTCCTATTGCAATATCAGGAATTCCAGTAAGTACGACAGCTACGTTGTCCGGCAATGTATTCTTAAAAGAGAATTTAGTTATTGAAAGCGGAAAAACATTAAATATACTTCCAGGTTCCAATATTATTTTTGATGAGAATATTTCATTGATTTCCAATGGATTATTGAATGCTGTTGGAACACAAGTGGCTCCGATTGTTTTTACTGCCCATTCTGCTGCTATACCAAACAGTTGGGGCAGCATTGAACTTAATGGAGCGGGCGCAAGCGGTTCAATAATTGATAATTGTAATATTAATTACGGCAACGGCGTAAGGGTAATTAATGTGCCGAGTTTTACCGTTTCGAACAATAATTTATTAGATAATTATATTTCACTTTATATTTACGGCTCAACCGGGGGGATTTCGGGCAACACGTTAAGCAGCAATAGCACAGGTCATTCAATACAGCTTTCGTATTCCAACGTGGACTGCAATAATAACAAGATCACAAAAACAGGCGCAGGCATAAATCACGGACACGGGATTGAGCATAATCAGGGTTCTTCGGGCAAAGTATGGAGAAATGATGTGAGTTATTGTGACTGGGGAATAGCTGCTATATGGGGTTCTTCGCCAACATCGCGCAAACCGAATACAAGCATATTGCGAAACAACAGAATACGCAATTGTAACAGCGGATTGATGGTTTACAGGTTAAGCTATCCGA
>JAAYAN010000068.1 GCA_012719345.1 Ignavibacteria bacterium | reverse complement strand
TGTTTCTTTTTAATGATTTAGCTTATTTTGAAATGTCAAATATTTACATCTTTTTTATAGATTAAAAGAAAAAATAATTGAATATATCCTATTGCTTAATCTGGGTTTATTGCTTTTTCTGGGTTTATTGCTTCCTGTTTCTTTTACAACATTCATTAGATATTGTAAATAGGTAACTCATTTTACAATAAAATCGTTTGATTTATTATCGATTAGTTTGACTAATTTCTTATCAAAGAAATGATTTTTTGTTCTAAATGGTACAATAAATTAAAAAAGGCTGGTAAGTTTTTATTATTCTTATATTCGGAAATATTCTTCTGAAAATAAACTGTTAAATATTAATTTTTAAGCTCTAAAAGAATTATTTTATTTCAATACCAATTGATGCAAATTATACAGATTTCATTTTCTCAGTATCGACAATCAGTTTAAGCAAATCAATTTTTGTCTTACTTGAACGAAGTATAATTATATTAAACCAATCTAATGTTAAATTTTCACCTTGAACCGGAATGCGTCCTATTCTTGTTGTTATATACCCGCCTATAGTTTCGTAATCACCATCGGGAACACCTAAATTGTATTGTTCATTGATATAATCTGTCTCTATTTTAGCACTGAAAACAAATGTGTTTTCATCTATTTTTTTACATACATTTTCATCAACATCATACTCATCGCGTATTTCCCCGAAAAGTTCTTCCATAATATCTTCTAAAGTAATTATGCCTGCAGTACCGCCGAATTCGTCAACAACAATGGCAATTGATGCATGCTTTTTCAAGAATTCATTAAGCATATCCAAACTTTTTTTTGTATCAGGTACAAATATTACTTCGCGCATTATACTCTTTAAATTTTGTGGATTTTCGAAAAGATCGTACGCAAATACAACTCCTTTAATATTATCCAAGTTTTCTTCGTAAACAGGAAGTTTAGAATATCCTGACTGTATAAATTTATTGATAACTTCATCGATGCTTGAATTTATCTCCACACCTACAATCTCAGTCCTTGGCGAAATAGCCTCATAAATTTTCTGCTCACCAAGCTCGAATACCTTATGAAGAATTCCTGAATTATTTTTATCAACTTTTCCAGCAGCTTCGCTTTCCTGAACTAATTTCTGAAATTCTTCCTTGCTATACAAAAATTGATTGTTTTCCTCATTTATGTTAACAGATTTTGTAAAAAATGCGGAAATAGAAGAAATAATTTTTACAAAAGGATAAATAACGTAATTAATTATCCTGATAACCGGAGCAAATAAAAGTATTACAAAATCCGCATATTCGCGTGCAAAATACTTTGGAAGAAGTTCGCCGAACAAAAGTAATATTGTTGTAGAAATCAACAAGATATAAATTTCATCGAGATTAAATAATTCAACAACAAATACAGCAAATATTGATGAAAATGCAATATTTGCAATATTATTAGCAATAAGTATTGTCGAAAAAAACATCTGCGGATTCTGATTAAAATAAAACGCTTGTTTAGCCGAAAAATTATTTTTTCTTGCCCGTAATTCGATTTTTAATTTATTTGCAACAATAAAAGCAAGTTCGCTTGCCGAAAAAAAAGCACTTAAAAGTAACAGTATAAAAAGAATGATTAAATCGCTTTCCATTTTCTAAATCTTATAAATAATTATAGAAGTACAGATTATATACAATCCTATATTAACAAGGAGAGATTTATCCATTAAAATCAATTCTGCAACATTTTCATCTCGTTTTTTAACAATTATCAGATACATAAAACGAAAAATTCCATAAATTACAAATATCATCGTATATACAAGATTTTCCGTTTGAAAAAAAACAATTGTTTTTTCTGAAACAGTATATAGCGCATAACACACTATAACAGCCGTTGCTGAAATTGTAGAAAGCACATTAAGATATCCTTCTGTATATTCTTTTAGTACAATACGTGTAGACGTGAAATGTGAAATATTCATTATTTCCGAACGGCGTTTCATTATTGCCAGGAAAAGCGAAATAAAAAGAGTTGTTAAAACTAACCAGCTCGAAATACTGACATTTATAAGAAAAGCTCCTCCAATTATCCGGAGCGTAAATCCCGAAGCGATACATAAAATATCAATAATAGCAATATTTTTAAATTTGAATGAATAAAGTGTGTTTATTATAAAGTAGGCAAATAAAACTGCAGGAAACTGCCAACCGATATTAGTAACAAGAAAAACAATTCCGGCAGAAAGAAAAAATATTAGAATAACTGCCTCTTTTATTTTAACTGTGCCTTTTGCTATTGGCCTTTCTTTTTTGTGCGGATGCTGTCTGTCGAAATCTGCATCAAGAATATCATTGATAATGTAAATAATGCTTGCCAAAAAACTAAAAGCAAATACGCCTCTTAAAGAAAGAGAAAATAATTCCTGGTTAAACAGATTTTTTGAGTATAAAAGGGGTACAAAAACAAACAAGTTTTTTATCCAGTGAACAACCCTTAGAAGCTTAAAATATTCTTTGATTTTCAATTTTTTTCACAATATAAGATTAAAATGTTAAAAATAAGCATCGTAAAATTATCTTCCAAATCTCTTATCAAATTCATCCAATTGAATTCTTATTACAATCGGTCTCCCATGAGGACATACATTAGGACGCGAAGTGGCAAAAAGCTGATCGACAAGTAAACGCATTTCTTTATCTGTTAATCTGTAACCGGCTTTAATTGCGGCTTTACAGGCAAATGATTTTGCAAGATTTTCAACAATCTGTGTATTATCATTCAGTGAATAATTTCTGTATTCAAATAGTATATCTTTTAGAAGTTCAGTTTCGGACCCGACTTTAACATCCGGTGGAACACCTAATATTTTTACTTTATTTTTCGGTTGAAGCTTCAGTTCGAAACCAAGACTGAATAAATATCCTTCAAGCTCTTTTACAAGTTCGTAATCAGCAGGATCCAGCTGCACCTCCTGCGCAAATAAAAGCTGCTGCGAAAAAGGCATATTTCTGGAAAATGATTGCAACGCCTTTTCATATAATATTCTTTCGTGAGCAACATGCGCGTCTATTATCATCAATCCGCTTTTTATCTGCGATAATATATATTTCTTGTGTAATAGAAAGAAAACCGGTTCATCATTTTCGACTTCAATTTCATTATCCAAATCACGTTTTTGCGAATGATAAATCTCTCCTTTCGGCGAAAACCCGAATGGAGTATCTGCTACAGGAATACTGCTTTTAATTTCGGTATTAATAGATGCAAAAATCTGATCGATTTCTTCATCTTGAAAAACGCTTTTCCCTTTATAAGAGCTAATATTATCTTTTTTATTTTCCATATTTCCGCTGCCGGCAAAAGAAAAACCCTCACCCGAATTATCAAATTTAATTGATGGAATAAGATCATAACTTCCCAGACTTTTTCTTATAACTGCTTTTACAATCGAATAAATTCCCTTTTCGTCATCAAATTTTACTTCAAGTTTCTGAGGATGTACATTAATATCAATTTTTGCCTGATCCATATTTAAGAAAAGAATATAAAAAGGATAGTCTCCTTTATTAATCATTTCCTCGTACGATGAAAATACTGCATGATTAATTATCCGCGAGTTTACAAATCGGTTATTTATAAAAAGTCTTTGATCACCCCTGTTTTTACCAGAATATATTGGTTTTGCAATAAATCCGGAAATTGAAATGTAATCGGTCGGTTCGTAAACAGGAATTGTTTCTGCAATTATCTCTTCCCCGAAAATATCCGAGATTCTATTCCGGAGATCACTTTTATTCAGTGAAAATATTAAATCGTCGTCATTATAAAACTGAAATTCTATTTCCGGGTGCGATAACGCAATATTTTTGAATGTTTCTATTATATGCTTAAGTTCTGTAGAATTTGATTTTAAAAAGTTTCGGCGTGCTGGTGTATTATAAAAAAGATTTTTTACAGATACAGAAGTTCCTTTTGCAAATGAACCTTTTTCAAATAATAATTCCTGACCGCCATCAATCCTGATAAATGTACCTATTTCCTCATCAGCTAATTCAGTTCGTATTTCAAGAATGCTTACAGCAGCAACCGAACTTAGCGCTTCACCTCTGAATCCGTAAGTAGATATTATCTCTAAATCCTCTGCTTCAGTAATTTTACTTGTTGCGTGTCTTTGAATACAAAGAACTGCATCATCCTGGCTCATTCCGCAACCGTTGTCGTTTACCTGAATAAGCGTTTTACCGGCTTGTTTAATAACTAATTCTATTTTATCCGCGCCAGAATCTATTGCGTTTTCAAGCAATTCCTTCACTACCGATTCAGGACGCTGAACTACCTCACCGGCAGCAATTTTATTAGATATCTGCTCCGGCAGAAGTTTTATTTTATTCATTTTTTCTTGTAATTAACTATTTTAAATTCTTCATTATCAGCAAGAACTTCTTGAACATTCCAAATGTCCTTATTTATTTTTGGAAAATATATATTCCCTTTAGCATTAAATTTCATCTCAGTTATTAAAAGCTCATCTGCGAGGTTCATTGAATTTTTATATATTGTTCCTCCTCCGCAAATAAATACTTTTTCAGATTTTTTACTTCTGCAATAATCTAAAGCGTTTATTATTGTGGGAAATACTTTTACATTTTCGGGCACATTGTAATTACTATTACTGCTGATTATCAAAGTCTCTCTTCCGGGAAGCGGCTTACCGATAGATTCGAATGTTTTCCTTCCCATAATTAAAGGAAAACCTAATGTGGTTTTTTTAAAATGCTTAAAATCTTCGGAAGAATGCCAAGGAATTTTTTCATCGTTGCCGATAACAAAATTTGCAGATACTGCTGCAATTATAATTATTTTCAAATTACCACCGCTTACAGTTATCAAACTGCAACTTCAAATTTAATTGCTTCCAGATGCTTGTATCCAATAAGTTCAAAATCTTCAAAAATTAGTTTATCAATTGGTTTTTTAGCAATAACAAGTTTCGGGAGTTCCATAGGTTCACGTTTAAGCTGCTCCTTTAATCCTTCAATATGGTCATATTTTTCCATCGGAGTACCTTTATCAGCACAATAGATGTGCGCATCAATAATAGTGTGCGCAAATTCTCCAAGCTCAAGCCCGGTTTCTTGTGCAATAATCTGTGTAAGTAAAGAATATGCTGCCAGATTAAAAGGAATTCCAAGAGCAATATCTCCTGAGCGTTGTGTTAGATGACAATTTAATTTACCACTGTTTACGTTAAATGCAAATGAATAGTGGCATGGCGGAAGCTTGCTTTTAGTAGCATTCCCAGGTTCCCAAGCCGTAACAACAAGTCTTCTGCTATCGGGGTTTTTCTTTATTTCATTTATCACATAATTTATTTGGTCAACTTCAGTAACCTCCCAAACTCCGTCTTTATTTTTTTTAGCGCTTGGGAATTTTCTCCAAAAATATCCATAGGCTGTTTCCAGATTCCCTTCTTCATCTGCCCAGGCATCCCATATTTTGGTATGTTTGCGAAGATTACGAATATGGTCTTCACCCGAAAGATACCATAATACTTCATGAAGCAGCGATTTCCACTGCATTTTTTTTGTTGTAAGCAATGGGAACCCTTTGCTTAAATCTACTTTGTAAAATGCTCCAAAATAAGATATTGTATCAATACCTGTACGCGATGTTTTACGATTTCCGTTTTCAAGTACCAGTTTAACTAAATCAAGATATTGTTTCATTATTAACCCAGTAATTTTGTATTAAGTTTTTCTCACTATCAAAACATTTATTGATACGATAGTTTTTAATGTCGTAATTTAAGCAATCGGTCAAAATTAATCCTTTAAATTTATGTTTTTTGGATAAATAGTATTTGTGTGGTATTTCAAATATACTGTAAAATCATTCAGAATCTTTTAATGAATAAAATTCTAACGTTTTTATTTTTCGTTTAACTTGTTTAAGTTTAAGTCTATTTGCCCATTTCGTCAATAAACACAGTCTTCTGTAATTTTTTTTAATTCCAACGCAAATCTATTCTCGAAATGATAAAAATAAGAGTAACACCTTTTAAATATCAACTCTTTACTATTAATAATCTTTGTGCGACTTAACTACTCCATCGGAATAATATATTTCGCTTTTTTTTTTGCCGGTTTCAGAATAATAAAAAGATAATCCGTCCAGCACCCCTTTTCTATAATTTTCTTTACGTTCAATTTTTCCAGTGGGATAATAAAAATTAGAAATCCCTTCAAGTTTATCACTTATATAGTGGCATTCGGCTTTAACATTTCCATTTGGATAAAAAAATCTGTAATATCCGTTTTTATTTGGAATATCTGCAAGATATTTATCATCCTTTATTATATAAATATTTTCGGAAGGCTTCTTGCTTTGTACAATTACCTTAAAAAAGTTTTTAATTCTTTTACTTATGCTGAAAATAATCATAAATTATTTGGTCCTGTTTACAACAAAGTCTAAAAGATCATTAAGCGATTTTTTGATTTCCGAATCAGGAAAAATAGCAAGCTCATTTTTTGCTCTATTAATATAATCATTTGCTACTTTTTCTGCATATTCAATACCGCCGCTAAAGTTTACAATATCAACAACTTTTTTTAGATTTTCTTTCTTTTTACCATTTTTAATGAGATGAATAATTTTTTTTCTTTCTGCTTTGTCGCTTTTATTCAAAGCATAAATCAAAGGTAAAGTTATTTTTTTTTCTTTTACATCGCCGCCAAGAGGTTTTCCTAAAAATCCATTTTTTCCGTTAAAGTCAAGTATATCATCTTTTATCTGGAACGCTATGCCAAGATTTTCTCCGTAATTTTTAAGTGAATTTCTTATTTTCAGGTCATCTCCTGCACTCAAAGCCCCGATTTCGCAGCAAGTAGACAGTAAGGATGCTGTTTTATCCGATATAATCCTGAAATACGTTTCTTCATCAATATTAAGCTTGCGAGTTTTGCTTATTTGTAAAAGTTCACCTTCCGACATCCTTTTTACCGTACGTGTCATGACCTGTAAAAAATCAGTATCATTATTATCAACCGACAAAAGAAGTCCGCGCGACAATAAATAATCCCCTATTAAAACAGCAACTTTATTTTTCCATACTGCATTTATAGACGGAAAACCTCTTCTTTCCTCTGATGAGTCAACAACATCATCGTGAACTAATGTTGCTGTATGCAAAAGCTCAACAAGAATAGCGCCTCTGTAAGATCTTTCGTTTACTTTACCAGCAATTTTTGCTGAAAGCAGTACCAAAGTTGGACGTATTTTTTTCCCCTTTTGCTTTAGAATATAGCTCGTAATCAAATTTACTAATGCAACTTTGGTTTTCATTGTTTCTCGAAATAACAACGAAAACTGCTTTAGTTCATTTTCAATGGGCTTGCTTATCTTTGTTAACTTATCTGCAATCAAACTTTTTTCTGCGAATATTTCGATACAAAAATACTTATTTCATATAATATTAACAAAGGAATTGCTAAAAGAATCTGCGCAACCGGATCTGTTCCGGGAGTTAAAAAAGCAGCTATAACAAGAATAACGACTATTGAATGTTTTCTGAATTTCCTCATAAATTCAGGTTTTAATATTCCAATTTTGGATAGAAAAAATGAAAGCATCGGAAGTTCAAAAACTACTCCGGCAGCAAGCATTATGCTTAATATTATATCGAAATATAAATCAAGCGAGAAATTGTTTTCAACCGAATCTGTGCCAAATACATTAATAAATTTTAATGTGAAAGGAAGCATAATATAATATGCAAACATAATTCCTGCAAAAAAACAGAGCGATGAAAATAAAACTATTGAAAAGATATATTTTTTTTCGTTTTCTTTTAATGCCGGCGAAATAAATTTCCAAATCTGATAGAAAATATTTGGAATACTGATAATTATTCCAATAATGATAGCAACCTTTAAATATAATACTAATTGTCCGAAAGGCTGTATATTTTGAAGTTTAATTGAGTGTTTTAATGCAGGGTAAAGCAAAATATCTTCGACAATGTAATCAATAAATATCCAAGATATAATTGTTCCTGCTGCAATTCCGATAAATGAAATTATAATCCGCCATCTTAACTCTTCCAGATGATCGAGAAACGACATTTCCGCTTCCCGGTCATCTTTTAAAGTTTTATTTTCTGACTGATCCAAAATTTATTTTCAAGTTAGTTCTGAATAAAGAGGGAATTTTGAACATAAATTAATTACATCTTTTTTTACATTTTCAATTACAGTTTCATTTTCAGGATTTACAATAACTTGGTTTATCAAATCGGCAATTATTTCCATTTCTTGTTCTTTCATACCACGGGTTGTCATTGCGGGTGTTCCTATTCTTATACCGCTGGTAACAAACGGACTTTTTGTATCAAATGGAATCATATTCTTATTAACAGTAATATTAGCTTTTTCAAGTGCCTTTTCAGCAGCTTTTCCACTTATATTCTTATTTGTAAGATCGACAAGCATTAAATGATTGTCAGTTCCACCAGATACAATTTTATAATCCAATTTAATTAATTTATCAGATAGAACTTTTGCATTTTTCTTAATCTGCTGAGCATATCCTTTAAATGATTCACTTAATACCTCGCCAAAAGCAACAGCTTTTGCCATAATTATGTGCATTAAAGGACCTCCCTGAATTCCGGGCATTACCTGACTATCAAAAACCTCCGACATCATTTTTAACCGATCACCTTTTAATGTTTTAATTCCCATCGGATTTTCTTTATCTTTTCCGATTAAAATTACACCTCCGCGAGGACCTCTAAGTGTTTTATGAGTTGTAGAAGTTACTACATCACAATAGGGTAAAGGATTATTCAGCAATCCTTTTGCAATCATTCCGGCAGGATGAGCCATATCGCACATAAGCAAAGTATTATATCTGTCAGCAATCTCACGGAATTTAGAATAGTCCCAGTCACGCGAATAAGCGCTTGCCCCGGTAATTATCAATTTAGGTTTATGTTCCTTAACTAAGTTTTCTACAATATCGTAATCAAGCTGTTGAGTATCTTTATTTAATGGATATCCTATCGCTTTGTATAATTGTCCCGAAAAATTCACTGGTGAACCATGAGTTAAATGACCTCCATGATCAAGGCTCAATCCAAGAAATGTATCTCCTGGTTTTAGCAAAGTCATAAGTACAGCCATATTTGCCTGCGAACCTGAATGTGGCTGAACATTTGCATATTCGGCATTAAATATTTTTTTAAGCCGGTCTATCGCTAAATCTTCAGCCATATCAACAACTTCACATCCGCCATAGTATCGTTTACCGCTGTAGCCTTCGGCATATTTATTTGTTAAGACTGATCCGGCAGCAGATAAAACAGACATCGACACAAAATTCTCGCTGGCAATAAGTTCTAAATTATTTTGCTGTCTTAATATCTCTTTTTTTGCTATTTCTAGTATTTCTTTATCATTTTCTAAATATTTCAACATTACTGTTCCTGTTTTAATTTTTATGGTACAACAATTTTTTTACCAATCCAATCGTAGCATTTACCATTAACTGCAATTTCATTACCCGATTTGTAATTTCGGAAGAAATAATCTTCTTGGGTTGGACAAGCATTTTTAAGTGATCCAGCTCTTTCGCTGGCTGCTCCTGAATGTTGTCCACCCATTCTTGCAGCTCTTAAATAAGTATCGTAGGCAAGTTTATATGCAACTTTATCTTCAAAGGATACTTGTCCAGAAGAACAATTGCTTATTGCTTGTTCGTATAATTGCGCTTCTATATATATTGGATAATCCCAGTTTTCGGATACTGATAAAGCCTTTTGAAGATAAGAACGCGATACAGAAAGCTGGTTCATTTTCTTATAAACCAAAGCAATATTTATATAGGCATCTTTATTAGAAGGTTCTAATTTAATCAATTGTTTATATGCTTCTATTGCATTGTCTCTTTCATCTAATTTAGAATAGACTAAACCAAGCTGCACCCAATAATTTACAACTTCAGGATGTTTTTTTGTAAGAGATTCAAGAGGTTGTTTTGCTAAATCGTATCGATTTGCACGCATACTTGTTGTAGCTGAACTCCATGCATTTGTATCATTTTCTTTATCCTTTTCCCACAACTCAAACATTATTCTGGCTAAATCTTCTAAATCATCGGCACATTCAGCCATTCTGAGAGCCCATCTCTGTTCATCCGGATATTTTTCTTGCAGTTTTTGATATAACTGAAGACCAAAGACTTTATATGAAGGGTTATCTATTGCTAATTCCTTATACATTTGTCCTAATCTATCCTGATAATAAGGATCGACATTTTCATCCAAAGCAATTGCTTCTTCATAAACAGTAAAAACATCTGAAATTGGTTGTTTTAACCATACTTCCATAATATAAGCTTTACGTGCAGTATAATATCCGGCTTTTTCAGGTTCGTATTTTATTGCTTTTTCATATATTGCAATAGCATCGCTTTCGTATTTTTGCTTATCTTCTGCCGATGTTTCTGTGCTATCGTGAAGAGCAAATAAAATTAAATCCATTTTTCTAAAAATACCAAATTTGATAAATTTAGAAGGATCAGCATTAATCACCTCCAAACCGTATGGATATGCCGACAACATATCATTATTGCGCTGGTATTCGTAAAACAGACTGAACTTTGACATTATTTCAGTATCATTAGTCTGACTAAAAGTTTGTGCACTGAAACATACAAATGCAGCAGCAAATAGTACAAATTTTAAAGCTTTCAATTTATCATCTCCTATTTTCTTGAAATTATCTTTCTGTTCTAACAAACCACAAATCTCCAAAGCTGAATGATATATCAGCTTTGAAAAAATCCTCTTTCAGTAATCCCGAAGAAGCTGTTCCTCTTCTTCCATACTGAAAACCGAAATCTAAATAACTCTGTGCTCCCATAGGCATTGAAAAACCACCTCCTGCAACAATCTGTTTAATATCATTACCATTTATCCGATATTGTGTGTTTTCAAAACTTAAACCACACCTAAAAAGCATCTGTTCCCAAAATGAATCAAATTGTGATGCATGTCTGTTGTACTCAAATCCAATGCCAATTTTTTGTAAATTTTTCAGTCCAATTGCTTCATTACCCGCAAATTTAAAATTTCCCCATACTTGAGTTAAATAATCAAAAGTAAATAGATAATTTTTATCCAATGTAAAGGATAAACCCGTTCCTATAGATTCCGGAATGTTTGTATCATATCGTCCAGAAGAAGTTGTATCACCCAAAATACTAGAATAAACAATTGTATTTGAAAGATTCAGAATATCTGTATCTAATTTACCAACATAGTTATATGTCAATCCAATTCTAAAATCGCTAATAAATTGCTGATCAATAAGTTTTGATAAATCGTTGCTTATTATACCAAAATTCCATCCTATTCCTTTAAAGTTGCAAGTAGTAACATATTCTGAATTATAATTTTGCGAGGAATTCTGAAAATATATTCCTGAAGTGTATTCGTTTTTTCCTGTATAAAACTCAAATGATGCTCCAAAAGATATATCTGTTGCGTGACGATATGAAAGTCCTAAAAATAACTTCGATAATCCTCCTGATCCTTTGTAAGTTAAATTGTAATTTTCATCTCCTTCAGTAACATTCGTTGTTATATTATACTGCACATTTGTTACTGGAGTCATTCCACCTGCTAAAGTAATTCCATAATCTCTTTGCAAAGGAAGACTTATTGAAAAACCGCTAAAGTTAAAATCGTTATAAACTGACTTATTTGATTCATCCATTAATTTATTAGTAGAAAAACTAATTCCTGACTCAATTCTCGTAAAGTCAATTCTGTTCCAACCGGCAGGATTCAAATTGTTTATATAATTTTTATCTGATAAAGATATTCCCAGCCCTCCCATTACAGAAATTCTGGCATTTGTTCCAAAATAAACGTCTCCCAATCCGTAACGCGAGTATACCGAACCTCCTGCGGCAGAAATTGAAGAAATAAAGAGTAAACCTGAACAAATAATTTTTATTATTTTCATCATATTAATTCTTCTTCGTATAGTAAATTGTTAATTTAGGTCTTTTTTCAGGATCGGGATTGCTTTCCGAATAAATCATATCGCGGTAAATATTCCCTATTTCATCTTCAACACTAAGTATAAAACCAAAATTGGTTTTTTCGTAATTTTGCCCGTCAATTATTGAGGTGATATTACCGATAAATTTATTCTTTTCCCTTTTTAATTCTGATGAGGACAATGAGTTGCTGATTTTTGACATATCCAAACTGTCACTTAATGCATCAACATAAACTGCTTCAATTTTTTCATTGGTTTTAAAAGTTTTCAGTGTGTCAATTGTCAACTCTAAAACAGCTTTATTTATAATAATATCTTCAGGAAGTTGTTTTTGATAATCAAAAAACAGGTAACTTCTTATAGGAATACCGCCTTGAAGGACTATGTTTTGGTTGTCAAACGAACTCTGGCCATAAGTAACAACGTGCATCACGGCCTCGTTAAATTTAGGATAGAAAACAACTGTGTCCAACTCGGCACCAGCAGTTTTTCTTACAAAAACTTCAATACGAGGCATATAAACAGAATCAGATGAATTAAAACCTAACATCTTTTTTGAACCAGATTTTGGATTAAATACTACCCCTTTATATTTATATTCCAAAGAATCATCGGCTCTAGTATATAACCATTCAGTCATAATTTGCTTATCGACAGGGAAAGTATACAGACTGTCGTTAAGATTTTCAATCGAACCTGTTTTCATATTTATCGAATTATCATAAAGTGTATCCATATCGGATTTTTTTATACCCGAGCTTACATTCCATTCTGATGTTAAGGGATGAACATCAATATCCCAATAATCATCTTCGTTGCCGATAGTAGATTTTGGAAGTATAACAAATCTGGCACTTTCAACAATTACAGAACCATTTTTTAATGCTGTTATATAAGTGGTATCCGGCAAATATGAAATCAACATCATTACTAACGAAGCTCTTGATTCAGTATACTGATCGACAATCCTTCCGGCATAATTAGTTAAATTGTAATTAAAGGAAACTTCGGGACCGATAAAACTTTCCGATTTAATAGTTATATTGTTTAAATATGAATCGAGTGTATCTCTGCCAATAACATCTCCAAACGTATTTTCTTCTATTATTTTTTTCCCCACTTCTGTAGGATTTTCTTCGCAGGATGTCATAAATACTGCTACAGCAAAAAAAAGAATATAGATAAATCGCAATCAATTACCTCCAATGGAAACACTAAGAATAAATTCACAGACTTCATTAAAATCTGCAGCTACAAAATTGGGAGTTTTTCCAGCCTTTTGCAAGCTAATTATTTGATTTTGTGTAAGTGTATTTTTAATAAGAATTGTTTTCAAACCGGCATTTTTCCCGCAATCAATATCTGTTTCCCGATCGCCCACAAAAAAAGATTCGGACAAATTGATATTATATTTTTTTGCAGCATTAAAAACCATTTCCGGAGATGGCTTGCGGCATTGGCATTTATCGGCATCATCGTAATAAGGATGATAAGGGCAATAAAAAAATTCATCAATTTCGGTGTTCGATTTTTTTAATAATTGGTTGATTCTACCATTAACTGATTCAACTTGTTCCCGTGTAATTATTCCTCTGGAAATACCGGATTGATTTGAAATAACAATAATTAAAAAACCGTTTTGTTTTAATTTATAAATCCCCGCTGAAACACCATCATACAACTTAACCTCATCGGGGTTACCCAAGTAACCGGGATCATAGTTTATCGTTCCGTCCCGATCTAAAAATACAGCTTTATTTAAATCCTGCATCAGTTCAATAATTCTTTATATAACTCGATATAATTTTTGGAAGAATCGAGCCAGTTAAAATTTGATTTCATTCCGTTTTTTATAAGCTTTTGCCAGCTTTTTTGGTCATTTTTGAAGATTTCAACTGCACGCTCTATCTCTTTATACATTTCATTGCAGCAGTATTTTTTAAAAACGAAACCGTTCCCGTTATCGTCACCGTTATAATTCCTTACTGTATCAGCCAGCCCACCGGTGTTACGGACAATGGGAATTGTACCATAGACAAGACTGTACATTTGATTCAAGCCGCAAGGTTCAAACCGCGAAGGCATTAAAAACATATCAGCTCCGGCTTCAATAAGGTGAGCTAATTCTTCATCGTAACCAAGGTAGCAGCCGAATTTATCAGAAAACTTTGAAACTGCGTTTTCAAAAAAATTGTGATATTTTTTTTCACCGGTTCCTAATATTATCAATACTGGATCTAAAGCCATTATTTTTTCGAAACATTCTTGAACAAGATCAAATCCTTTAAAATCCGTAAGTTTAGAAATCATTCCTATAACAGGAATATTTTCTTTGAATTCAATCCCGAATTTTTCAAGCAAATGTTTTTTGTTTTCTCTTTTATCGCTGATATTTTTTATTGAATAGTTTTTAATAATCATATTATCTTTTTCAGGATTCCACAGTCTATCATCAATTCCGTTTATGATTCCGAAAATATCATCTTTTCTTTGTAATAAAACTTTATGAAGCCCTGCCCCGAACAATTCATCGCTGCATATTTCCTGCGCATAGTTTTCACTTACAGTACTGATTCTATCCGAAAACATCAAACCTGTTTTCATAAAATTAATTTTTCCGTTATGAAGCAAATGTTTATCGTTTAACAGATTTTCGGATAATCCGGTATTATTAAAACTTTCTACACTGAATTCTCCCTGATCCCCGAGATTATGTATAGTAAACAATGTTTTTATCTGCGATAATTCTTCGAATTGATTAAACTTAGTCTTCAAATATGCCGGTATTAAACCGCATTGCCAATCATTGCAATGAATTACATCGGGAATCCATTTTAATTTGGTTATTAATTCGAAAACTGCGTGAGTAAAAAGGATAAATCTTTCATCATTATCCTGATATGGTTCATTTGTTAAAGGATCGGCATATAAACTTTTTCTTTTCGCAAAATATTCATCATTATCAATCAGATAAATTTGTATTCTTTCTTTGTATCCTTTTAAGAAAGAAGACCTGATTGAATATAAAACTTCTTTCTCACCTATTTTAACAGGAATATCTTTTAACCGGGAAACTTCGTGAATTTTATGTTTTTTTTCATCGATAATTCCATATTTAGGAATAACAATTCTTACCTGATGCCCAAGTTCCTGAAGTTTTTGCGGAAGAGCTGAAGATACATCTGCAACTCCGCCAGTTTTAACCATTGGTATTATTTCGGGTGTTACAAATAAAATTTTCAGTTGACGGAGTGGCGACATTATTAACTAATCCTTTTTTTTTGGGAGTGTTAATTTACAAAATTATTTGCCCTTAGCCAAAATTGAAGTGTTTATTCAACTTTTGGGGATTTTAAAAACAGTACTAATTTACTTACAAATTTATTTGTTGAAATTTAACCTCACATCTACCACAGGCCATCTTGCTCTTACATTTATTGTATCAGGATAAAAAATAAATTTTTCGGAAGGTTTGAATGGATATGGCTTACCGTAAGTAAACGATTTTGAAGAATCTTTGTCTTCATATGCCCATAAAATATATTTAGCCGGTTTTATTTTATCAAAATTAAATATTCCTGAGCTGTCAGCATAATTCTCATATTTGTTTTTTTTATCTGAAGATTCAAGAATAACCCTAATATTTCTTTCCGAAGCTGCTATTTTACCCGAAACCCCGGTGTAATCGAGTTCGTTTTCTGTCCTTAGTTTTCTTATCAGTGTTGTATCGGTTGTGTTGCCAGCAATATCCGGAAGATTTCTTAAATTTATATTAAATGTATATTCTGTATTTGATTCTAATATTTCTTTAATCTTAATATTGAAACTAGCATCATCAATTTTTTCTGCTGAAATGTTTATATACGTGTCCTCATTTTTTTGCAAAAAGATGCTTTTATTCACATCTTCCAGACTTAAAGCTTCATCGAAAGATATTTGAAATTCTGTCTCATTCATTGTAAATTCGTTTATTTTAAGCGGTGAAATATTAAGTAATCTGGGCTTAGAAGTATCTGGTTTTTCAGTTGCAGTAAATCGTATGGAGTGTTCTTCCTTAACATTTTCATGTTTATCAGTAATTTGGGAAAGGAATAAATGATAGTCATTATCAGTAATTATAGAATCGAGAAACGCTAATACATACTGAGAACTTTTATTTTTATTTTTAAATAAATACCGGATATCTGTTTTTTTATTTAAAGTGGAATCTATTATAAGAAAATTATCAGTAATCAATTTTGAACTGTCTATTGGTTCACTGAATTCAATTATTAAATGATTTGCATCTGTCATTGTTAAATTGACAACCTCAGGAACAGTTGTGTCTTCTTCTGAAAGCAGAAAATCATAAGAAACCGATTGAGTATCAAGCTCATTAATTAAAATATCATTATTCAACACACCAAACATATCGGAACCAATATCATACTTGAAGTCGCGAAATTCATCTTTAACAGCAATTAAGCGATACTTTCCTTCCTTAAGTCCCATTATGTTGTAATCCCCCTTTTCTCCAGCTTGAGTAAGGTTATCGGGGAAATTCAATAAAGGATTTACATCTGAGGAATCTAATTTAAATGCATATATCATAATTCCGGACGGTTTGTCGTGATAAATCTTTCCTGAAACTTTTCCTTCATCAATTTTAGCTCCCGTAGAAAAAGAAAATACCAAGGGTTCTGCCATCCTGTTGCGCTCGTTAATATCTGTAATATCTGTTCCTATTGTAACAACATATGTAGAATTTGGTTTTAGCGAAGTATCGGCAAATTCTATTTCAAGACTTTTCCCGCTCCAGTTGTATTCTATTTCGCCGTTAATTTTAGGTGAAATAAAAATGGCATCTTTAACGCTTCTTTGATCAACATATTCGCTGAAAGTTAAAGAAATTACATTTTCATTATAATTGACAGTTTTATCCTTAGGATAATATTCAGTAATTTCCGGAGGGATTTTATCTCTTTCACCACCACCAGGAGAAAGCTGATTTGCACAACCGGCAACTAAAATTATTAAAGTAATGATTATAATGTTTTTAATCATTGACTGTCTCTCCATATACGATATTTATTCTGGTTAACCAAATGTTCACCGTAAGTTCTGGAAAAATTATGCCCTCCGTTTCCGTCGGCTACAAAAAACAGATAATTGTTTTTTTCGGGATAGATAGCTGCTAAAATAGCATCTTTACCAGGATTATTGATAGGCCCCGGAGGCAGACCTGCGTATATATAAGTGTTGTATGGAGAATTTATTTCAAGATCTTTATATAATATTCTGTTTTTATCGTTTCTATGTCTCTTTAAAAACTGGATAGTCGGATCAGCCTGTAATAACATTCCTTTTTTCAATCGGTTATGATAAACACCAGAAATTGTTTTGAATTCGGATGGTTTGTTGCTCTCTCCTTCAATTATGGATGCTAAAGTAAGAATTTTATGTCTTGTCAATCCCATTTCTTTTATCTGCTGTAAAACTGAATCTGAAAAGATTTTATCATTTTCCGATTTTAATTTTTTTATCACATCCTCGGCTGAAGCTGGAACTTCAAAATAATATGTTTCCGGCAGCAGATAACCTTCCAAATTATTCACATCCAAACCCAGTTTTCTTATAAAATTAACATCGTAACTTAAATTAATGAATTCCGAAGAATCTACCGCTGCTTCTTTTTGTAGTATCTGCGCCATTTTGTGCTGCCAAAGTCCTTCAGGTAAAGTAACGAGTTTTTGAAAATTATGTCCTTCGGAAGTTAGTAAATCAATCAATTCGAAATATGTAGTGCCGCTTTTAAACCTATAATAACCCGCTCTCAGTTTTTTATCAGCACCTGTTATAAAAGCAGCTATTTTAAAATTTGTTTTATTTGGAATTACTTTCAGCTTGTAAAGGTCTTCAACAACTTTGCTCATATTATCACCTTTTTTCACAAGATACTCTACTTCAGAATTTCCCGGGAAATAATTAGGTGTGAAATAAGTATAAAAAAGAATTCCTAAGATAAAACAGAAAGAAAACAATACTGCTTTATTGTTTTTAATTATTACTATTATTTTATCGGATATTTTCATAAAATGGGAAAATTTAGGTGTTAATATAACTAATTAAATATTTTTTTAATCATTCAGAAGCTTTTTAAGGCAGTTGAAAATTATTTTTTAATTTGGGAAAAGCATTGTAGTCCAGAGGATAAATTATTCTATTCTCAAATAATCTAAATCCTCTGTAAGCAATCATTGCTGCATTATCTCCGCAAAAAGATAATTCCGGAACCACAAGCTTAATTTTGCTTTTATCTGCAATCATTTTCATTTCACTTTGCAGGTGCTTATTAGCAGCAACGCCGCCTGCAATAGAAATGCTTTTAACTTTATAATTATTTAGAGCCTTTATAAAATTGGAAGTCAGTGCTTTTACTGCTGCTTTTTGAAATGAATCTGCTATTAAACATTTATCTTTTTCGGGAATTTCACCGTTGTAATTTTCTTGAATAAAGCGTAAAACGGAAGTTTTTAATCCGCTGAAAGAAAAATCCAATTCACTTTTTAATTTTGCTACAGGAAACTTTACTATTTCCTCGGCATTTCTTTCTGCATATTCCTGAATTTTTTGTCCGCCCGGATAACCCAGTCCTAGCATTTTGGAAACCTTATCAAAAGCCTCGCCAGCCGCATCGTCTATTGTGCTTCCGATTTTTATTATTTCAGTATCGCTTTTTACGAGCAAAAGCAATGTATGCCCTCCGGATACAAGCAAAGATAAAAATGGGAATTCAGGCTTTTCGGGCATTAAAAATCCAGAAAACAAATGCCCTTCTATATGATTAACAGGAACAAACGGGACTTTTAGAGAAAGAGATAATCCTTTTGCAAAATTCAACCCCACAAGCAAAGCACCTATTAAACCAGGTCCGGCAGTTGCGCAAATTAAGTTAATATCTTTTAATCCTATTTCAGCTTTATTAAGTGCTTTTTTAAAAAGAGGTAAAATTGTCTGTAAATGCGCCCGCGAAGATAATTCGGGCACAACACCTCCAAAATTAGTATGAAATTCCTGTGAAGAAATTAAATTCGATTTTATTTTATTTTCTGTAATTACTGCAACCGAAGTTTCGTCGCAGGATGATTCAATTCCAACAATATTCATTATTTTATTGTAAATAAACTTTTAAAAATATACCACGCAATCTGTGGATTTTCCTGAAGGCGGCGCATTGAATAATTATGCCACTTTTTACCAAACGGTATGTAAACCCTTGTTTTATATCCATCCTTGCTAATCATATCCAGTAAATTTTCTGTAACTCCGTAAAGCATCTGAAACTCAAATTTATCTTTTGAAACATTCTTGGTTGCTATCATTTTATATGAGCTATTGATAAGAAATTCATCATGCGTAGCTATTCCAATATAATTACCGTTATCAATAACTTCTTCCAAACACTTCAAAAAATTTTTTCGTATTTCATTTTTATCTTTGTAAGCTATTTCTACGGGTTCAATGTAAATTCCTTTGCATAACCTGTAATTTGCGTTAATTTTATTCAAAGCTTTAACATCATTATAAGTTCTTTTCATATAAGCTTGGAGTACAATGCCTACATTAGAATTCTTTTCTTTTACTCTTTTAAATAATTGAATTGTTTTATCTGTAAGAGATGAATCCTCCATATCAATACGGATGAAATTATTAAGCTCAGCAGCTTTTATAACTACTTCCATCACCAATTCAAATGCGAATTCCTCATCAATTTTAATTCCAAATTGAGTTGGTTTTATCGAAAGATTTGCATCCAGCTTATTTTTATTTAATTCTTCAAGAACTTTCAAACAGTCATTTTTTGCTTCTATTGCTTCTTCTTGTGTCTGCACTTCTTCGCCAAGTACGTCAATTGTACCAGCTATTCCTTTTTTATTGAGTTTGGCTGTTACATCCAGAGCATCTGCCAAAGTTAAACCGGCAATATATTTCCGTGCAAAAATAAAGGTTATAGATTTGGGCAGAAACTTTACAATTTTTACTATAAATATGTTTAACGGATTCACATAAACCTCATAAACAATTTTCTTCTTGATGATAAAATAATGAATTAAATTTCAGAAGTACAAATTGTTTTAAAGAGATCTAAAAAGAATTCCGCTTTTTTATAAAGCTCGTCAATAGTTGAATTATTGTGAATCACAAAATCAGCATTTTGAACTTTAAATTCCTCGGAAAGCTGGTTATTGATTCGAAGTTTTATTTCTTCCGGATCAGCATCATCACGTTCTGCCACTCTTTCAATTCTTAAATTATCAGGAGCCGAAATTGCAAGAATAAAGTCGAACAAATTCTCCATTCCTGCCTCATAAATCAATGCCGATTCAACAAATACAATATCCGATTTTTCAAGTTGCAATCTCATTTGTTTTTGGATTTCATCAATTGCCGCAGGATGAACCACAGAGTTCATTTTTTTCACGTTCTTTTCATTCTTAAAAATATTTTCGGCAAGATATTTCAAATTCGGGTTTCCATCCTCAAACGAATCTTTTCCGAAAAGTTCAATTATCTTTTTCTGAACGGTTTTATTCCCTGATAAAATGTTTTTTGCAACTATATCAGCAAAAATCACTTTTTCACCTTTTTCAGTGTAATACTTGCATAGTTCCGATTTTCCTGAACCGATGCCTCCTGTAATTCCAATTTTTATTTTCTTCATAATATTTAGATTAAAAAAACCCGGACAAACCCGGGTTTTTTTTGAAAAATTATTTTGCGTAAGCTATCTTTCGCACTTCACGAATAACTGTTACTTTTATCTGACCTGGATACTCCATTTCTTCCTGAATCTTTTGTGCTATATCAACAGCAAGTCTGTCCGAAAAACTATCATCAACTTTATCCGGTTCAACGACAACACGAATTTCTCTTCCGGCTTGAATTGCATAAGTTTTTGCTACACCCTCAAAAGACTTTGCAAGATTTTCGAGATTTTCTAATCTTTTAACATAGCTTTCAAGAGGTTCTCTTCTTGCTCCCGGTCTGGCACCGCTTATTGCGTCTGCCGACTGAACTAATGCAGAAATGGGATGTTCCATTTCTATATCTTCGTGATGGCTTCCGATAGCATTTACAATTATCGGGTGAAGATTGTATTTTTTTGCTAAATCATACCCGATTAAAGCGTGAGGACCTTCGATACTTTTATCTACTGTCTTACCAATATCGTGTAAAAGTCCGGCTTTTTTTGCCATCTGCACGTCAAGTCCCAACTCTCCAGCCATAATTCCTGTAAGATAAGCAACTTCTACACTATGCTGCAGTAAATTCTGTCCGTAGCTTGATCTGTATTTCATCTTACCGATATGTTTTATAAGGTCTGCCGGTATTCCATGAACTCCTAGCTGAATCAAAGTATTTTCTCCGTCGTGAAGTATTTCTTCATCCAATTCCGATTCAACCTTTGCAACAATTTCTTCAATTCGTGCAGGATGAATTCTTCCATCGGATATCAGCCTTTCCAAAGATATGCGCGCAACTTCCCTGCGGAATTGATCGAACGCGGAAAGAATTACAGCTTCAGGAGTATCGTCAACAATTACATCAACACCTGTGGCTGCTTCGAAAGCACGGATATTTCTTCCTTCACGACCGATTATCCTGCCTTTCATTTCATCATTCTGTATCTGAACAACTGAAACAGTCGATTCAACCGAATGATCGACAGCTGTTCTTTGTATAGCCTGAATAATTATTTTCTGAGATTCTTTTTTTGCTTCAACTTTAGCATTATCCCTAATTTCTTTTAATTGATGCGAAGCGTCTGCTTTGGCTTTGTTTATCATATTTTCCATAAGCATCTTTTTAGCTTCTTCAGCAGTTAAAGCAGCAGTTTTTTCAAGCCGTATATTCTGCTCTACAATTAGCTTTTCAAGTTCTTCCTGTTTTCTTTCCAGGTGTTCTTTTTTATCAGCCAGACTTCTTTCTTTGTTAGCAATTTCTTTTTCTTTCTGGTTGATAACCTCATATTTTTTGTCAATTCCTTCTTCTTTTGTACTTAATTGTTTTTCGTAACTCTGTAATTTTTGTCTTTTCTGATTTACTTCGTTATCAAATTCCTGTTTCTTTTTAAGCCATTCATCTTTTACTTCAAGCAGTTTCTCTCTTTTAATATTTTTCGATTCTTTTTCTGCATCTTCAAGTATTATCTTTGCCCTTTCTTCGGCACTTTTTATAGTCTTTGTTCCAAACTTGGTATTCAGTACCCATCCGAGCAAAAACGATAAAATCAGAGATACTACTGCTACCGGTATTAATATTATAGGTTCTGTCATCTTACCTCCATAACAGCAATAATTAAATATCCGCTGCTGCCAATTCAATCAAGAAGAAGAAGAACGCCTCTCCCTGAATAAGTGGGTAACCGCCCGAAGCTTTTTACTTCCACTGCTGCTAATGCAGACCCTTGCGGGTTGAGGCCTGTAATACACGTCGTGAGTCGATAACCCTAGGTTTTTTAATGTTAGTTCTTCCCTAATTGGAATTGACAGCGCGGGTTAAATTTAAACTATGATGGATTTTCGGATTCGTCAGATTCGTTTAGAAGCAGCTTAATCTTTTTAATTTTTTCGGATGCCGTTATGCTGAATTCCTTGAATTGATTTTTTTCTACAAACAAATCGTATGCAATGTTCAAGGCTGAAATAATTGCAATTGTTTCTCTCGGCTGATCAGGTAAATCGTCCTGAGTCTCAGTCATTACTTCATTTACATAAGCAGCAAGCTCGGTTGCCAACTCTTCGTTATCTACCAAGAGCGAATATTCTTTATTAAAAATGCTGATTTTAAGCTTCTTTTTTTCTGTCATCTGAATAATCTTCCCATCATACAATCAGTATGTTTAAGAGCTGATTAAATTATCTATTTTCGAAATATATAAATCTATTTGTTTTTTTAATTTCTCTCTTTCCTCCAAATTTGTTGGTTTTTCGTAAGAATTTGAAGAATCGAAAGTTGATTTTCCTGTTTTGGATTCCAGCTCACTTATTTTCATTTTAAGAACTTCATTTTCTTCAGCAAGCTGTTTATTTTTTTTAGTTAAAGCTTTCTTTTCAAAAGCAAGCTCTTCATTTAATGCAACATACGAAAGAACTTTTTTTTCCAATATGTTAAGTTCTTCTATAAAGAATTCGTATTTATTAGTATTCGATGCCACGCTTTAACCTCTTAAAACTGCATTAAATTTACTTTTTACTATTTCAATAGATTTCCAAAAATCACTTTCAGCTTCTTCATCAGTTAAAGTTCTTGTCTCGTCGTAAAAATCAAGCTGAAAAGCTACACTTTTCTTGTTAACTCCTAAATTTTCACTTACAAAAACATCAAAAACTTTAACTTCTTTTAATATTTTAGAATTTATGCTGAAGATTGTTTTTATAACATCTCTGGTTTCGATATTATTATCAATAACTACAGCAAAATCCTTAATTATTTTAGGATATTTCAACAATTCGGAATATTTTCTTTCTTTTCGAACAGACGAATAAAGAGCATCCA
>JAAYAN010000294.1 GCA_012719345.1 Ignavibacteria bacterium | reverse complement strand
TTATTTTTGTGGATACAGAAGGAGGATTTAGTGTTGAAAGAGTTAGACAGATTGTAGGTTCTGAGAATTATGAATCTGTTCTGAATAATATTTTTCTTTTGAAACCAACTAGTTTTGAAGAACAGAAAAAAGATTTTGTTAAATTACTTGGACTTGTTAAAAAGGATGATATTGGTTTAATTGTTGTTGATGGAATGGCTATGCTTTATAGATTGGAAATTGGAGATGCACATAATTCTGAGATGATGAAAGAGTTAAAGTAGTCAACAGAGAGATTGCCAAACAAATGAGGATATTTGCAGAGATTTCAAGGAAGCAAAACATTCCCATAATCATCACAAATCAAGTTTATCTGGAATTTCTTCCAGAAGGAGATTTTAAAAAAGGAGTTGAAAGGAACACAAATATTGTTGGAGGAGATTTGTTCAAGTATTGGAGTAAATGTATAATTGAATTAAAGAATGATAATGGAAAGAGAAAGGCAGTTCTTTTAAAACATAGGAATTTGCCTCAAAAAGAAATAGGATTTATAATTAAAAATGAAGGTATATTCAAGAAAAGGTGGATTTAGTTGTTTTTATTTTTTCTTTCAGAGTAAAGGAAGGTAACAATCATTCCCATTATAAATAATCCAATTCCTATTAAGTTGTGAGAGCTTAAAGGAAATTGTGCTATTGTATTTCCTGTTATTCTTCCAGAGAAGAATACAAAAGAAAATAAAAATGTGCAAAAAGCAAGCATAACAAGGAATTTATCTTCAAGAGAATGAGTTTCTTTTTTCTTTAATAGTTCTTCTTCTTTTTCTGAAGAATTTGATTTTTTATAATATTCTATTGCTTTATCATCTTCATGATAAATTTTTGCTATATCTCCTAGTTTTTCCCAAATTTTTTCTGCCTTTTCATCTAATCCAGCTTTCTTATAATAACCAGCTGCTTCTTGAAAATTCTCTTTTTTAAGGAATAAATCTCCTAGAGTTTCATAATATGCTTTTTGAGTGTTTGGATTAGTTGAATTTATTTTTGGTTCTATATATTGCAAAAATTCTATTTTTTCAGAAGTTGTTTGAAATCTTTCTAATTTTTTGGAGATATCTTCCTTACTCATCCCCTCCGAATTTCCCCTTTCTTCCATTATTTAACTAACCTTTTTTCATTTAAATAGGTTATGAATTTTTATTTTTTGTTTTGTTGTAATTTATTAAGTAGTTACAAACTCATTTAAAGATTCTTTTTGTTTATGACTTATGACAGAGGCGATAAAATTTGAAACAGTTAAGAAAGTTGCAGATGTTAGTTTTAAAATTAAAGATTTAAGTAAGATTTCTAAGGTAGATTCTATCTCTCCTCCAAGTGTGTTTATTGGAAGCAAATTAAAATATCCCTTGGTTAATGTTGGAATATTAAGTCCATTAAACAAAGACAATAATGCCTGGCTTTATGATGATGCAAAATATTGGGCAGAAAATAATCTTAATATAGAAGAGGTTATGAGTTTGAGAAATGGGCTTCTTAACTCAAGATTTCAGGCTAAAGTTAGTGATATTAGATTAAATAAGAAATTTGTTGAGGTTGCTAAAGATGTTGCTATATCTTCAAAACAGGTTGATGTTGAAATTGAATTAAAAAACAGACTTATTGTTGGAAGAGAGAAAGATAAAATCTTAACTCCTCATGGAATGAGGGCTGGTTTAAAGAATGTAGCGATAACAGGTAATGTTAAAGTTGAAAAGCAAGTAGATAAAGTGATAAATGACGAGATTAAGGCATCAGAAGCAATTGAATTTTTATATAA
>JAAYAN010000067.1 GCA_012719345.1 Ignavibacteria bacterium | reverse complement strand
CTACAAGCGGGTATGTTGCTTTGGGCAAAAAGAACATACAACGCTTAATAGGTGTTTATAATGACCGGTCGGAAGTTTTGTCAAAATATATAAATCAAGCCCCGCCAGTTTCACGGGCTTTTAAATTATTAGAAGCTTTAAAAGATAAACCTATTGAAAAAGATAGCCCTTCTTAAATTATTATTATATATAATAAAGGCAGGCTTAACGGTCTGCCTTTTTTTGTTGCAAAAAAAATATTAAAAATATTTAAAATTATTTTATAAAAACTATGTTATTTTAGTAGACATTATATAAACTATATGCTATAATAAAAATGTAAATAGGCCGCGGCTGCAAAAAGGCAGCGGGCAAGGAGAAAGAAAATGGCAAAAAGATTTAAAGTTGGTAAAGTGGTAATCTGGACAAACGACGGAGAAGTCGTTGCATATGACAGTGTTCAAGAGGCTTACGAGAAAGTGAGCACAAAACTGTCAAAGAAAGAATTTATTAAAGCACTTGGCACAGACCAAGAGGTCGCAAGTGGAATTACAGCCTTCCGTTACGGCATAGACATAGACGCCACGAAAGCATTCGATGATGCCGCGGACGAAATGGAAGAGTATGAAAAAGAGCAAGAAGCAGAAACTTGGTAACGCTGGATAAGGTTTGCGGTCACCCTTTAAAACCGCAAAATAAAAATTGGAGGAAAGAAAATGAAAACAATCAGCAATGCGGAAATCGCAAAAAAACTTTATGAGAACGAGAAAATAGCTTCTCATTTTACCTTCAGAGAAATTTTAGACAGCGTTGATATAAGTAGAAGTACTGAAGAAGAAGTTACGAAATGTGACGCTGAAAAAGTTGTTGAAGACTTCCGGCATGGGTTCTTGGAAATGATTGAATGGATAGAATACGAGAACTCAAAATGAAATTAACAATGTATTGAAGATTTTACAAAATAACGCAGAGCGACGGCCCTTCGGGGCTGTTAATGCGGGAGGTCGGTCGCAACCCCGACACGCAAAAAAGGAGAGAGAAAATGAAAAAAATTATTGAAGGCAGAGTTTACAACACAGACACAGCGGAGCTGGTCGGCGAGTGGGCAAACACTTATAGCACAAGAGATTTTAACTTTTGTATCGAAAACCTGTACCGCAAAAAGACAGGCGAGTTTTTTATACACGGGCGAGGCGGACCAATGAGTAAGTATGCTGTTAGCGTTGGCGGTAACGCAATGAGCGGCAGCGAGCAAATCAAGCCTATTAGTTTCGAATATGCTAAACAGTGGGCAGAGGAAAAGTTAACCGCAGACAAATACGAAAAGTTTTTTGGCGAGGTAGCGGAGGATGGCAGTCGGAGAGTTGTTGGTATATCATTAACGGTTGCGGCGCACGAAAAGCTAAAACAGGCGGCAGGGAAAAAAGGCATAACGGTATCAGCGCTGATAGAAGAGTTTGCAAATAAGTAATAAAAACCCCTCTTAATTGAGGGGCTCTTTTTATTGCAAAAAAATATTTAAAATTATTTGTATTATTTATTTGACAGGGTGTATTATTTGTGATACAATAAAGAAAATCAACAAAGCGAGGTGGTAAAACTTGAAAAATAGATTAAGAGTAATAAGGGCAGAAAGGAATATAAGCCAAGAGCATTTAGCAAGTAAGGCAAAAATAACGAGGGCTTCACTATCAAGGATAGAAAACGAATTGCAAGAGCCTTCTGTTTCTACAATGAAAAAAATAGCTTCTGCTTTAAGTCTTAAAATTAGCGATATTTTTTTGATGTAGTAGTATTACAAGTATTACACAAATAAAACAAATTTTATACAGGGAGGGAAGGAAATGAAAAAATCTTATGTTTTAGCTGAATTACCATATACGCAAATTTACAAATATTTAAGAACTTATATGTCGGATAAAGAAATATCTGAATATAAATATGTCGGATTTCAGTTTATCAGCAACAATAATTATATTTATGCAACTTTTAAAGATAAAGAAGGGTATTTTCACACTTTTAATATTGGTAAGAAATAATTTTTTTACCAAAACTCAAAAAAAGATTGCAAGAGCTTTAAAATTTAAATGGACAAAATTTTACAAATAAAGAAAATTTATACGGAGGGAAAGGGAAATGAAAAGATATTCGGGCAACAGATATTTATGCGATTTAGCTAAGGCGGCAGAGGGAATTATGGATACAAACTGTTTAGCAACTTGCATAGTAACGCTTGAAAACACAAAGCCAGAGAAAATAGAAGAAGTTTTGAAAAGTAATGACATATGTATAATTTCTGTGGTTAAGGACGAATTTGCAACTACAATAAAATTTTGTGAAAAACAGAAATGCTATTTTAATAAATAACTCAAAAAAGGAGTGAATTATGCAAACAAAATGTATCTGCGGAAGAGAGCTTGAACATGGCAAAAGCCTTTGTTACATATGTGAAACTTTGGCACTGCTTAAACCGGAAGATTGCGACAAATACATAGAAATAAAGAGGAGGTGTGATGGTGTTAAAAATATTAATGATATCAAAGATAAACGGCAAAATCACAATCAAAGTAAATGAGGGCTATATAAGAAAAATGGGAGGGAAATAATGATATTAAGTTATAAAGATTTTGAAAATCTATCACTTGTAAAAGACGGTTACCTTGTTTGTAAAAAACCCTACGGTTACATTTTTAGAATTGAAATGTATACAAGGCACATTACGCCAGATTTTAGAGTACTACAGAAAAAAGGCTTTTTATACACCATTGAAGATTACACAAAACCAACTAAACCAATTAAAGCAGAGGCGACAGACATAGACGATGCGCTTCTCAAAATTAATGAGTTTATAGGAGGAATAATAAATGTTTAATCCGAATTTAGAAAAAGAGAAGGCAAAAATAGCGGCAAAGTTATTGCCCGAATTGTTGGAAAGCAGACGGACAAAAAAAGAGATAGCAAGCATTTTAGGAGTATCGGAAAGGTCAGCAAGGGCGTATGTAAGCAACACAGCAAAGAAAATACCGATTTTGGCACACTCGCAGACAATAGGGTATAAAAAGTTTAAGAACGATGAGGACATTGAAGACGCAATAGCAACAGTAATGGAAAGCAGAAGCAGACGAAAAGAACTTTTGGAAAGGGAAAAACCTTTATTAAAAGCATTAAAACAAAGGGGGATACAGTTATGAGCAGAGATTTTGCACGGTTTAAAGAGCCCGATTGGGAACCGGAGTCGATAAAAAAATGCATCGAGTGCGATATGGGCATTTACGAAGGGGACGAGTACTATGACTACAACGGCGACTATTATTGTGACGAATGTGGACAGGCTCTAAAAATTGACAGCGAAGATTTTGAGATAAATGCGGTTTTGAGGGAAGCGGGTTATGATGACTGACAAAATAAATCCGCGCTTTGTATAAAAGAATCAATGCTTAATACATAAAGGAGATGAAAAAATGGAAACAAAAACAACTTGCTATCTATGCGGGTGCGATATACCCGACTTGGAAGGTATGGAGTACTACACTGTAAACGGAAAGGACATCTGTGTTGAATGTTATAAATTGGTTGAGCGGAACAAAAATATAAGGGAGATTTGTCAAATGTTACAAGACGGCCGGACGGAACAAAAAGATAAGGGAGATGTTAAAGGAGGCAAAAAATGAAATTGTATGAAATCAACGACGCTTATTACAAATGGCTTGAAAAGGCACAGGAAAACGAGGGTGAATTAACACAGGAAATGTTAATTGAGTATGAAAGTATAGACGGCGAGTTCGAGAAAAAAGCAGAAGCATATGCGATTTTGATTAAGACATTAAATGCAGAGGCGGAACTAATAAAAGCTGAAAAGCAAAGGCTTGACGAAAGACAAAAACAAAAAGAAAGATTAGCAGAGAGTTTAAAGGAAAGGCTTACACAGAGTATGCAGCTTTTTGAGAAAGACAAGTTTGAAACGCCAAAATGCAAGGTGTCTTTTAGAACAAGCAAGGCGGTTGAGGTAGACGAAAGCAAGTTGCCGAAAGCATATTTTAAAATAACAAGAACGCCGTTAAAAGCCGATATAAAGTTAGCTATCGAAAGCGGTAAAAAGGTCAGAGGCGCTGCTATTGTTGAGCGGAAAAATATACAAATAAAATAAAGTTTTGGAGGGAGTTATGGAAAAATTAACAAAAAAACTTGCAAAAGCAAGAGTAATGTTTCAACAAGCAAATGTAAAGATGTCAGGCAAAAATAGTTTTGCAGAATACAAATACTATGAACTATCCGACATCTTGCCCGTAACAAACAAAATCAATGAGGAATTGGGCATTTTGACAATAATCAGCTTTACCGCAGACTTGGCGACTTGCGATGTTGTTGATAGCGAAAGCGGAGATAAAATCACATTCACATCACCTATGAGCACAGCACAATTGAAAGGTTGCCACGATGTGCAGAATTTAGGAGCGGTACAGACTTACATCAAACGCTACCTCTATCAAAATGTTTATGAAATCACAGAAAGCGACGCATTAAACGCAACACAGGGGAAGCCCGAGACTGAAACAAAGCCAAAACCTAAACCAGAGCCGAAAGAGGAAAACGATTATAAGGCACAGCTTAAAGAACTTATTGACAACTCAAAAGGCAAAATCACAGGCACAATGATAGCGGAAACAATGGAAAGAAAGTTCAGCAAGAGAAAGGCAAACGAGTTAAATTTAGAACAGTTTAAGGCATTAGTTAAAGACTTACAAGAACAAGTACGATGAAGTTCAAAGCTAAATTTGACCGTCTATCATTTACGGCTGACAAGGCTATTATTAGCTTTGTAACGGCTGACAAGTGGACTGCGGGGCAAGTTGCCGAAACAATGGCTAAAACGGCACAGGGTGAGAATATGCCCCTCACAGTTGAAGTTAGACCGTATAAGTCAAAGCGGAGTGTTGAACAGAATAGGACAATGTGGGAAATGCTAACGATTT
>JAAYAN010000066.1 GCA_012719345.1 Ignavibacteria bacterium | reverse complement strand
TGTTTCCCCCTGCACTACCGTATCCCTGTTTTTTTTTAACAAGACCGAACAATGTTTATAAATTGAAATGTACTCGCCTTTATGTTTTATAATTATTACGTTTCCGTCTTCAAAAGTTCTTCCTGCAAAAACCACATAACCTCCTGCAGCAGCAGATACTACAGTTCCTTCCTTAACTCCATAATCAATCCCCAAATGACCCTTCTTTTCGTTATACTCTTTTACTATAAAACCGTTTACAGGAGAAATAAAAAAAGTTGAGCTGTTTTGTGCGAAATACTTATTTATCAGAAAAGCCGTAATAGTGAAAATATTATTCCCGAAACCGGATTCTTTTTTTGCTTTAAGACTGTCGTAAACTGCATTCGTAGTATCAACAGAATCTTCTACTCCTAATATAATTGCATACTTTAAGCTTTTGTTAATGTCCGAAATCCTATTAATTTCAGCAGTAAGAAGTCTTACTTTCTGCTCAAGAATTTCAAAATTCGTCTGCTGTTTTTGCAATTCAATGTTTTCAAACAGAAATGGAATTTCTTTTGCCGGTGTAAAAATAAGTATTCCCGTAGTAAATAAAGCTACTAAAAGCGAATAACTGCCAATAATTAATACAAAACTTAAGAAACCGATTTTATATCGTTTTGTACTTAATATCGGGAAATGCGGTGTTAGATAGACCGATGAATTTTTAAGATCTTTTAGTTTTAATTTTTTCATTATAAAGTTTTTTTAAAGTCTAATTTAAATGATTTTTTTGTTAACATGCCAAAATTTCTTTAATCTTTTCAATAACTTTTTCAGGTAATAATAATTTCCCGCAATTAAAATGCCCTAAAGGACACTTTTTATGACCGTGAATTCCGCAGGGTTTGCAGTCAATTTCGTTATAACTTATAATGCTGCTTTTAGAAGTATAGGGATAAAAACCGAAATCTTTAATTGTTGAACAATATATTGTTAATACTTTTTGATTTGCCGAAACTGCCATATGTGCCGGTGCGCTGTCGTTGCAGATTACAAGACTGGCATACCGCATAAGTTCAACAGTTTCAGGAATTGTTAATTCTCCGGCTAAATTGAAATAATTATTTTTGTCTTCCGAAAGTCTGCCGCACAAGTCTTTGTCGTTTGAAGAACCTGCTGCTATAACAGTTTTGCCCTTTTTTATTAAATATTCGATAATCGTTTTAAAATACTCCTCGGGATATTTTTTTGTTTCCCAAACACTACCCGGCGCAACAATAACAATTTCTTCACTTTTAATTTTACCAAGTATAGTTTGTATTTTTGCCTTGCATTCACTGCTTGCAACAATTTCCGGTAATATTTCCGGAAAATCTGATAATGCTTCGGTGTTCAAAAGCGATAAATTCCTTTGGACTTCGTGCAAATCTTTCCGGTATTTTACAACTTTAGTATATGCTTCCTTTATACTTGCATTATCAAAAGATATTCTTTCGGGAATAAAAGAAAAAAAGCATATAATTCCGCTGCGAAATGATCTGTGCGGAGAGAATAATATATCATATTTATTTTTTCTTATCTTTTTAGAAAAACCTAAAAGACTGAATAAGCTTTTTTCAGTATTTTTTTTATCAAGAATCAACACTGAATTTACTTTAGGTGAAGCCTTAAAAATATCAGCTGAAGCCGGAATACATATGACATCGATCTCAGGTTTTTCGTATTTTTCAAATATCTTTTGAATTAAAGGCAAAGTTAAAATTGCATCACCCGGAAACGCAGTCTGTAAAACTAAAATTCTTTTCATTTCAGTATTTCCAAATCTTATGCATCCAGAACCATTGACTGGGATAAAGCCTTACATATTTTTCTAAAATTGAAAAATACTGAACATTAATCATTTTTACTTTATCTTCCGAAGTGCCGGTAAAATTTTTATAATCGATCTCTTCCATTTCGAGAGTGTATTTTTTATTTGGTTTTCTTACAACAAAACAAAGCACTATTTTACTTTCAGTTTTAACTGCTATTTCTGCAACACCAGAGTAAACTGCTGTTTCGTAACCGAAATAATTTACTCTCATACCTTCAATCGGTCCGCGCTGATCGCCAACAACACCTGCAATTTCTCCTTTTTTCAGTAACGAATATAATTCGCGCACAGAAGTGCCCAGCATAACTGATTTGTTACCGAATTTTCCTCTCATTTCTTTAAGCCAATCTGTTATATAGCCGTTCCTTTGTGGTTTTGCCAAAACATTTATACTTTTTTGTAAAATCAAGCCGGTTAAAATTGCCCCAAGCTCCCAATTACCGAAATGCCCGGTTAACAAAATCACCCCTTTATCGTGAGTGAAATTTTTAATCATAAGCTCTCTATCTGCTTCAAACTTTTCGAATATTTCTCTTTCGGTACAGCGAGGAACACACATAATTTCAGCAAAAAGGGTTCCGATGCTGATATAATTTGCCCTGATTAGTTTTTTGATTTTTTTCTTTTCGTACTCAGGAAAAGCTTTTTGCAGATTGCTGTAAACAGTTTTTTTTCTGACCGGGATTAAATAACAGAAAGTTAATCCTACAATTGTTCCTATGATATAAGAGTTTTTCAGTCCGAATATACTACTGAAAAACTCTAACAACTTAAAAATTAAAAACTCTATTTTATTTTTATTGAAAGACATTCCTTATTCTGTAGCTATTCTTCTTTCCCATTCAGGGTCTTTCATCTCACCGTTTTTTGTTGAGTGCATAAGTTCATAGCGCGATATTCCCCTTACATCTGCAAAAACAAAGTAAACTCCACCTTCAATCGACTGGTATGTCCATATTTCGTATGGTTTTTTATCTTTTTCATTCGGATATCTTTCAATATCATCGGGAGCTCCGTATATGAGATAAATCCTTCCTCTGTCGCTTTTGTATCCGGCACTGTTAAAATTACCGTAATTTCTGTTTACAAAATCAACTCTTTGCATATAATCGCTTTTTAATTCGTTAATCATTGTACCAGGGTTTGGATCTCTTTTTAACCAAAAATTATACATATATTCCTTTTTCGATTCTTCAGTTCTTAAAGATTTATATTCATCAGTCTCATTTTCAACGGCAATATATTTGCATTGATCGAACATTAAATCGCATTCTTCCTCGCTCATATTTACAAATTCCGATTGCATATATGTTCCTGAAACATTATAAGCAACAACTGAATCCTTTACATTGGGATTATATAAAATAAAACTTCTTACTGAAGAAGAAATACGTCGCGTTACCGGATCTGTAATTTCAATCATTATATAATATTTATCTGTCGGATAATTTTTTAATTGAAAAAGTCCTACATCAACTATTGAATTAACATCTGAACGAACACTCTTTGACTGAGATGTCATTTTTTGATTTCTGCTGTTAAACAGGCTTTTTGTTATTAAGTAAGAGGTATCAGCAAGACTTTTAAGGTTATAAATTTCGGAATAATAAAATAATACAGGCGAATTATCGGTATATAAACCCGAAGGATTTGGTAAAACCTCGTAGGAATTTTTATAGAAAATAGACTTTTGTTGTTCATCCATTTGTTTAATATTTACAGCTAATTCAATATCGCTTACCTTTACATAAGCCGATTCGAAGTTTTCTATTATAATTTCTTGTGTTTTTTTCTGCCATTTTTTTAAATTATTTGCATCATATATTGTTGCCTCTAATGTGTATTTCCCTAAAGGAACTGCATATGAAAGCAAACCTAATTGCGATTGGTTCGGAGCTCTTAATTCAGTTGAGTCGTTATAAAACTTTTCATACTTATAACTGTTTCCTGCAATTGTATCTTTTGTAACAGGATTAAAAATAACAAAATTCAACACAGCCTGCGAAAGGAAACCCGAACTGTCGGGTTTAGGAGTCAGTACCGATGCGTCTACTAAGTAATAAACTTCAACAAAATTTGAAACAGAATCATATTTGAATTTTGCGTAATCAACTTCAAAATTCATTTTAGCTTGAGCTTGCAAGAATTCAAGCATAATTAACAGCATAATAAAAAAAAGACGTTTCATTGGAATTCCTCTAGTGAAAGAAAATAATCTTAAAACCAATTATACTAATTGCGGAAGATATTTCAAAAAGGAATAAAAGGAATGTTTATTTTGGAAAAAGAAACCCGGCATTTTAACCGGGTTTCTTTAAGTAATTATAATCCTAGTAATATTGAAAATACGTGGTTGCCGTCAAACACTTCTGTTTGTCTGTAAGCATAATCAAATTTTGCTGCAAAACCGTTGGATTCGTAGTTTATACCAAAGCCTGCTGCAAAACCGTAAATATGTGCTTCTTTATCAACATCGGGAGCAAAATCATATCCCACGCGGGCAAAGAACATATTGTCGAAACCATATTCGGCGCCTATTTTATATTCATCGCTCCAGAAGTTATTGTTTTGAAAAACACCCGAAACATTAACTTCATTCTGGGTATCTAATGCATATTTATAACCAACGCCGAACTCAAGAGAAGAAGGTAATTCGAAACTGGCAGCATCAGCAAGATATGACTGTTTTCCGCGTTTAAGATCATCGGCAGTAGCATCAATTCTCAAACCCGATCCTTCATATTTCATTTCAGGCCCCTGGTTTTTCATTGTTACTGCAAAAGATAAACCGTCAATGTTTGCAAAATTAATATATGAAACACCCGCATTAAATGAAATACCTGAAGCGCTCACACGGTCTATAGTTTCATCTATATAATTTATAGTAACACCAACAGCTATTCTGTCATTTAATTCACGGGCATATGTTAAACCTATAACTGTAACAGAAGGATTGTATGTTGCACCTGTTCCGTCAGGATTTTGTGTATCTGTTATCAGAATATCACCGACTTTTAAGGCCTTAATATCAATTCCCAACGATCCGAAACTTCCAAGATTTACACCAAGAGCTCCATACTCTACATTTATATCAGCTAAATAGGTCATATGCGATATAAAAAGGCTTGTTGAGTTTTCACTTCTGGCAAGGTTTGCCGGGTTCCAATACATCGATTCCACACCGACAGAGTTAACAAGGGTAGAACCGCCCATTGCTACTCCTCTGGCACCAACCGGTATTAAAAGCGTTGCAGCTCCGGCTGTACCGTTCCTTTTTCCGCCGCTTGCAAATATATTTACAGCAGAAATAAGGACAAATAGTAATGTCAATAATTTTATATGTTTCATTTTATTTCTCCTAAACTATTATTTAATTAGAATCTATCCAAAATCTGCTGTTCCTGAATAATCGACAGTTTTACAATTACAGATTTACCGATTTCTGGTAAATCTATATGAGCAATGTACATACCGCTGGCAGCTGGTAAACCTGAATCGTTCTTCAAATCCCATTTTGCAAACTGCGAATTATTTTCTTTTTGAATACTTCTAACTAATTGTCCCGCAAGGTTAAATATTTTAATATTTGCTTTGCGCGGTAAATGAGTGAATGTAACAAATCTTTCGTATTTATTTATTTCTTCTGGATTAACAGCATAGTACGGATTAGGATAAACGTTAATTTTCTTAACATCTTCTTTTGCCAACTCAGCATCATATCCGGAAGTTGGAGCTGTAAAGGTAAATTGGTCTGCATTTGTATTTGCTTTGTTTGTAGATATTACTATCTTGTTCCCAAACGGAGGTGTTGCATTTGTAAGATACATACAGAAAAATGTTTCGGTTAAAAATGGGTATATAAACTCACCTGTTGCATCTCCGAAAGTAGTATTCGCAGAAGTATAGAGGTTGTTTTCTTCAACATATTGAGCATCATTTGCTGGATTATATTGAATCTCATTACCATTAGCATCATATCCCTGCCATGCAAAAATAGATTCATAACAAGGTCCATAAACATCTACCCAAATATATTCATCTCCATCCTTCGGCATATTCCAAGTGCCATCTCCATCAATGTCGTAAAAACCTGCAAATAACCTTATTTTTTCACCAGAAGGAAATTTAACCCTATATACTGAATAAGGAATTCTAATAGGCTGCAAAGTACTTGTGTCTACTTGAATAGTTTCATTTATGTAGTCCCAAGCTAAAGATGTTTCTGAGAAATCAATGATTACATCATCCATACCCCATTGTTCAAATCGATCCCAAGTTCTGCCTGCTGAGCCAGAAACATGTAAACGATGACTAAGTATATAACCTGTTGATCCAAGACTAGGTGTTAAAATTGATACACTTGGATCAACAACTGCATCTGAAGCATCTGTTTCATAAACACTCTTAAAACCAAGGGAGGGACCTTTTACAGCAACTTTTACCCCATCAATTACAGGCGCTGAACTATTACTATTATCATAAGGTATTTGAGGTTGCCTTTTAATAAGAGTATCATTTCCTGAAAAAGCCCCCCATACAGTGCTTCCATACAATGCAGAATTTGTATCTGCAATTTCTTCAAAAAATATTGTATATGTTTTTCCTGTTAATTCTTTGGGATCTTCTACAATTGCTTCAATTATGCCATCAGAAGGACCATTGTGTATCACTTCTATATTCTGTCCATAAGCTCCTTCGTAACGATAACCTGGATTAAGTCCCTGAGGTATAACTTCAACAACAGCTATTGTATTCTCCAAATTGTTTGGTACTGCTAACGGATCTTCATTATAATTATAAGCTGTTACAGCAAAATAATATTTATTTCCGTTAACAAGAGGTTTGCCGCTGAATTTATCGTTTGTAATATTCACAGATCTTGAAATTCCATTATCACTTCCTGTTTGCTGAACGGTAGTAATTGTTGCACTAGTTGCAGGGTCAACCTCTTCACCAACTATTGTTTTAACACCATCGTTAATATCAAATGTGAAAATTCTTTGAGCCTCATCAAAATTAAAGGCATTAGGTAGTTGATAAATATTATATCCTTGAAATTTATACCCTTGATCATCTTGTGATTCTGTTAACTCAGCATTTTTTAAATCTTTTCCCCAATTGAGAATAATGCTATTATCCATTTCAGTAACAGATACTTTGGGCGGGTTAGGCGGAGAAGGTAATTTAAAGAAATTATCATAAGCCTTCTGTGCAGCTTCATCATATGATTTTAAGAGTTCAACAGAAGACATATAATTTGAACCTCTAGCGGCAATTTGAGCTACTACAACTTCCTGAGTATCACCGGCAGCCATTGTAAATGGTCCGGATGCCATACCAAATCTTCTATCACCTGGAGGATATAATATACCATCTATATATCCGGTACCGCTATTTGGATCACCTGATAATGGAAGAGTTGTAAAACCTCCGCCAACTTCATCGGGAATAGGGAATAAATCACCGGAAGTACCGATTTTTCCCTGCAAAAGATTATACATTTCAGTTGTACCTTGATATTCACCTAAAGGTGGATCGGAATAAATAGCATCAGAATTTATAAAATAGAAAAATGCTGTCATTGGCATATTCTTTTTTCCATAAACTTTTTTATTCTTAAATATTGCACTATCTCCTGCTTCACCCTGAATTAAAGGTCCTTGGAAGAAGTCGAATCCTGCTGCAGGAACTCTGCCGTCAGTATAAGTCTGATCGGCAGATTGTCCGTTATAAATAAAACCTAAACTTAAAGTTGTATCGCATCCTGCATAGTCATCGTTTGCATCTCCTAAATCAGGGTCAGACCACATTGCAACATACATATCTTCGAAATTTTTATTCGATTTATTGATTATTTGATATTTTCTGAAGAGCATGTTACCTAATGCTCCGCCTCGATTATATCCCCAAACAGTTAATTGCATTTCTATTCCCATCGGCGGTGAACCGTATAAACCAGAGACATAGGATGTATTTAAGTCGTTTGCAACATACCAGATTGTCTGGTCTGCACCTGGGACACCAGGTATATCGACTGTTGGATCATATACACCATTTGAATCGACGTCATCGTAAGGAGCGCCGTATTGTGCCGGCCACTCATTCCAGTCTTTTTCATACTGTGCATATATTTCATCAACAGTAACACCTTCATCAACAGCTTCCGGTGTTAAAATTCCGATTTTGTAATCTCTTCTAACACGGTAAATTCTTACATGATTTTCTGAAGGATTTTCTGCAATAAGCTGATTTGTAGGCAAACCTGAATTTGTTATTCTGCCTCCCTGCAATCCTTGTGAATAAGTAGAACCTCCTACTCTTACACTATTATCAACTTTCCCACCCCAAACTAATCCGGATTCAAAGAATACGCCTCTGTTGCTTCCTTTCGGGAATATAAATCCGCTGTTGCTGGCAGGGTCTAAATCCGAATCGCCGTTATTGGAAAAATAAGTTGATACGTTATTAATATTAAATTTTGTTTGGGCAGGACTTCCTGCACTTTTATTAAGAGAAGCTTTTTTATCTCTTATGCCTTCAGCATTAACCGAAACAGCTACTGCAAAAGATATAATAAAAAAGATCCTTATACTTTTATTTAATTTTTTCATCATATTAAACTCCTGTTTAGCATCTTGATTAGCAAGATTTTATTAATATTCAAGCTTAATTCCTAATCTGATTTGACGAGGCGACCCATAAAAATATGGCGCTGTCTGCAATCCGCCTGCTGCCTGATATTGCTCGTAATAATCAACATTAATTGCTTTATACAAAGCATCGTAATCCGCTCCATAACCGGCAGGACGCAAGGAAGGATCGTTAATTACTCCGTCATCGTCAGTTGTACCTGTTCTGAGGAAAACATTCTCGATATTTTTAGCATCGAACAAATTGATAATCAGAACATAAACATTTGCTTTTAATTTATCGTAAATATCAAAAGATTTATCAATTCTAAGATCGAATTGCAAAGTTGAAGGAGTTGTTGATGCACCTAATGGTTCAACAGGCTGTCTGTTTCTTGCATCGCCTTCCAAATCAATTCCGCCTGTTCCTCTGGTAAAAGGATGTCCGCTTGAATATTCAACCAGTAAAGAAGCTCCCATCTGTTCTAAGATACTTCCGCCGTCATTCACGCCAAAACGGTAATCGAGGTTTAAATTTGCTCTTAAATCGTTATTATATTCAAGAGGAGAAATATAAACCGGCTGGAAAAATCTGTTTTCAACAGGCGTACCCATTATACCTCTGTTTGAATTCGGGTAAGATCCTGTTCCGCGTGCATCCTGGAAAGATAAGTTTGCATTCATCTGCAATCTTTGATATCTTCTCATAGTAAAGGTTACTTCAAATCCTTTTGTAGTTGCAAAATCGCCGTTTGCTAATGTATTATAATCGCGTAACCCTGCAACAGGACTATCCTTATCTAGTACTTGTTTTGCAAACACTACCTGATCTTTAACATCTTTATAATAAGCTGTTAAATCAAATGAAAGAAAATCTGTTAACTGCTGAGTAAAACCGATTTCATATTGAGTTGTTTTGGTAGGTTCAATATTTCTTCCTGTCGGGGATCCGAAGAAGAAATTCTGACCGATTTCATAAGCTGTTCTGTGATAACCCTGATAAACATCTACTAACCGCGGATATTGAACAAATTTACCAAACTGTGCATGAAACATTGTTTTATCCGATACAGGAAAAGATATTCCTATACGGGGACTTACATAACTGAAAGAACGCGTAGCTTCCCAACCATTTTCAAGCAACGTGTTATTGTTAGCAAAATCAATACTTTCCCATGGTCTGGCAGGATTTTTCATCTGCAGGTTATCAACATCCATATAATCCCATCTTAAACCAAGATTAAGAATAATATCCTGATATTCAATTTTATCCTGAATATATGCTGCTGCCATTATAGGTTTATGCGGAGCGTAAAATCCGTTGCCGTCATATTCTTCACCTAAAACATCATATCCGTAATTGTTTACGCCACCGTTATTTCCGCGTAAAATAGTTTCTTTTAGTTCTTTTGAAGTAAGTCCAGGATACGAAGCGCGCTGGTTCATATATGTTCCAATAAGTGAAGATTGCAATACGCTTGTACTCCAATTTCTCATAGTATATTGAATAAACTCTCCTCCTAATTTCAAAGAGTGTGTTTTATTAGGATTATAAGTTAAAGATGCGTTAATGTTAAAGTTTCTTCTATCGAATTTTGTAAAATTGGATACTACTGTTCCCGGTTTTGTAAAATTGAAAGTGTAAATTCTCCAGTCAACAGGAGCGGCATAACGTGAAGGCTGCGCATTAAAACCGTATTTTGCATTGGCTAATGAATCTCCGTAAGACCAGTAATCTCCTTTAAGATAAGGATCTCTGGTATTTCCTTCCATATAGAAGTAACCCAAAGAGACCTCATAAAACATTTCGTTATCAATTACGTGAGTTAATTTTAAGTTTAAGGAACCGTTAAATTGCTTGCCTTTTTCTATTCTGTCGTTAAACATACTTTGTAAAGTCGGTCTGTAATCATCAAATGTAATGTCGGCATAAGTTCCGGATAAACGGATTATAACCGGATTAAGATCGATATTTAAAGTACCGGCATACGAATATGATTCGCGTCTGTTTCCTTTAATAGCTCCTGCAGGATATACAAAATTGGCACTATCGCCATTTGTAAATACAATATTACCGATATTGATACCGGGATAAGGCTGTGGATCGTTGTCTCTATTAAATTGATAATTAAAATTAGCGAAAAATTTCACTCTGTTTTCAAAATACGGCATAGGTCCGCTTAAAACAGCGCTTAATTCATCATATCCATACCAGTAAGCGCCTAAACGCTTTTCGCCATCATAAGCATTATTTTTACTTTTAAAAGTAATGTTATCAGTTATGTATTCGAGACTAGCTTTTAATTCAGCTCCTCCAGTTTTAAGCTACTGTCTTACAATACCGGCATTTCCGTTACCGAATTCAGCAGTCATACCGCCGGATTGAACCTGAACTTCTTCAATTGCATCTTGCGACAATGTAATTCCTCTTCCTCCTGTCATAGGATTTTTTATTGAAGTTCCTTCAAGGTAAAATCCAACTTCATCAATACGTCCGCCGCGGATAAAAACTGCATTATCCTGCAATACAACTCCCGCGCTTAATCCAATAATCTGGTTAACGCTTCTCACAGGCAAAGCGGCAATATCTTCGCTTGAAGTGATTCTAATTTTATTAGTATTATCTTTTTGTATAAGGGGTCTTTTTGCTATGATTTCCACAGTACCTACATTAATTCCTTCTGCCGGCAGTTGGAAATCTATATCTGTAGTAAGATCTGCATTTACCCTTATATTAGAAATTGTTATCGACTGATAACCGAGATATGAAGCTTTCAGGGTATAAGTCCCGGCTTCAAGGTTTTGCAGCACAAATTCTCCGCTTGCATCGGTTGCAGCTCCTGTGCTTGAACCGATAACAAGAACGTTTGCACCAACTAAAGGTTCGTTTGTCTGAAGATCAACAACTTTACCTTTAATTCTTCCTTTTGTGCTTGCCAGCAATAAAACCGGCATTAACAAAAGAAGTAAGAGACAGTAAAAAATTTTTCGATGCATATTATTCTCCTGAATAGTTAATTAAATAAAGCAAAATAAATTAAACTGTATTATAGTTATTCCTGTTATTCCTCCTTTTATTTTCTGGTTCAGAATTAATGGAACAATAGTCTTATTAAAATATAACAATATGTGGCTGCGATTGGAACAAAAGAAATATTCGGAAAGTAGAATATAAATTGTATTTGGCGAAACAGAATTTTTCATGGACTTTCGCTTATATTAAATAATAAAAATTACCTTAAAACCATACATTGCCCCCAACAATGTATACTTCTAATATCACACAATAAAATTACTATTCCATAAAATAATAATTTTGCGCCTAAATACAAATATTATTAAATAATTTAGCTTTTTTTTTAATATAAGCTAAAAATGTACAAAGAAAACTTCCTTAACATCTTTAATTTGCGATATTTGAGCTAATACTTCATTAGAAATTTCGGAATCAACACTAACAGCAGTCATAGCTTCTTTTACATTATCTTGACGCGCAAGCGATAACCCGCCTATGTTTATATTGTAATCGGCCAGTATTTTGCTTACCTGAGAAAGCATTCCTGGTTTATCTATATTTCTGTAAAAAAGTATATAACCTGATGGAATAATTTCGCATTTTATACCGTCAATACTGGTAATTCTTATTTCTGTATCGTTAAAAACAGTACCCGAAACACTAATTTCAGTTAATTCTGTTTTTGCTTTTATCGTTATTTCGGCAGCATAATTAATACTTGATGGATTAAAAATTTCTTTATAATCCAATCCCATTTCTTTTGCAAAAAATAAAGCGTTAATTGTATTAACAGGTTCGTGTATTGTATTTGAAAGAATTCCTTTAACAGCACCAACCGATAATGCTTTTGCGTATTCCTTTAAATTTTCGCCATCGTAAATAATTCTTATATCCGAAATATTCTTTCCTGAAAACTGCGCAATCATCGAACCTAAAACTTCGGCTAAGCGGATAAATGGAGAAATTGTTTTATCGGATGTTTTAACTGCAGTACTGTTTACTGCACCGCTGAAATCCTTTCCATTATAAAAATCAACAATCTGCTCGGCAATCTGAAAAGCCACTTTCTCCTGAGCTTCAACAGTAGAAGCACCCAGATGAGGTGTGCAGATTATTTTAGGATGTTTAACAAGTTTTTCATTTTTCGGCGGTTCTTCGGAATATACATCGAATGCAGCCCCGGAAACATATCCGTTATCAATAGCTTCTACAATTTCATCTTCATTAACAACTCCGCCGCGGGCGCAATTTATTATTTTAACACCTTTTTTACATTTTTTCAATGTTTCAAGGGATATTAAGTTTTTTGTTTTGTCGTTTAAAGGAACATGCAATGTTATAATATCAGCCTGAGCATAAATATCATCCAAACAGACAAGCTGAATACCTAATTTTGCAGCAGCTTCTTCAGACATAATCGGATCGTAACCGAGTACTTTCATATTAAAAGCTTGTGCCCTTAAAGCAACTTCGCGCCCGATTTTTCCAAGGCCGATTATTCCGACTGTTTTTTCGCTCAATTCGCAGCCGCTGAGATTTTTTCTTTCCCACTTTCCTTCTTTCATTGTACGGTCACCCTGCGGAATATTTCTGCAAAGAGACATCATTAAAGCAAATGTATGCTCGGCAGCAGAGATTGTATTCCCACCGGGAGTGTTCATCACAAGAATACCTTTACGCGTTGCAGCATTTACGTCAATGTTGTCAATACCTGTTCCTGCGCGGCCTACTACTTCCAAATTAACGCCTTTCTCAATTACTTCGGCAGTAACCTGAGTAGCGCTTCGGACTATTAAGCCGTTGTAATCGCCAATAATATTAAGAAGTTCTTCTTTCGATAAACCTGGTTTCAAATCTGCCTGAATATTACTCTCTTTAAATATTTCAACACAGCGCGGATCTAAATTATCTGAGATAAGTATCTTTTTCATTTCCAATTTTCCTGTTTAGTTATGCTTCCGTTATCAAATTATTTATTATAACAATGCATTAATTTTTTCTACAAAAACTGATTTTGGCACTGCTCCTATTACGGTATCTGCAACTTGTCCGTTTTTAATAAAAAGAACTGTAGGAATACTGCGCACACCGTATTTAATAGCAGACTGCTGATTTTCGTCAACATCAAGTTTTCCTATTTTAACTTTACCGTCAAATTCTCCGGCAAGTTCTTCTATAACCGGAGCAATCATCCGGCAAGGTCCGCACCAGGCAGCCCAAAAGTCTATTACAACCGGTATATCCGATTTCACTACTTCATTTTCAAAATTTGAATCTGTAAATGTAATTGGTTTCATTATGTTTCTCCGGAATAATCTTAGAAAATTTTTAAAATCTATTTAATATTTTTACAAACTTTTTCTCCCATATAATTAACTCTGTATTCAGAGCCGTCAACACCTATTACATTACCGCTGATCCAATCGGATTTTTCATCGCAAAGACAAATAATAGCTTTTGCAACATCTTCGGGAGTGGTAAGTCTGCCCATAGGATTTTTTAATTTGGCAGAAGAAAGCATCATATCCGATCCGGGTATTTTCCTGAGCGCCGGGGTATCTGTAACTCCCGCCATAATTGCGTTAGCCGTAACTCCCATCGAGCCAAGCTCAACAGAAAGGTATCGGATATGGGATTCAACAGCAGCTTTTGCAGCAGAAACCGCACCGTAGGATGGAATTACAGTCTGCGAACCGGCGCTTGTTAAAGCAATTATCCTTGCATTTTTTGCAAGAAGTCCACGCTGAACCAAACCCTGCGTCCAGTAAACAAGAGAATGAGCCATTACATCAAGCGTCATTTCCATTTGAGCTTTGTTTATTCCGTCTTCGGGTTTTAATGTAATAAAAGGTTTAAGTGTACCAAAAGCCAAGGAATGGATCAGTACATTTATCTTAATTTTATCTTCTCCTGAAGATCGTTCGGTAATTTCATCAAGAACATCATTTCTTTTTATCTGATCGGCAGCATTTATATTAAAAAATAACCCCTTTCTGTGATTTTTTTCTATTTTTTTTATAATCTGATTTACGTTTGGAATTGTAACTTGCCTGTCTAAGTGAATTCCTATAATGTTATATCCGTTTTTTGCTAACTCAATAGCGGCTGCTCCTCCAAATCCGCTTGAAGCTCCTAAAATAAGTGCATATTTGTTTTCCATCTAACCTGCTTTCTTTAATATTAATTACAGCTTTAAAAGTAAATATTTTATTTGTTTAAGTCAATTTGACAATAATCATATACAAAAAATTTATACTGTATATCTGAAACTGTTTTCCTTCAATAAATCTGTTATTTTTGATATAAATTCATCTATGAGGTCTATTTTTATATCCTGAAGCATATATTTTTCAATTCCTTTTCCGCTATTATTTATGCAAAGATAAACCTGAACCCCGCCTTTATTTTCATTAAAAATATTCTTCAGCGATAACAAAGTATCTTTATCGTGTTTTTCGGAATCGAGATAAATAATTATATTTTTTGCAAGCATCTGTTTTGCTTCGTTTAAAGGGAATGCTTCTTCGATGTGCAATTTAATTGAATCGCCGCTGCTTTCGGGTCTTCCTTTTACAAGAACAGTATTTTCTTTTTCGATGCACTTGCCAAATTCTTCATAAATTTTTGAAAACATAAGGCATTCGCAGCTTCCGGTAAAATCGTCCAATTTTATAAATGCCATTTTTCTGCCGGATTTATCAATTTTAGTTTTTACTTCTGTAATAACTCCGCAAGCCCGCACATTATCTTCCTGAGTAAAAGTATCCGGTTCGCCTAATTGTACTGTTGCAAAAGAAGCAAATTCACTTTCGAACTTGCGCAATGGATGATCGGATAAATAGAATCCTAATACTTCTCTTTCGCGAGCCAGTTTTTCTTTATCGTCCCAAGGCTGTATATTAGGAAGCTCAGGTTCGTGAATTTTAAATTCTTCGGAATCTTCACCGAACAGACTGCCAACCTGTTTTTCTTTTGCTGTTTTTGCTTTCGAAGCAAAATCGAGCGCGGTTTCTATTGCAGCAAAATTCTGCGAACGGAATCCGGTAAGTTCATCAAGTGCTCCGGCAGTTACCAACCCTTCCAGCACTCTTTTGTTAACTATACGGTTATCGGTATTCGAGCACAAATCGAAAATGGTGTTGAATTTTCTGCCAAGTTTTTTCCGGCTTTCTTTTAAAGCTTCAACCGCATTTATTCCAACGTTTTTAATTGCACACATCCCGAAAATAATTTGTCCGTTTTCGACGCTGAATTTTGTTGAAGGATTATTTACGCTTGGCGGCAGAACTTTTACTTTCATCTTTCTGCAATCATCCAGCAGTACTGATACTTTATCTGGATTGCCAAATTCGTTTGAAAGGTTTGCCGCAAGAAATTCAGGTAAATAATTGGCTTTAAGATATGCTGTTTGATATGCAACCAGACTGTATGCCACAGCGTGACTTTTATTAAATCCGTAGCTTGCAAATTTTTCGATGTCCGTAAAAATCTGTTCGGCAATTTTCTGGGGAATATTTCGTTCTACTGCTCCCTTAACAAAAATATCGCGCTGTTCTGCCATCGCCTTGGCATCTTTTTTACCCATTGCTCTGCGCAATAAATCAGCATCGGCAAGGCTCATTCCGGCAACTTTATTTGCAATCTGGATTACCTGTTCCTGATATACAATAATACCATAAGTTTCCTTAAGTATAGGTTCAAGTACTTCGTGAAGATATTCAACCTTTTTTCTTTCAAATTTACGGTCGATAAAATCCGGTATCTGATCCATAGGACCGGGACGGTAAAGGGCATTCATTGCCGCAAGATCTTTTAAGCTTGCAGGCTGAAGATTTTTCAGGTATTCGCGCATTGCACCGGATTCAAACTGGAATATCGCTGTTGTTTGTCCTTTTGCAAAAAGCTCGTATGTTTTAGGATCGTCCAGAGGAATATCATCTATATCAAGATCTATGTTTCGTGTCTGTTTTACCAGATTTAATGTATCTCGGATAATTGAAAGAGTTCTTAATCCGAGAAAATCCATTTTAAGCAAACCGGCGCTTGCTTCAAGTTCTTTCATATTAAACTGGGATACAATATCTCCTTCATTTCCAGCACGCGCAATTGCCACATAATCGCTTACAGGACCAGGAGCTATTACAACTCCCGCGGCGTGTTTCGAAGAATTTCTATTCATTCCTTCAAGAACTTTTGAATATTTTATAAGTTCCTGGATAACCGGATCTGTCGATTCTTTTACCGGCTGTAATTCAGGAACTTCGTTTAATGCCTTTTCGATAGAATATACTTTACCGAATAATGAAGGAATGTGTTTGGTTATTTCATTAACAACCGGAATAGGAATTTTAAGAACGCGTGCAACATCTTTTAATACAGCTTTTGAAGAAAGAGTATTAAAAGTAACTATCTGGCATACCGAATCTTCGCCGTATTTTTGTTTAACATATTCAATTACTTCACCCCGCTGATCGTCGGCAAAGTCTATATCTATATCAGGCATCGATCTTCTGGCAGGGTTTAAAAATCTTTCAAACAGAAGGTCGAAATCCAACGGGTTAACGTTTGTAATTCCCAAAGCGAATGCAACCAGACTTCCAGCCGCGCTGCCTCTTCCGGGTCCAACAGGTATTTTTTGATCTTTAGCTGCATTAATAAAATCCTGGACAATAAGGAAATAACCTGAATAACCCATATCTCGGATTACCTTAATTTCCATATCAAATCTTTCAATTGCTTCCTGCGGAATTTCTTTGCCTTTATACCTTTTTTTAAGTCCTTCTCTGGAAAGAAATTCAAAGTAATCGTCAAGGTTCTGGGCCGGCGAATTTTCGGGAATAGGGAAAGTGGGGAAATGCAGTCCGCCGAATTTAATACTGTCTTCAATTTTCGATGCTATTTCCAGTGTGTTTTCAACTGCGCCTTCGTAATCTTTAAAAAGGCTTATCATTTCTTCGGAAGATTTAAAGTAAATCTGATCGGTTTGATAACGCAGCTTTTTATAATCGAATTCTCCCGTTTTATCGGATAACTGCAGTAATATGTTGTGCGCTATTGCGTGGTCGCTTTCGATGTAGTGAATATCGTTGGTAGCAACCATTTTTATATCGAGTTCCTTCGATAATTTAGGAACTCCTTCCAAAATGTATTTATCATATTCAAGACCATGATCCTGAATTTCGAGATAAAAATCGTCCCCGAACATTTCTTTAAATCTTAAAGAAACCTCTTTTGCTTTTTCGTAATCGCCATTTACCAGATGCACGGAAACAACTCCCGAAGCGCAAGCAGATGTACAGACTAATCCTTCTTTATATTTTTCAAGGACTTCCATATCAATCCGGGGTTTATAGTAAAAACCTTCGGTAAATCCTATAGATGAAAGTTTTGACAGATTTTTATAACCTGTATCGTTTTTAGCAAGAAGAAGCAAATGATTGTAGTGTCTCGATTTTTTGCGTCCCGCATCTTCACTGCCTTTTTCAAATCTGCTCCCGTCAACAACTATATAAGCTTCCATCCCGATTATTGGTTTAATCCCGGATTTTTTAGCTTTTTTGTAAAATTCCGAAACTCCGAACATCACTCCATGATCGGTAAGAGCAACAGCAGGCATATTATTTTTAACCGCTGCATTTATAAGACTGTCAACAGTGCATGCAGCATCCTGAAGACTGTAATGTGTGTGATTATGTAAATGTATGAATCCGCTCATCAAAAAATTCTTAATTCTTAATTTTTAATTCTTAATTATATTTTCCCCGTGTGTCCAAAACCCCCTGTTCCGCGTCCGGTAATGTTAAGCTCATCAGTAACTTCAATTTCGGCTTTATAAACTTTTGCAAGAACAAGCTGCGCAATTCTGTCGCCTCGCTTAATTACAAAATCTTCCGTTCCAAAGTTCATTAAAATAATTTTAACTTCTCCCCTGTAATCCGAATCTATTGTGCCGGGAGAATTAAGCACGCCGATGTTATTTTTAACGGCAAGTCCGCTCCGGGGGCGAACCTGAAGTTCGTAACCATATGGAATTTCGACGCTTAAATCAGTAGGCAATAAAGCTGCTTTGCCTGCCTGAATTATAAAATCGTTTTCCACTGCTGCGCGAATATCCATTCCAGCGCTTCCGTGAGTTGCATATCCAGGTAATTCTACATCTGCAAATTTATCAGAAAGTCTTTTAATTTTCAGGTTGATTTTTTCCATAATTATTTTTTCCGAAGGAATAAGGTTAAAGTCTTCTTTAAATCTTCTGTTTTAATAATTCCAAATAAAAACATTGATGCAAGAAAAACGAAAAGCATAACCAATTTAACAAAAAATGTTAATTTATTGTTTGTATAGAGAAAATAATAAATACAAATTGTTACTGTAATCAGAAATAAAACAGAGGCAACTTTACGAATTTCATATTTAACAGGATAAAACTTCTGACTTATAATATAGTTTGCAGCCGCCATTAAAAAATAACTGATAAAAGTAGAAATTGCGGCACCCGTTAAACCTAAATAAGGGATCAGCAGAAAATTTGAAACAACATTTCCCAACGCGCCAATTCCTGTAATTAACGGGAGATAACTTGTTTTTTCTTCAATATAAATTCCCGCGGTAAAATTTATATAAATCCCGTGAAAAATATATGCGAAAAGAATTATAGGAACGATATGAATTCCTGAAAGATATTCCTTTCCTATAAGCGAGCGTCCGGCAAATATTTCGAACGATGCGGCATTATCAATAAACAGGGAAATGAAAATCCATATTACAGCGGCAGCCGTAACAAATAAAGTAAGCACTTTGGAATATATTTCCTTTGCGTTTTTTTCTTTGGCATTTACAAGAAAAAACGGCTGCCAGGCATACTGAAACATAGAAACAACCAGCATCATAAATATGCCCAATTTGTAATTTGCCTGATATATTCCGGTTGCTTCGGGACCTTTAAGAAGCATCATAACAGGTCTGTCGATTACCTGAACTACAATTGCAGCAAGACTTGCCGGAAGATAAGGAAGCCCGAATTTCAGCATTTTTTTTATAATTTCGTTGCTGAAAACCAGAGATAAATTTTTAGAAATATCGCGAGACATAATAATAAAAGTTACAACAGATGCAATAAAATTACTTATAAAAACTGCTTCTATCCCCATTTTGTAATTAAAAATGAGAATAATATTAAAAACCAGATTTGTAAGGATATTAATAATTTTTACTGCGGCAAATTTACGAGCATTGTTGTAAAGCCTCAGGTAAGAAAAAGGAATCATTACAATAGTATCGAAAAAAACTATACCGGTAACATAATAAATTAAATTGCTGTAAATATCCGGAACCTGCATAATTACATTTAATGTATTCTTAAAAGCAAGCATAAGAATAACTAATAGCACTGTAGTAAAAAAAACTAAAATATAAGGCGTTGAAAATACTTTTTTTCGTTCCGAATCCTCAGCCAGAGAAGCATATTTCATATATGCTGCATCCATTCCGTAGATGAAAAAAATATTAAAAAACGCCAGATATGCATAGATATTGGAATAGATTCCGAAATCGGCTTCCGAAAAAACATTTGTGTATAAAGGAACGAGCAAAAATCCTAAAAATCTGCCGACAATAGTGCTGATTCCGTAAATTGCAGTATCCTTAGTAAGACTTTTTATTTTTTCTATCATTTAATTCTTTTTAAAATATGGCAAAAGAGAATCTATATAAAATTTTGGCGGCCGCACAGCTTTTTTTGTTTCGGCATTCATAAAAATATGTTCTGTAAATCCTTCAACTATAATTTCTTCGCTGCCCAAAATTCTAATTTTGTATTCAATCTTTAATTTAGCCGATAAAAGATTGGAATAGCTTGCCTCAATTTCTATTATATCGTCGTATGTGGCAGGTTTATAATATTTTAGTCCAGCTTCAATTAACGGAAGCTGATAACCTTGTTTTTCAATCTGACTGTACGGAAGTCCGTATGCGCGCAGCAATTCTGCTCTTCCCACTTCGAAATATTCAAGATATTTTCCGTTATATACAAACTGCATTTTATCAGTATCGGCATATCTTACGCGAATTGTTGTTTTATTTGTTATCATATTATAAAAGAGTAAGAGTATGAGGTAACAGCAAGACAACTATTTTCTTACTCTTACTTCTTACTCTTAATCTATTCCTTGTAAAATCCCATTTTACCAAATTTATTTATCCTTTGCTCAATTAATTTTTCCGGTTTAATTTTTCGGAAGAGAACAAGTTCTTCGAGCAATGTATTTTTAAGAATATCTGCCATTTTCTGATGATTTTTATGAGCGCCGCCTAACGGTTCAGGAACTATCCGGTCAATTATTCCTTGTTCCAACAAATCTTTTGCGGTAAGTTTAAGCGCTTCGGCTGCCTGTTCTTTATATTCCCAAGTACGCCATAAAATACTTGAGCAGGATTCGGGACTAATTACCGAATACCAGGTATTTTCCAGCATCAATATTCTGTCGCCTACTCCGATTCCCAAAGCTCCGCCGCTGGCTCCTTCGCCTATTATAACAACAATAATCGGAACTTTCAGTCTGCTCATCTCCAAAAGATTGCGGGCAATTGCTTCTGCCTGTCCGCGTTCTTCGGCTTCAATTCCAGGAAATGCGCCGGGGGTATCAATCAAAGTAATAACCGGAACATCGAATTTCGCAGCAAGTTTCATCAGTCTTAAAGCTTTGCGGTATCCTTCTGGGTTCGGCATTCCGAAATTGCGGTAAATATTCGACTTTGTATCCCGCCCTTTCTGATGTCCTATGATCATAACTTTTTGCCCGTCAATTTTTGCAAATCCCCCGACAATTGCTTTATCGTCCGCGTAATTTCTGTCGCCGTGAAACTCAATAAAATCTTCCGTCATCATATAAACATAATCCAGCGTGTAAGGTCTTTCGGGATGACGGGCAAGCTGAACCCGCTGCCATCGTGTAAGATTTTCGTATATGTTTTCTTTAAGCTGATTTACTTTTTTTTCGAGATTTTCTATTTCTTTTTTTAAACCGAGATTGTCCTCGTATTTACGCATTTCTTCTATTTTGTTCTCGAGATCGCGGATTGGTCTCTCGAAATCGAGTATTACTTCCGCCATATTTATTCTCCTTTAAAAAAGAATTTACTAAGTGTACCGCCAAGAATTTCCAAATCGAGCCAAATGTTCTGATTTCTTGCATAATAAATATTAAGTTTTTCCTCTTCTTCTGCAGAAGGTTCAAATTGCTCGGTAAACCAGAATCCGGTTAATCCCGGTTTGCCTAAATAAATCCCTTTTATTTTATTTTCGGCTGCGGGACCAACAAGACTGTTTTTCCCCGATAAGACTTTCGGGAAACCTGAAATAAATTTACTGAAAGAACTTTGCTTTGAGGACTGTTTAGATATTAAATATATAAAAGGAAAAATAAAAAGTAAAACCGGCACAGAAATCATTAAGTCCACAATTCTTTTTGTAATGCGGTGGCCTGGTGACAGGATATTATACTGCAAATTTAAAAGCGGAATATTATCGAGCATTGTAACTGAAGATTTTCCCACAAGATAATCTTTCTCGCTTCCGCTTACTTTAATTTCTACATTCAACCCCTGGCAAAGTGAAACTGCCCGGAACATTTTATCGAAGGTTATTTCGTCGGATGTAAAAATTATACGGTCTATTTTATTCTGTTCAACAATTTTATGAATATTTTCTATGCTTCCAATAACTTCGTAATCGTCTTTTTTTGTACCTACTTCTGTCATTGAAGAAGAAATCAGTCCGATTATTTTATGAATTGAGGATATATTCTTTTTCAATTTTTCGGCTATTTTAATCGCGCTGTTTCCGGTTCCAACAACTATTGTTCGGTTCTGTTTGGATTCTGTTGCAATGCCGACTTTAAAAAACAGTTTAAAGAAAACCCGCCACAGAACCAAGCCTGCAAATGCCAGCGAATACATAATTAAAACAACTGCGCGGCTGTAAGCAAATTGTTTAAAAAAGAACGTGCTTGCCGAAACTGTAAAAAGACCAATAAACAAAGCGACTATAATTTTCATTACCGATAAGGTTTTTTTCTGATATACTCCGCTTGTAAAAGATATAATACTTTGAACCGCTGCGGGAATAATGTAAGTCCAGGGTATATATTCATCAGGGAAACCTGTCCATTTTTCACTGAGATAAATATGCTCTGCTGCATAAACAAAAAGATTAAATAAAATAAAATCAGCAGCTGCAGAAAATATTACAAGGCGGTAAATATTGATAAAGGCAATTATTCTTCTTAAAAAAATGGCGGTGCGCAAAATTATATTTATAAAAAGCGAGGCTGACATATGTTTATTTACAAAAACCGACATTGCTTTGTAAAAATGTCGCGTTTCATCTATCGGGCTCCGTTTTGTACTTTCGCCTTTATAATGAATAATTTCGGTTGTATGAAGATAATAAACTTTATAACCATTTTTTTTTACGCGGAAACAAAGATCGAGGTCTTCGCCGTACATAAAAAACTGCGGATCGAATCCGCCGGTTTTTTCATATGCTTCGCGCTTAAGTACCATAAACGAACCCGAAATTGCATCAACCTCATACGTCTGGTTTTCATCAAGATAAGTAAGATTGTACTGCGCAAACAATCTGCTTTTCGGGAAAAGATTGCTCAACCCGGTAACTTTTGTAAAAGATACCCACGGACCCGGATAGCTCCTGCGGCAAGCCAATTGCAGACTTCCGTCCGGATTAAGCACCTTACATCCTGCCATACCGGCATCGGGCGTGTTATTAAAAAATTCAATAACTTTTCGGAAAGTATCTTCTTTAACAATTGTATCGGGATTAATAATTACCAGAAATTTTCCTTTTGCTATTTCGAGCGCCTGATTATTGGCTTTGCCGAACCCGAGGTTTTCTTTGTTTGCAATTACCTTTACATCAGGGAAACTTTTAAGAATATATTCGGCGCTTCCATCCGAAGAAGCATTATCAACAACAATAATTTCAGTATTAAATCCGATAGAACTTTTAATGATAGACTTGATGGAATTGTGAAGAAATTCCTTAACATTATAATTGACTATTATTACCGAAATATCTGTCATTAATTAAATTTTCCTATAACTGATATCTTAAAAGAGATTAAGATAAAAGAGTAAGAGTAAGAGTAAAAATACATTCTTCTTAATCTTGAACCATAATCTTGATCTAAGTTCATTTTAACAATCCGAAGATACTCTGAAATCGTAATTTCCAAACCATAAAAATAGCTTCGTGAACAATTTTTTTACTCATTTTCGAAGTACCTTCTACTCTGTCTGTAAAAATAATTGGCACTTCTTTAATCTTAAAACCTTTTTTCCAGGCTTTATAATTCATTTCTATCTGGAACGAATAACCGTTGCTTTTGATATTATCAAGATTTAAGGCTTCAAGAACTTCACGCTTAAAACATTTGTACCCCCCTGTAGCATCTTTTAAGGGAAGTCCTGTAATTATTTTTGTATAAATATTGGCAAAATAACTTAGCAAAAGTCTTTGCATCGGCCAATTAATTACATTTACACCTGTTATATAACGGCTGCCAATTACAAGATCTGAATTTCCAATTTCCGCAAGAAACTGCTGAATTTCTTTTGGATCGTGCGAAAAATCCGCGTCCATCTGGATAGCCAGATCATATTTTTTTTCAATCATATATTTGAATCCGGCAACATAGGCTGTTCCCAGTCCCATTTTACCACTGCGTTGCAACAGATGAACCCTGTTATCATTTTGCGATAAATCCTTTACAAAATTTCCAGTTCCGTCGGGAGAATTATCATCCACCACGAGAATGTTTATTTTCGGATACATTTCAAAAAGTACATTCATTAACTTCTGAATGTTTTCAAGTTCGTTATAGGTGGGTATTATTACAAGTGATTTTAGCATACTCATCAGTTTTAAGTTTTCAGTTATAAGTTTTAAGTATTTGTCAATCCCTTAAACAGGTTGACCATTTTCTATTAGTTATTATTTATTTTTTTCTCTTTTAATTTATTCTGAAAAGAAAAGAGCATTTTTTTTAATTCAGTTATTTCTGATTTTATAATTTCATATTCGTTTTGAATAAATCCCAAATCTTTTGTTAACTCCAATTGGCTTTCAAGTTCAAAAATAGACCCAATCGAAATATTAAGGAAATGAATAAACTCATTGTTAGAATTTCTTCCACAACCTTCGGCTATGTTTGAAACAATTGAGACAGACGATCTTCTCATCTGCGATTTTAGACCAAACTCCTCGCTAATCGGAAATGTATTTGTAATATTATATATTAAAATTGTTAATTTATGCGACTTTTCCCAAATTTTAAGATTCATAAAATCCTGCACAAACTCACTCCTAATTCTTTTACTTAAAACTAAAAACTTATAACTAATAACTTTTTCTACTGTCCTTTTCCGAAAATCACTGTAAATACAGTTCTTATTAAAATCTTAAAATCCATTCGCAACGAGATATTCTCGATGTAAAACAAATCGTACTGCAATTTCGTTTTTGTATCCTCAATTGTTTCGTCGTATTTGTGCTTAACCTGAGCCCAGCCGGTAATTCCGGGTCTAACAGATAATCGTCTGCGATAAAGAGGAATTTCTTTTTCAAGTTTATCAAAGAAAAATTCGCGTTCGGGACGGGGTCCCACAAGACTCATTTCGCCTTTTAAAACATTAAACAATTGCGGAAGTTCATCAATTCGCACCTTACGGATAAAATTTCCTACCCTTGTTATTCGGGGATCGCGTTTTTGCGCCCAAACCGGACCGGTTTTCTTTTCGGCATTATTAACCATAGAACGGAATTTGAGTACATTGAATTTTTCTCCTTCAAGCCCCAGTCTTTCTTGCTTGAATAAAACCGGACCTTCACTTTCCAATTTTATGGCTATTGCTGTAATTATCATCACCGGAAGACTGAAAATCAGCAGCATGACCGATACAATTAAATCAACCATTCTTTTAATTTTCTTTTCCCATTCGGGCATAAGCTGAGGTTTAATATCGATAAGCGGATATCCGTAAAGCTGCGAAGTGCGGGCTTGCCCGCTTATTATTTCGTAAAGGTCGGGGACAATTTTCATCCCTGTATTTTTCGAATCGCAGGCTGAAATTACTTCAAGCATTTCGTCCTTTTCCTGCTTTTCGAGAGCAATAATTACTTCTTTAATATCAAACCGGTTAATAATTTCGGCAGCATTTTTGTAAGTCCCTACAACTTCAATGTTTTCAACTTTTTTTCCTACATTTTCTTTATTTATGGCAACAAAAGCTTTTATATCAATTCCTAATCCTTTGTAATTTTCAACGGTTTTAAGAATATTAAATGCTTTTTGATTATAACCGACAATTATTCCGTTTCTTCTGCCAATTCCTTTAATTAAAAGTTTGCGCTGGAAACTGCGTATAAAAATTCTGCCGATGCTTGTAAAGAAAAGGAGAAATCCCCAATATATAAATATCAGAAACCTGTTGCTTGAGGGGCTTCCGGTTATAAAATCATCGAGCAGAATGCCGAAAAACATTATAAACACACCCACAGCAGTTGCTTTGAATAAAGTAGATAGTTCATCAAAACGGGAGGCGGCAAACCAGGTACGGTACATTCCTACAAAACTGAAAAGCAAAAGCCAGTAAATATAAAGGGCTGCCATTGGCAGGAAAAATTCGGGATAAATCAAAAGCTGGAAAAGTCCCGATTCCACCCTGAAATAGAAATAGAATATCATAGCAAGATTTATTGCTATAAAATCGGACGAAAGTATAAATATTTTTTCGAGTGTTTTGTTCATTGTAAAAGAGTAAGGTTTAAGAGTAAGATCATAGATTTTCGTAACCTTCGTCTGGTTCACAAATTCTGTCGTAATTACTTTTTATTAATCCATAAAGCATAGATACAATTTCTTTTAATTTCTCTTTTCCATTTTCAATAGTTTTTTCACTTATTGAATTTTTTGTATATATAATATCAAGACATGCTGAACATTCCAATGATGAGGCTTTGGCAATATCAAAATATCTGCATTTGTCTTTACTGGAGTATTTTCCGTTTCCTTCTGCAATATTAAGCACAATTGAAGTAGAAGCTCGATCTAATTGATCCGCTACCGAATATTTATAAAGTTTATTTTCTGTTATGAGACTATTGCTCCAAGATACGAAATCCAACGCTTTATTATATACCTGCAGCTTTTCATGATTAAAATATTGTTTCATATTTTGAGATTAAGATTAAGAATTGATATTAAGAGAAACTGGTAATGCTCTTAACTTAAAATTCTAATCTTATTTTTTGTTTAGTTATTTTATTAAGATTTCAAACTTATACTCTTACTCTTGAACCATAATCTTTATTCATTCTTACTCTTTTCGCAATCTCCTCGCCGATGGCTAAGGATGATGTTGCAGCCGGTGAAGGAGCATTAAGCACGTGAAGAACATTTTCCTGCTCTTCAAACAGAAAGTCGTCCACAAGTCCGCCGTATTTATCGCAGGCTTGTGCACGTATTCCTGCTCCTCCGTGAACAAGATATTCTTCCTTAATTGCCGGAAGTAATCGTTGCAAAGCAATTACAAAAGCCTTTTTACTAAAACTTCGGTGAAATTCTCCCAAACCGGTGCGCCAGTATTTATACATAACTTTGCGAAAACCCGGCCAGGCAAAAGTTTCAATTGAATCGGGAATATTTATATCGGTTTTCTTATAACCTTCGCGTTTGAATGCCAATACAGCATTTGGTCCCGCTTCAACTTTGCCGTCAATCATTCTGGTAAAATGCACTCCCAAAAAAGGAAATGCCGGGTCGGGCACGGGATAAATTAAATTCTTGACAAGATTTTTTCTTTCTTCGGATATTTTGTAATACTCACCGCGGAAAGGAATTATCCGGACATTAAGATTTGGATTTGTCATACGGGCAACTCTGTCCGAATGTAATCCGGCACAGGAAATAACAAAATCAGCAGAGTAATTACATTTGTCAGTCCCGACTTCAATTATCTTTTCCTTACTCTTACTCTCACTCTTACTCTTAATTTTTTTTACCGCCTCGCCAAACTTAAACTCAACTCCCTTTTCAATAAGTAATTCCTTAAGTTTTTTCCCTACCTGTTTATAATCAATAATACCTGTTTGGGGAACAAAGATTCCGGAAACTCCATTAACATTCGGTTCGTATTCTTTTAATTCGGCAGCGGAAAGCTTCTTCATTCGTTCAAGTCCGTTTGCAACTCCTCTTTCATAAAGATTATTGAGATACGGAATTTCTTTTTCATCAACGGCTACAATAATTTTACCGCAAAGATCATATTCAATTCCATTTATATCGCAAAAGTCAATTAATTTTTGATAACCTTTGCGGCAGTTTTGGGCTTTAAGACTTCCGGGCTTGTAATAAATTCCCGAATGAATTACCCCGCTGTTATTGCCGGTTTGGTGTTTGCAAATGTCTTTTTCCTTTTCAATAATAGTAATCTTCAAATCCGGCTCTGCTTCAAGTAATTTGTAAGCTGTTGCCAATCCCACAATTCCCGCCCCGATAATAATTATTTTTTCCATAACAATATGAATTTATAAAAATGAGTTGGACAAAGATAATAAAACTTCAAGAATTCTTTTCCGGTAAATTTAACAACAATTTTACGAATTAGATTTTCAAGCTTACTTTCATTTCCGTTTTCTTTTCTATTTTTAAACAATACTTTTTAACAAAAAATATTTTTGAGATGAACGAAAACATACGTACGCAAATTATCAACGAAATGAACTTTTATCTTAACGATAAATTATTGCAGAAATTCTATCCGCTTGTAATTGATAAAGAATTTGGCGGCTATTTTACAAATGCTGCTTATAACTGGGAATTATGCGCCGAGCAGGAAAAAATGATTGTTACGCAGGCAAGGCATATCTGGACTTCCAACAAAGCAGCGGGGTTTTATCCTTCAAATACAGACTTTAAAATAGCAGCAGAACACGGACTCGATTTTTTGATGCATAAAATGTGGGACAGCCAGTACGGCGGTTTTTATCAGATTAGAGGAAGAGAAGGCGGAGAAACTGAAGCATTAGGCTGGCTTGATCAGAAAAGGATGTACGGAAATGCTTTTGCCGTTTACGGACTTGCAGCTCTTTATAATTTAACAAAAGATGAAAAAATTCTCGGCTATGCAAAGAAAGTCTTTAACTGGATTGAAAAGTATTTTTACGACCCGCATTATAAGGGCTATTTCCAGTTTATGACGCGCGATTTGAAAATCTTTAACAAATCCGACGGGATAGACGTAAAAGCGGTCGATGCAATTGAAGTAGGATACAAAGACCAAAACTCATCAATTCATTTATTGGAAGCTTATACCGAACTTTATAAAGTATGGAAAGATGAATTATTAAAAGAAAAGCTTATCGGCCTGCTTGAGCTTATAAGAGATGTTCAAACTCATCCTAAAGGTTATTTGCAGATGTTTTTTGAAAGAGACTGGACACCTGTTTCATTCCGAAATGCTCCCAAAGAAATACGCGAGCAATATTATCAGATTGATCACATTTCATTCGGGCACGATTACGAAACAGCATTTTTAATGCTGGAAGCTTCTTTTACCGCAGGATTAAAAAACGACACTAAAACATTAATAACTGCAAAAATAATGCTCGATCACGCAATTGAAAATGGCTGGGATAAAAATAGCGCCGGCTTTTTTGATGAAGGATATTATTTTGAAGAAAACGGGAAATGCGAAATTATTAAAGATACCAAAACCTGGTGGGCTCAGGCAGAAGGATTGAATACATTATTACTGTTTTCTAATATTTTTCCGGAAGAAAAACGATACGAAGAAATGTTCCTGAAACTTTGGGAATATGTAAAAGAATATCTTATCGATAAAGAAAACGGCGGCTGGTATTGGGGAAGCCTGGAAAAGGAACCTGAAATGAAATATTACACAAAAAGCAATATCTGGCAATGCGCGTATCATAACAGCCGTGCGCTTATGAATTGCATAGTTATGCTTGCAAATGATAAAGAGATTGATTCAATTTTTAATGGCAGTATCAAATTTTTAAAAGAAGAAAACGAGCATTTCATCAATCATTGGAAAGAAACCGCGAAAGAAACAGTAAATAGTTTTTAAGCATTTTTTCAGAAAATGATTGTTACTATCAGTTTTAAAGTTTCTTTTACCCGGGAATGTTCAACAAACCTTTCTTATACTTTTAAGCAGTTAATGCCCTTAAATCTTTTACTCTTTTTTGCATTTAAGCATTATTTTTAAAAAGTTTTGAATAAAACTTTCTTTTACGTGTATCATTATCAGTATGAAAAATAATTTGTTTACTAAAACAAAACCGGATGAAAACAAAATGAAAGAATTTGAACAAAACGTTAAAATCAACATGAAACGGGCATATTTTACCGCGCTTGGATTTACAGGCTCGCACGAATCGGCGCTTGAACTTTCGCAGGAAGCTTTTATAAGGGCTTATAAAAACTACAATAAGTTCAACCCCGATAGGAAGTTTTTTACTTGGTATTACAAAATACTTAAAAACCTCTGTCTCAATTTTATCCGCGATTCTAAAAAATATAATAATGTTAGTTTTCTCGATTCTACAGATAATTTGCCAGCAAACAGCACGCCGCAACAGGATTTGGAAAGAGATGAAACAGGAAAATTAGTGCAGGAAGCTCTGCTAAAACTTAATTTTGAGGACAGGGAGATTATTATCCTTAAAGAATTTCAGGGATTATCTTACAAAGAAATCTCGGAACTGCTCAATCTGCCAGAAGGAACTGTAATGTCCAAACTGTTCTATGCCCGGAAAAAATTATTAAAACTTTTGAAAGGAGTGTTATAATGACTGAATATAATTTAATTTTAATGGAAAAAATTCTGGACGGTTCCGCAAATGCCGCGGAAAAAGCAGAATTTGAACAAATTATAATAAATGAACCGAAAATGAAAAAAGAATTTGAAGAACAAAAACATATAAAGGAGGTACTAAAAATGGTGCAATTAAAAAATCCAACAAACGAAGTGTGGGACGGCTACTGGGAGGGCATTTATAATCGTCTCGAAAGATCGATAGCATGGCTTTTCATCTTCGCGGGAGCCGCGGTGCTGCTTGCGCTCGGAAGTTATGAAGCCGTTGAAACATTTCTTGCGGATACACAAACTCCGGCAGTTATTAAGTATAGCACAGCAGCAGTGGTATTCGGGTTAACGCTCCTGCTGTTTTCTGTAATTCGCGAAAAACTATTTACCCGAAAACACGATAAATACAAGGAGATACAAAGATGATAATTGTAAATACTCCGTTTGTTGACGGAAAGAAAACGATAAAATCTTTTGGAGTAGTGAGAGGAAACACGGTGCGCGCCCGTCATATAGGCAAAGATATTATTGCAGCATTTAAAAATATGGTTGGCGGCGAAATTGAAGAATACACGAAACTTCTTGCCGAATCCAGAGATCAGTCGATTGACAGGATGTGCCTTCAGGCAAAGCAGCTTGGGGCAAACGCAATTGTAAACTGCCGGTTTTCAACAAGTTCTATTATGCAAAGCGCAGCGGAAATACTTGTTTACGGAACAGCAGTTCTGGTTGAAGATAAAAAAGAATAATTGAAACAATTAAAAGGGGCATCGCGGAAATGTCCCTTTTTAATAACAAAACTACACCTAAAAGCATCACTTTCTTCCCCTTCCCAAAAAACATCTGTAAAAAATATTTTATTTGATTTGAGTATAATTTTAACTTATTTTTGAAAAGTTAACGTTGGTTTGGTTTAAATGATTTATTTAATATATGTTTCGGGCAGGTTGATACGCGAGATAACTTCATTCAGCGGAATGATAATCTATAAATAACACATTAAACTAAAGGAGGAAAAATGGCAGTTCAATTCAAAGCAGTTGCACGAGTTAACCCGGCTGACAGAACAAAACCGCCCAAGTTTTATGCACAAGCGGTTTCAAACGGTCAGATGACACTCCGTCAACTTGCCAAAAGAATTTCCGATATGTCCACAGTAAGCTCTATTGACGCGTTGGCTGTGCTGGAAGGAATGTTACAAGTAATACCCGAAGAATTAGGAAACGGAAAGATAGTAAGATTGGGCGAGTTCGGCAGTTTCTCGGTTTCAATTAAAAGTGAAGCCTTTGACGCTCCCGATAATATTAAAAGCAACAGCGGACACGGCGTTAAAATGCAGTTCCGTCCCGGCGCTTTAGTAAAAGAAAAACTAAACGCTATGACCTTTGAAAAAATAAGCTAAGTGCGACTTTTAAGAAAGCCGGGCAGCTTTTACCCAAAAGCCCGCCGGCTTTCCTTTAAAAGCCCGCCGGGTTTTTAAAAATCACCGCCGGCTTTTAAAAACTCTCTTCCGGCTTTTTAAAAAACCCGGCGGGCTTTTGGGGGTAAGGTACCGGAGAGTTGAAAATGATTATTGTTGAATAAGGAAAAATATGGAAAATATAGAATTATACGGCACTTTGATTATTACAATGTTAAGTGTTGCTTACCCAATTTTGCTTCAAGTTATAGCCCGGTTGGAAAAAAAGTATTCATCAGATCATATAGTCGCACTATTTAAAAAAGAAAGGGAGTACAGGTTATTTCAATTTTTTTTGGTTGCTTCACTTCTATCATTATTGGTTTGGACACTGGAATTTGATCCGTTATTGCAGATAGATGGTTTGAATTATTTAATAAATAATTCTGCTGCTATTATTATAATATTTCTATCCATTGCATTGGTTATATTTTTTTTCATATTTGTTGAAAAAGTTTTATGCTACTACACTCCATCAAGTTTGATTAACTATTTAATAAAACAACACCATAAAGACAAAAAAGATTTTATTTTTTTCAGAGCATTAAGTGATATATTTTTGAAATCAATAAAGAAGCAGGATAAAAATAGTTTAGAAACTCTTTCAAATTTTTTTTATTATGAATTTAAAAGGGAAAGAGAAAATTCTAAAGATAGACCGGTAGAATACCCTGATGTGTTTTATGATTTGGTGAACAAATCGGTTGAAGAATTGGCAGCTTCAACAAATGCAAAAAGACTTGGAATTGAATATTTAACAGCAGGCGGTATTTTTCTTTTGGGTGAAGCCGACGAGGTTCAAATTTCTGAAAAAACATTTTCCTGGTTATGGGATAATTTAAATGCAATACTCAAATACAAGCGAGATGATTTTATATTAGATTATTGGGAAACAGCACATCAATATTTTAGTTGCCAACTCAGCAAAATCCATGCAGAGGAAGAGGATTCTAATTATGAACAACCAACAAATTCGGAATTAATAGTAGAAAGAGAAACGCAAAGGAAAAGATTTTTAGAGTTTCATTATGCTCTCGGCGGTTTACTTTTATCCCAGAAACGTTTTGTGTGCCTTAAGAGTATTTTTGAATATACTACAAATCACCCGCCAAAATATGAACTGATACCAGAAACAATGAGTGAAGTATTAGTTATATTTTATCGTTATTGGGACACATATAGTAGAAGGTATCCACAAATAACAGGCAGATATTATTTCCCAGGGCAAAGAGGAATTAATGAAGATATTGTTGTGAATAAATGGATTTCATATTATTCTGCGCTATTATTTATAAGGCAATTTAAATTGTATAAATATATAAATGACCCATTGGCTTTTCCGAGTATCCCAACTAACCAAAGGGAAATCAAGAGATGGATTGATTTATTACCCTATTTCCGTAAATTAGTTGAGGAACTATTAAAGGATAATGAACTTTTACATGCTATTGGGTTTGATGTACTTACTGAAGAATGGTGCTCAAATAACAATAAACCATACCCGTTATCATTTATCGATATGTTTAATGAACAGCTCATAAACGCCTACACTGATGGGGAAAATAAAATAACACTTGATGAAAAGAAGAAAGATCAGTTTAAAAATTCGACAAAAGAAATAATTGAAAAAAGATTAAAAAACCTTGAAGCTATAAAAAATCAAGCAGAAATAAATAAAGATTATAGCTCTTATATTGTACACGGACGTACAATGAGACAAAGGAAAGAAATATTTTCTTCAACACCTGAAACCGATGTAGACAATTTTGATACTTATTTAGCTGAAAGATTATCAAAAGATATTCTCGAAAATGTTGTTTTAACCTTTCACATCAATTCCACAAAAACTTATTTGTTTAAACCAGTTGATTTATTTGACGCGATAAATAAGTTAAAATTAAAATGGAAAGACGATCTTGTGGTAATCTGTTTTGGAATTAGCATTGAGAAGTATATTAAAACATATAAAATTGAAGGATTAAAAAAGAATAATTATAATGGATCAAAGATTTATAGTTTTGATAAACCAGTCAATGAAGTTCCCTTACTGTTTATATTAAAGGCATCCGACTTACCTGCATTAAATGTTAATGTAATTGATAAATACAAACTTGATAAAGTAAGTGATGATTTTGGTATTTATGCATCGGTTATAGACTTAAATGATGAAGATGAAATACGAAAAGAAAATGTTTCTGATAATGCCACCGATGATGAATTGCGCAAATATGCTTTATTAAGCATTATTCTTCAGCTTGAAATCAAATGGAAAAAAGGTATAGAGATGATAAAGATATTTGAGTATTCTGAGTACAGAGATAAAGGATTCCCAAATGAATTAAGCGATATTTTATGATAAGCTACTAAAGCGGGGCAGGGAAAACCATTGGTTAACGATAATCGGATATTTCGTTAACCCAGCGATTTATCGCTGGGAAACAATGAATTGAGTGAATTATTTATTTGTTGTATTTTCTAATGCTTACACACCCCTTGTCGCTTCGCTCCTTCCCCTCTCAAGAGGGGATTTATAATTCGGTGTATTCTTTTGCCTTTCCCGGTCCAGTCTCCGTTATCCAGAAAGAGTGAGATTAAGATTCGAGAGTGAGAAAAAAACTATACACTTTGCACTAAGATACTGCCAGCATCAAACAGAGGTCCGTCGTAAAGTTCGATAAGATTCATTCCGCAATTACTTATAAAATCTTTAACAGAGTTGCCGTCATCAATGTATTTCAAACTGCCGATAACAAAAACATTATTTCCGTTAACCCCGGCACACCCGCCGAAAAAGCCGTGTCTGCATCCCGGCAATAGTATCTTTTCCGGTTTTACATAAAGAACTTTGCAGCCGTTTTTTATCAGTTCTTTCTCAATTCCCTTGTCGGATGATATGAACTTATCATCTTTTAAATGAAGAAGACTGCAGCGGGTAAATCCCTGCTTCACGTTTATTTTCTCTTTTGTTTCGGCAGCTTTAAGCAAAGTTTCATCGGAAATGGTCAGATTGTGAATAAAATATTTTTCGCTGATAACCGCGTTATATGCCGCGCAATCCGGGTAACCCTTAGCAATTTCCCTGCTTCCTTTCACTAAATCCAGGTTTTCTCTGCGGAGTTGTTCAATAAAACTTTTGGGCGTGTTGGGCGCATAAATGATTGAGTTCCCCAACTGGAACAGGAAAATATCGGGGTGACCGGAGAGGTAATTATCAGTAGTCCCGGATGTTTCCAGCTCAATTATCTTTCCAAAGGAAGCAAGTTTCTGTTTCGCTTCTGTGGGAATCCGTTTATCAATTATAAATAACATTAAAAGTTCTTCCGGTTAACTGACTATTAATCCTGTATTTCACCTTTGCAAATTTCTGCAAAAGCATATTTTTGTTTGAAGCTCCGTAACCGGCAGCGTAATTAATTTCTCCCGGCGGGACTTCAATTATTACCGAATCCCCTTTTGATTTATCAGCAGGAATATCCAGCAAAAGCTCTTTCCACAGGGCAGTTAATACCAGCTCGCGGAAAGAAAGATGGAACGGTCCGGCGGCAAGCTCGCAGCCAGAAAGCAGCCCTTCCGAAGGATGAAGCCCAAGTTTAAGGATTGTTACTCCGGCAGCTTCGAACAGCTTGTACAATTTGGCGCATATTGCAACTGCATCTTCCAATGACTGCGGTTTGTATTTTCCTTCGTTGTAAAGTTCTTCCAGTTTTGTCCCTTTAATAACCAATGCCGGATAAATACGGGTATTGTCCGCGCCGAGCTCGATAATCTTCTTTGCTGTTTTAATTTCCGCTTCCGGCGAGCTCGCGGGAAGTCCGGTCATCATCTGTAATCCAAGCGAAATGCCAGCCTGTTTTATCAGTCCGGAAGCATTTATAATATCGGCAGACGTGTGTCCTCTGCCCGATTTTTTCAGTACATTTTCGTCAAACGACTGAGCGCCGAGCTCAATTGTGCTTATTGTGTAGCCGCTTAAAAATTTAATTATTTCACCGTTAATATAGTCGGGGCGCGTGGACATTCTAATACCGTCAACCATACCTTTATCAACATATTCCTGCGCTATGTCGAGATAAATCTTCTGGTCAGCTTGTGCAATTCCTGTAAAATTCCCGCCGAAAAATGCAATTTCAACCCGGCAGTTTGCCTTATCAACCGAAGAAAGATAACTGTTTATCGTGCTTTTTATTTCATCAATCCCGGGAGTTTTAAGTCTGCCCGAAATTTTTTTCTGGTCGCAGAACACGCACTGGTGCGGGCAGGCAAGCTCGGGAATGAATACCGGTATGTTAATGTGTTTTTGCATATTACTGATGCAAATTTACAAAGTAAATTTATCCAATAAAAATATTAAGCGATTTATATTTTTTTTCGTAAGTTCCTACGAAATGTTAATTAAGATTTTAACATTTTAATAAATTACAAACCACAAAAAATAGTTGAGGTATTTATGGCAATGGATATTGCATTTGATGGTACAAAATCTGTCAGAAAGGTTTTAAATTTCATAAGTGTTCTCGAAAGCGCAGATAGAAATCATTTAGCATCAGGAGAAATTAGAAAAAAATATCACGAATCATACACAGATCAAAAAGAGTTAGGGAGAGGGGATGTAAGTGATTATATGGAATTAATCCGCAAATGGACAAAAGGTGATGAATATGGGAAAAGAATTATTAATTGGGATGAAGGGACAAGGAATTCTCCACAAGGAGGATATTTTTTTAATCTTTCAAAAGGAAATACTTCTGATCCTGGAATTTATAAGGAACTTCTTAGAATTGCATTCGTTTTATTATTGTTAAAAAAGGGGGAGTTGTCATTTGTTGAAGATTTTCTAGTCAACTCAAAATTTCCATTATCTACACTGATGATTATGCTTGATTCTGTTAATGAGAGAGGGTGTTCAAATCCCATATCAATTACTTATGAAACAAATAACTCTTTAACAACTAAAGAAGTAGTCATTGATAAAATAATTTATGATGAAAATATTAACGATTGGGTATTACATTGCGAAGAAGGATATGACGCTGATCTTGTTATTATTCCATTCAGCATAATAAAATCTGCAGAAAAGTCAAGGACCGTATGATTTTTATTACACTTAATGAATTTAAATAATTCAAAACATATTTTACTCTAAATTTAATTTTAATTTAGGAGTATTTATGTTTAACATATTCATTCAAAAACTGTGGGGGCTTCTCAAATGATTTTTAGTGAAGAATATGGCAAAAACCCAAAAAGCAGTTACGAATACAATTCTGTTATCAATCAAAAGGGAGATGTGATTTCTGCATATCTTTTAAGGGCTACAGAATATGATGATCTTGGTATAATAACTCTGATAATTGAATATAATGAAACAGGTGAAGAAATTCGAAGAGATTCACGGGGAGATGCGTTAAAGAAGTTTAATGAGTTTTTAGGAAAAAGAGATTTTGTGTTTGATGAAAACGGTGAGTTGATAAAAACAATAATTCTTACAAAAGATAACGAATACATTACGATTCAGAGCAAGTACGATAAAGAAAAAGAAGTTTTTACAGCTCTCGAGACTGAAAGCAACGGGAAAATAAAATTACGAAAAGATTATTTTGTACGCGGAAGCAAAAAATCTGTAACTGAAACGATTGATATTTTTGGCAACGAAACATTAAAAATGTGCGCAAAATCTTCTATTTATCCGTTTGAGAATTTCAGTTTTTACAAAGAAAATGACGAGCTGAAAACTCTTTCCTATCATCTTTCAAATACTGTAGAAGATATATATGAACTTGTTGAATTTAAAGAGGATACGAAGTTTACAAAACAGATTGTAATTGGTAAAAAATCGTGTTGGGAAATCAGGAGTTTTTATGAGAATGATAAAATGGTAAAAAGAACTTTCAATCATAATACATTAAACGGATTAACCGAAGTATCGCGGACATATAAAGTTGAAGGTGCCGAATACCTACTAATTGAAGAAAAAAAGTACAAATATGAATTTTGGTATTAATAAAGGTGGAAAATGAAAAAGTATATTTTTAACAAACTTAAAGAATACTCCGCAATCAGTTCCTGTTCAGGAGACGAAAAATTATTCGGCGAATTTTTGGAGAAAGATTTTCTTGGTGAGAATGGGGAACTGCTAACCAATGAAAAAATCAAAACCCGAACTGTTCTGGAAAACGGAAATCTGCATTACTTTTTTCTTGAAGCAAATCCAAGTGCCAAGTTCTTTTTTACGGTCCATATTGACAGAGTTAAAAATTACTTAAACACAATTAAGGATTTTAACGAAGATATTCTAACTGGACAATTGGATAATATGATTTCGATAGGAATACTTAGATATTTATTCTCGAAAGGTTTAAGATTTAATATTCTATTCACAACAAAAGAGGAAGTATTTATTTCGTGGGAACAGATTAAGGAAATAATGTTCTTAAACCCAAAACTAATACCAGTTTCACTTGATATTGACATTATCAAAGAAATTTATCTAAAGGACGGAAAATTTTCATTGCGTTCAAAAGACGTAATTGGATTTTATAAAACAAGTCTTGTTGCAAAATTACGTAAATTGGCTTCCGCAAATAATATTGAATTTATTGATGAAAGAATTGGATGGACAGCAGTTGAATCTGGATATTTACACAGAAACACCGGATTAAGAGGCGCACACATTGGCTTGCCAATCACCGAATATCACACAGATAGTGAGAAATGTAATTGGAAAACAATAGAAAATGCAGCAAGATTTATAGAATTACTAATTGAAAATCAGGATAAAGTATTCAGGCAGAAAGGAAAATCAATTAATAAAAAAGGAGGATAAAAGTGAGAGACCCAAAACGAATTTCTAAATTAATGAGTTTACTGCAAGAGATATGGGAAAAAGCCCCGGACTTAAGATTTTTCCAACTTATATATACTCTTCAAGAAAAATACGCCGCCATGAATAATAATTATGGAAAGGTAATTAATAATAGCGATTTGCCTTTAACAGGTTTTGACTTCTTTTCTCTTGAAGATGATAAGTTTGAACAATTTATATTGGAAAACAAAGAAAAACTACCTTAAACTAAGAATTCTGATAACAAACTTAGGAGTTAATATGCCATACCCAACAGAAGTAATGAGAAATCGGATTGACGGATTTTACTGGAACTGGAATGAGAATAATTCTTTTATCAATTATGAATGGTGTGTTTGTGATTTTCTAAACGCAGCATTAAACTCTAAAACCGGTTTCCCTGATCACGATAATGTTTGCAAATTATTCTGGTCGTTTTGGATTGACCAGATAATTGAAAAAGTTGCTAATGAAAATAATAAAGCTGAAGTTTACAAAGACTTCAGAAGCAAATATAACTTTCCTAAAATAAAAACTTTTCTGGAAGTTCAAAATCCAGCGCCACACGAATTGCTTACATTTTTGGAAGAAAGGTATTCGAAGGAAGATGAGATTGCATTACTTGAATATTATAAAGAAGATTTTTGGAAAGAAATTGCCGGATACCTGAAAAGTATTGGCGAAGATGAATTAGTAAAAAAAGTTGAGCAGGAATTTATAAATGACCTTTCTGAACGTTCATTTCCTGAAAAATATCATAAGTTGTGGAAGTAATAAGATTTCGTTATTCATTAAATATAGGAGATAAAAAATGTATCCTTCGGAAGATTTGAAAAATTGGGGTACCCAGATTAAAAACCTTTGGGACAATACTTCCAAAACAAATCATCATGAACATTATGGTGATTACGGCTGGTGTGAATGTGAAGCACAAGCCGCTATTTTAAAGGCCCCAACCTTGAAGCAAAAAAAACTTCTTGCAAGCGGTTTATTTTGGTCAGTTTGGATTGATCAAGTCATTTACACTGTTACAAAAAAACAGAATGAAAATCTTTTCCTGAATGAAAATCTTTACGAGCAGTTCAGGGAAAAATATCCATTCCCAAAAGTTTATTCACATTCTTCAGCAGGTCATACAATCCCTTATGTGATTTTAGGAAATGATTGCGATTACACGCCGGATTTACCAATGCTGATTGAATTTAAAAATGAGTATTGGGGCGAAATAGAAAATTATTTTTTGGATCTTGGCGAATGGAATTTGGTTTATTATGCAAAACTGGAATTTAAAAATGACCTGACGGAAAGAGGATTTCCGGAAAAATATCACATATTGTGGGATGAATAAAATGAAAGCGATTGTAATGTTTTTTCTTTTTGTAGCTTTTGTGCAGAATATTCCTGCACAGAATGAATATTTAAAATCCGATGTTCTTTTAGTGAAATATGAAACCCGGACAGGTGAAAACGGTTTTTATTATTCGGTTACAAATCTTACTCAGGATACCCTGAAAAACGTTTCGATATCGTATAAATATTTCGATATAAAAACTTTAAGTCTGTTCAGCGCAGGCAAACCAATTGATTACGGCACTGGAAATATTATTACAGGCAGCAAACTTAAATATGAAAAAATTGCCCCTTTTGAAGTAAATTATTTCTTCGTGCCTGCGATGATAAAAAATGTTAAAGTTTTTTTTGATAAAAAAGGAACAACAAATTAAATTTATTTGGGAGGTTATATGCCAGAAGTTTATGATTTTAATGAAATAATTGATCAATATAATACTGAATTTGAGGGACCTGCTCACAGAAATGCTTCTTATGATTTTTGTTATAATTATTTTCGTAATGTAAGAGGTGAGGCTTTAATAAGAGATATGGAAAAAAGCTGTTATGCCATCGGATTCTATTTAGCGAGCTGGGGTATGTACAGAGGTCGCGGTGAAAATTTGGGGCAAAGTGCTTACAAATACAAAAAATTGATTGAATATATTTCCAGCCTTGAAAACGATAATATCTGGAACCTTGATGTAAATCATTATGATAATGAGGAAAATATAAAAAAACTATTAAAAGTTTATAAAGAAATTAGAAATTTAATAATAAATGATCAGCAAAGCCATTTAACTTTAGTTACAAAAATAATGATGGGCGTTTTTGGATGTGTACCAGCATTTGACCAATACTTTTGCAACACATTTCGGGCTCTTGCTGAAGGTACATGTGGGTTCAGAAGTTTCAACCAAAATGCATTAACTCAGTTATATAATTTTTATATAGCAAATCATACGAATATAGATGCAGATCGTAATCAAAGGAAAACTATAGATTTCAGCACAGGAAACCCGACTAACTATAATTATACTAAAGCTAAATTGATTGATATGTATGGATTTACAAAAGGAAACACACCATAGAAGGAAGAAAAAGCAAAAAATCATATTAGAAGTCGATGTATAAAATAATTTTACCAACTTTCCTCGACATAGAGGCATCATCTTTAGGTTCGCGGTCATATCCAATTCAAGTTGCGTGGAATTCCGGTTCCGGTGAGATTTACGTTTTTCTTATTTCACCGGAAACTGTTCCCGGCTGGACAGACTGGGATTTTAAATCGGAAAAACTTCACGGAATTTCAAAAGAAAAACTTATCAAGGAAGGAGAAAATCCGCGTAGTGTTTGTAATAACATTATTGAGCAATTAGCCGGAAAAACAGTTTATACTGACAACCCCGAATTTGATAAATTCTGGATGCAGGAGCTTTTCAAAGCTTGCCGTCTTGATTTTCCTGAAATTGAGTTCAAAGATTCCAACGAACTTTTCCTCGAAATGTTAGCAAAAAACAATGTGTTAAATAAAAAAGCTGAATTGGAAACTCTGAAAACTAAAGCGAAACAAATTTCCCCGCCAAATCACAAAGCCTATAGCGACGTTAAATATTTGTTGGCATTATATCAGTTAATAATTGAATAATAACGCCGTTATAAAAATTTCATCTATTTTCTGTTTGCTTGATTTTTCTTACATTTACACCCTATGATTTTAGATTTATTCAAAATATTCGCAGTATTCTACTAAATCCTTCCGCAAAGATTTATTTTATCACTTATTAAAAAACCAAAAACTATGAGCATTATTAAAGAAATAAAAAAACGACGCACGCTTGCAATCATCAGTCACCCAGATGCCGGGAAAACAACTCTTACCGAAAAGTTTCTCCTCTTCGGCGGAGCGATACAGGTAGCCGGAGCGGTAAAATCAAACAAGATTAAGAAAACCGCGGCATCCGACTTTATGGAAATCGAGCGGCAAAGAGGTATTTCGGTAGCAACATCCGTAATGACTTTTGAACATAATAATACAATTATTAACCTGCTCGATACTCCGGGTCACAAAGACTTTGCCGAAGATACTTACAGAACGCTTACGGCTGTCGACAGCGTAATTATGGTAATCGACTGCGTAAAAGGCGTTGAGGAGCAGACTGAAAGGTTGATGGAAGTCTGCCGTATGCGGAACACGCCGGTCACGGTTTTTATAAACAAAATGGACCGCGAAGGACGCGACCCGATTGACCTGCTTGATGAGCTTGAAGAAAAACTGATAATTAAGGTTTGTCCGCTAACCTGGCCGATAAACAAAGGTGCAACTTTCCGCGGAGTTTATAATATTTACAAAAAGAATCTCGATCTTTTCAAAGCAAACAAGACTAAAATAGAAGACGATATTGTTTCAATTTCCGATTTAAACGACCCTGAAATTGCAAATTATCTTTACGGCGACGAAGAAAAACTACGCGAAGATATTGATTTGATTACCGGAGTTTACGACAAATTTAACCGTGAAGAATATTTGGAAGGAATGTTAGCCCCGGTATTTTTCGGAAGCGCGATAAATAACTTCGGGGTGAAAGAACTGCTTGATACGGTTACCGAAATTGGTCCGGCGCCTGTAGGAAGAGAAACCGACACGCGGAAAGTAGAATCGACAGAAGAAAAATTCAGCGGGTTCGTGTTTAAAATTCACGCTAATCTCGATCCCAAACACCGCAACAGACTCGCATTTTTGCGCATTTGTTCGGGCAAATTTGAGCGGAATAAATTCTTTTATCACGTCCGGTTGGATAAAGAATTCAGGTTCGCAAACCCTGCTACGTTTATGGCACAGGCAAAAAGCACAATAGATGAAGCCTATCCGGGCGATGTTGTTGGACTTTACGATACAGGAAATTTTAAGATTGGCGATACGCTTACGGAAGGCGAAAAAATGGTGTTCCGCGGAATTCCGAGTTTTTCACCGGAAATATTCAAAGAGCTTGTAAATCAGGATCCGATGAAATCGAAACAGCTTGATAAAGGAATCCGGCAGTTAACCGATGAAGGAGTTGCTCAGTTGTTTTTACAGCATCAGGGAACTAAAAAAATTGTAGGAACCGTGGGTGATTTGCAGTTCGATGTAATTCAATACAGGCTTTTACAGGAATACGGCGCAAACGCAATGTTTCGTCCTCTTTCATTTTCCAAAGCTTGCTGGCTCACAGCAGATGACCCGAAAATTCTTGAAGATTTTGCACGGTATAAAGGTCAGAACATTGCCTTCGATAAAGATGATAATATGGTTTATTTTGCCGAATCCGAATGGATGCTGAACCGGACGATGGAAGATAACAAGAAAATTCAGTTTCATTTTACATCGGAGTTTAAGACGGAAAAGAATCAATAAGCTTTTTGAGGATTTAATCAACGAAGCTATTTATTAAGTTAATTTTTTGCCAGCTTATTATAAAGAAGAATAATTTTATCAAGCTGATCTTCTTTACGGAAATTATTCTCGACCCTTAATCTTGCTGCTTTACCCATCCGCTTGCGAAGTTCTCCGGATTCAGCCAAAATGTTTAATTTTTCGGCAAGATCTTCGGCATTTTGTTTTTCGAAAAGAAGCGAAGTTTCGCCGTCAACCGCGATATCAAGAATTCCGTCCGATCTTGTTGCAACGCTTGGTTTTCCCATTGCCATTGCCTCAATAAGCGCAATCCCGAAAGCCTCGGAGTGCGAAGGGAAAGCAAAAATATCCATCGCGTTCAAAACTTCGGGCATATCGCTTCTGTATCCGGTAAATATTGTCTGTTGTTCAATTCCGTAATCCTTTACCATCTGCTTAATTTTATCTGCATATTCCTGCTCGCCGCGGCTTGCTTCGCCCACAAACATAAATCGCAAATTATCTTTATTTATTTTTTTCGCAGCAATAATAAATTCTTCGTGACCTTTGCCAGGCGAAAATCTGGCAGACATTCCTATTACTGTTTCGTTTTCCTTTATTCCTAACTCAGCACGAGCTGCGGTTCTGTTGTATTTTGCCGGATCAAACTTTTTAAGGTCAGTCCAGTTATGAATCAATTCAATTTTTCCGGATTCAAGCGGACACGTATCAAGAAGATTTTGCGAAATTACTTTACTGATAGATATAGCTTTATCAATTCTTTTGTATAATATTTGATGAAGAAAATCCTTCTTTACGATATAAGAACCAAGCTGTTTCGAAAGTATCAGCGGAGTTTTTTTTTCGGATAAATTTAATGCAGGTACGAGAAGCCACAAATCTTTTGAATAATGTGAATGGATAATATCAAAATTTTCTTTTAACATTATTCTGCTTGTTTTCCAGATTAACAAAGGGGCAAAGTAACCGGGATTTTTAATCTGCAGGGTTTGCATATCTTCTTTTAATGATTCGCGTGCAATCCGCGAATTTCTGCAGGCAAGAACAGTAACATCATATCCTTTCGATTTCATATAGCCGGCAGTTTCCAGAAATATCATTTCCATCCCGCCCCAGCTTTCCGATAAACACGTGAAAAGTAATTTCATTTTTATTCAGTTTTTTTTAATGTCCGAAAAATAGGCATTCCGTTAAAATTTTCAGAGTATTTATTTTTGTTTTAAGTTAAGTATCATTTTTAATCAAAATTGCCTGTACATATTTAGATACATCAAATGTATTTTATTGTATAAGTAATTTTCTTAATTTACGACTTACATCAATAAAAAGTTTGGTATAATAAATAATTTCTTTAACAATCCAATTTTAATTTTAACTGATATAAAACTAAGATCTAATTCTGGGAGGCATTAAATGAATTTAAAACCAGTCTTCGTTACAGCAGCTCTTTTTTTTACATTTATCTACGCGCAGGGAAAAACCGATTCTACACATTCACTAAAAGCCGGCTCCTGGGCTTTGCAATTCGGCATCTCAAATAATTTCACATTATCAAATTTTAACGGCAGCACTTTTTCAGGTAAATATCATTTAACTGATAATTCAGCAATACGTGTTGGTTTAACATTAAGTGGACAAACGGGAGATAGAGACCAAAGTAGTTCAACAAAATATAATCCAAGTGCTTCTAATGAGCAATCTAAACCTTTTGAGGATTACAATTTAACACTCAAAACAGCGTATCTATTTTATCCTAATAACGATAAACAGATAAAGCTATACTTTGGTGCCGGACCAATTTTAGGATGGTCAAAATATGAAGTTAGTGGGACTGATAATAACTACCAAAATGATACATTAAATAATTCACTAACTGAAAAAATTACTCGAAATAATTTACAAGTAGGACTAAATGGAATTCTTGGCGCTGAATACTTCCTTACCTCATATTTAAGTGTCCATGCTGAATATTCAGCTACTTTTGCTTATCAAATTCAAAAGCAGAAAAATTCGGGAGAACGAATTTACATTTATGATAAGAATAATCCACAAATCACTGAATCTGATATTAAGCAAACATCCTGGGGCTTTTACTCAGGTTCAGTTCTTTTCGGTCTTTCGGTTTATTTATAAATACTACCGTTAAAAAAGAGGCGTTGAAAACAACGTCTCTGCGTTTTTTCATCTTTTTTTTGTTTTTCCAACCTGCATTTAAATAATAATCTAAGCTTTTATTATATTTAGTGAATTAAAATTCAGGAATTATAAAAAATGTTACCGGAGCTGTTCAGTACTTTTAAAAATTACACGAAAGAAAAATTTCTTAAAGACCTTTCCGCAGGAATTATTGTTGGAATTGTAGCTTTGCCTTTGGCAATTGCCTTTGGTATTGCATCAGGTGTTTCACCCGAAAAAGGTTTGATAACCGCTATTATAGGCGGTTTTATTGTTTCTGCTTTCGGCGGAAGCAAAGTTCAGATAGGCGGACCGACAGGCGCGTTTATAGTAATTGTTTACGGAATTATTCAAACGTACGGACTAACCGGACTTACAATAGCCACAGTAATGGCGGGAGTTTTGCTTCTTATTATGGGTTTTGCGCGCTTCGGAAGCGTTATAAAATTCATCCCCTATCCGGTTACAGTCGGTTTTACAAGCGGTATTGCTTTAACCATTTTTTCAACCCAGATTAAAGATATTTTCGGTCTGAAGATTGAAAATGTGCCGTCGGAATTTTTTGAAAAATGGCAGGTATATTTTCATTATTTATCTTCAATAAATTATTATTCCCTGACAATAAGTGTTTTTTCTCTTTTAACAATGATTTTTTGGCCAAAGATAACTCACAAAATACCAGGGAGTCTTGTAGCAATCATAATATCAACTGTAATTGTTTATTATTTTAAATTGCCTGTAGAAACAATAGGAAGCCGATTCGGAGAAATTTCATCTTCAATTCCCGAACCTCATATGATTGATATTAATTTTAATACCATTAGGAATCTTCTTCAGCCTGCAATTGCAATTGCTCTTTTAGCAGCTATAGAATCGCTTTTATCGGCTGTTGTTGCCGACGGTATGATAGGAAGCAAACATAAAAGCGATACAGAACTGATTGCTCAGGGAGCAGCTAATATTATAGTTCCGTTATTCGGAGGAATCCCAGTAACAGGAGCTATAGCGCGGACTGCCACCAACATTAAAAACGGCGGAAGAACACCGGTTTCCGGAATTGTTCACGCAATGACACTTCTGCTTGTTATGCTCTTTTTCGGAAGCCTTGCCGGATTGATACCTATGGCATCTTTAGGAGCTGTTTTAGTTATTGTTTCCTACAATATGAGCGAGTGGAAAACTTTCCGGGCAATACTTAAAAGCCCGATGAGCGATGTAGCGGTACTGCTTACAACTTTCGGACTTACAGTTGTTTTCGATCTTGTAATTGCTATTGAAGTGGGTATGGTATTGGCTGTATTTCTTTTTATGAGACGTATGGCTGCAGTAACAAATGTAGGTGTGATTACAAGAGAACTTAAAGACAGCGAAGAACAAATTATTGATCCTATGGCAATAGATAAAAAATCTATTCCGGAAGGTGTAGAAGTTTTTGAAATTAACGGTCCATTCTTCTTCGGAGCCGCAGAAAAATTCAAGGAAGCTATGCAGGATATTGAATTTCCGCCTAAAGTTCGAATTATAAGAATGAGGAGCGTACCTGCAATTGATGCTACCGGAATTAATATTCTAAAAGATGTTTACAAAGATTCTCAGAAACACAAAATACATCTAATTCTTTCGGGAGTTCACGCACAGCCTTTGTTCGCCCTCCAGAAAGACGGTCTGCTCGATTTAATAGGTGAAGATAACGTCTGCGGAAATATTGATCTTGCGCTTGAACGCTCACGAACGGTTTTAGGCTTGGATAATGAAAAGAAGTAAATGCTTTTAAAATACTAAGTGAATATTTTGAAGAGTTCCTTATTTAAATATATAAATCTGTCGGTTTTCGGTAAACTATATTTTCTTATCAATATTTCAATCCTTTTTTCTGCTTATTCATTCTTTTATAATGCAGATTACTGGGGCGATGAAGGTCACTTTGCAGAAACGATTTCCTTCTTTTCGGATAGAACTATTTCAGAAGCAGTTCAAGATTATCCCGAAGTTACGCCGCCGCTGTTTTATATAGTTTACTCGTATTGGGGAAAAATATTCGGGAATGAAATCCAAACATTACGTCTTCTTTCAGTTATTACGGGTTTATTTTCATTCCTATTTGTTTATTACATTTTTAAGATGACAACAGAAAATGCTAAGGCTTCATTTTTCGCAAGTCTGGCAATAATCTTAAATCCTTATTTGTTAGGCTCGCATTTATTTGTCTATACCGATTCGTTAAGTTATCTTTTCCTATTAATTATATTTTATGCTGTTTACCTGCGAAGCAATTTCCTTTTATTTATTGGGGCAATGGGTTCTTTGCTGATAAGACAATACAATATTTTCATCCTTGTTGCTGTCTCGGGTTATGCAGCAATAAACTTTTTGCATATAAGAAATAAACTATGGATTAAACCCTTAATCGTTTCGTTCATTTCAATAATTCCGCTTTTATATTTATTTTTTTTATGGAACGGATTAGCGCCAAAATCCGGATTAGAGAGATGGACGACCGGAAACGAAGCATTTAATTTCAGAATATCGAACTTAGTAACTTACATTACTTTTTTAGCAGTGTATTCGCTTCCTTTTATTTTGTTTTCAGTTAAAAGCTTTTGGCAATTTTTTAAGGAAAATAGAAATTTAACGCTTACTGTGATTGTAATTTCTTTCCTTTACTTTTTCTTCCCTGTAACTCCATCACAAGTAACATTGCAAATGACGGGATTTGAAACCGTGGGGTTCGCGCACAGACTAATTAAAGTGATTTTTCCGATAGATTTTTTAGAGCATTTGGTGCTGTATTTTTTCTTTTTGCTTGGTTTGCTGGCGCTTACTTTTTTATTTTCCGGCAGTATAAAAAAGGTGATGAAAAAGAATGTGGATTATTTAGTTTTTCTGGATTTATCTGTTATTTCATTTCTACTGATAATGCCGTTTTCCTACCAGGTTTGGGAAAAATATTTAATTGTAATCTTACTTCCCTTTGCGATAAGGATGTTAAAACACAATAATAATGATTAACTGATTTTTCTTCCCGTGTGCTTTGAGACGACCCGCCGGGTTGGTTCTACGGTTTGAAATTTCGAAGATTGTTTTTCTCCAAGTCCCATTTTAAAGGATTTTGTTCAGACAATCTCGGATTGTGTTATTTGTTATCAATGTTTTTGTAGAGACGATGCGGTGCGTCGTCTCGTTTATGATTTTTGGAAAGTTCTTTAAATAGCAGTTGTTTCTTGTCAATTGTGGTTATAAAAATGGCGTAATTATTTTCACCCAGGATTCGAATTTAGTGTATTTCTGAAATAATTTTTCAATATCACTTTTAGTATAAATTTCACCCGTGTATGAAACACTGCTCTTGATATGAAGTATTGATTCGAGATTTTTGATAGCTTTAGTTCTTTTCTCTTCCTCGAAGGTTATTTCCTTAATCAGATTTAAAATTTCAAAATGATTATCTCCTTTGCACTTTTCTCCCTTTAAATAAATCGTAACATAATCTGCTAAAGCAATTGCTGCATGCACAACCAATACGCCTGCCGCATTATAATATTCAAATTCGTATGCTAATTTTGCTCCTTCAATAAAATTTTCTGCAACGCGTTTGAACTTAACTGCATCATTTCTATCATATTTAGTTCTGCTGCTTTTCCTTACCAATTATCTTTTCCTTATATAACAAAATACCTTCTTTCTTTATATTTTTAACGACCTTTTTTTTAGCTTCTTCAAATTCTTTAATACTTAAATATATGGGAGAGAGGTTGGCGCCGTAAGTAATTTTAATTTTTTCTGTAATATCAAGTATTTTATCCTCAAGCTTATCTTTTAGATTTACATCTTTAGGAATAAAGCAAACATCAAGATCGCTACTCAAATTTTCCTCTTTCCGCGCAACGCTGCCAAACAAAAGTATCTGCAAACAATATTCATATGTCTGATTTACAATAAAATCAGTAACGTCTTTCAGGAATCTGTTTTCGGCTTCAAATGAAGGACGTACAATATTTGCTACCAGCCAATTTTTATTATTCAACTTGTAAAAATGCTCAGTATTTCCGCTTTGTCTTTCAACAAGATTATAATCAAGCAACAATGAAAGTACTCTGTGGGCGGTTTTCGGTGTCAGTCCGCTTCTTCTTGCAATTTCTCTCCCGTTAAGACCGCCGGAAACATTTAGAAGCTCCCGAAATACAAGTACATTTGATTTTGATGAAAAGATATGAGATAATATTTGATTGAATATCATAAGATAGTGTTTACTTAAATAAACAATTGTTTACTTTCTTTCCAAAGATATATAAATCGATTCTAATTAGAAAGAATATTTTTATTATCTTTTTGTTTTATTATAACCCGCTATCGGTGCAATTTCTTTTCATTTCTCAATATTCAGTCATAAAACCGCGACTGCCATTGGAAACCCGGCTTAACGTTTTAATGCGTTATGTACTAACAGATTTTATTTGCCCGATTATTGAAACTACCGAATTATTTAATTGTTATCGTTGTTGTCGTAGAGACGATGCGGTGCGTCGATTATTTTTATTAGATTTTTTTATAGATTGGTATTTTAGTTAAACCCAATTTTCGATGGATATATTTTTTATTCTGTTCAGGTGGCGAATATTCCTTGTAACTAAAGTCATATTATTTGAAACTGCTGTACAACCTATCAGTAAATCAAAATCATCAATTGGCAAACCGCTTTTTCTTAGTCTGACTTTCTCGGATGCATAATAATCAAGGCAGTTAATAATCGGGAGTATCGAAATCGAATCAATAAATTGATTAATAACTTTTCTGTTTTTTACTTTGTTTGAACTGTTTTCAACTCCATATTTCAATTCGGCAACAGTAATCTCGGAAATGGAAATATTTTCAAATCCGGCTGAGTTTATTTTTTTATCTATATCATATAAGCCTTTTAGGAAATAAATACAAATATCCGTATCTAATAAATACTTCTTCATAAAGCTATTTCTTTTTCAATAAATTGCCGCGAATTATAAATTTCACCCACTAATTTATCAGCACTTTCTTTAGTTTCAAGTTTTCCGAAACATTCAAAAAAATCAGATTTCTTTGGAGAAACTGTTCCCTTGCTTGAAAGCATTGATATCAACATCATTTTTTCATTTGTATCGATGTTCTTTAAAAAATGATATATCGACTTTATATTAGAAAGGTCACTATTTTGCAAATTCATCTTTACCACCGCAACATTAAATTTATTTTATGGAATACTTTTAGATTATAAAAATCTACGCAAATTTAATAATATTCATATCAATAATAAATACTATTCTCGATTAATTGACTATCCTGCCAAAAAACCGCGCCTGCCATTGGAAATGGGGATTGATATTTTTAATTCGTTATGTACTAACAGATTTAATTTGTCCGATTATTGAACTCACAGAATTTTTTAATTGTTGTCAATGTTGGTGTAGAGACGATGCGGTGCGTCGTCTCGTTTGAATGATTGGTTTTCACGTTTAATATTTTTTCCGGTTCAACAAAATTATTTCCCGTAATTTTATTTCATTATTGTTATTTAATTATAGATAAGAATTTATTTGTAAAATTAGCAGCATTATTTTAACTTTGAATATGATTTCTGATGAAGACAAATATAGAATAATCGAATTAGCCAAAAAATACGGGGTTTCCAAAGTATATCTTTTTGGTTCAAACCTTAGTCAAGGAAAATTTTCTAAAGATATTGATATTGCTGTTGAAGGTATTTCCGAAGCAGTTTTCTTTAAATTTTATAGTGATTTGATTTTTTCACTTTCTAAACCGGTTGATTTAATTAACTTGAAAAAAAAGTCATTATTTAATAATAATATTAAAGCTGAAGGTCTTCTTCTTTATGGATAAACTATCTCAAAAGATTCTGGCTGAATTTGAAAATATTGAAGAAATACTTAATGAAATGCCGTTGCATACAAAACTGCCTTTTCTTTCACCGCTTGAATTGGCAGGAGTTGCGGCCTATTTACACAGCTTTTATAATGGAATAGAAAATATTTTAAAACAAATTTTTATCAGCATAAAGCTAACTGTACCAAATGGTAATTCCTGGCATAAAGAATTACTCGAGAAAGCTGTACAAAATGAAATTATTACAGAAAAATGCAAGCTCAATCTAGGGCAGTATTTGGCATTCCGGCATTATTTTAGCCATGCTTATTCGTTGGATTTATTTCCGGAGAGGATGGCAACTTTGGTAGAATATTCAAAAACTGTATTTGATGAATTCAAAAATAATATTAAAAAATATTCATAATTTGGAAGCAAAACTAAAGGGCGGAAACGCCCTTTAGTAATTAAAAATTAAGAATTAAAAATGAATAATTGGTTTACAGGTGTGCTGTCTATAAACTGAAATAATGTTTTAGTTGCCTTCGTAGAGACGATGCGGTGCGTCGTCTCTTTTAAATAATTGGTTTTCACATTTATTTTTTTCCGGTTCATCAAAATTATTTCCGCACCTTACACCGGGTTTTGAGACGACCCGCCGGGTTGGTTCTACGGTTTAATTATTATTATTGAAAACGGCTGGATATAATAATATCCCTCTAATCTTGCAGATTTTATCCGGTATAAAAGTCAGGTATCTCTTTTAATTGTGTGCAATTATTTCGATATTGTTAAGTTCCAACAAGTTGTGTTCTTCAAACAATTCTGTTATTTGTTCAATATTTTTTGCTAAAAGATTATATAATGAATTATTACTTATGTTGCCTGTCGTAATTATTAATAATTTTGTTGGTACCCCAATAATTAAATGAGAATTTATAAAATCCGAATCTTTTGTTACTACAATTCTATCCTCACGTATTGAAATCTCCCTGATTTGATCATCGGTTGTCCGAGCTTTATCAGGCAAATCATCTGTATGAATTGCATCAAAACCTCTGCTGTTAAAAATCCAGCAAATGGATTTTGGTAACTGGGCATCAATAATATATTTCACGCAACAATCTTATGAATTGATTTAACTTGAGTTAGTTTTGAAGCATAAGCAAGACAAGCCCTTATATCTTCCATTTCTATTGCAGGATAATCATTTATTATCTCTTCATTTGTCATCCCCGAAGCTAAAAGATCAAGCACTAATTCCACCGGATACCGCATATTCCTGATTGATGGTTTTCCGTGACAAATATTTGGATTTATAGTTATTCTGTCTAAAAGTCTTTCCATTTATTCCCCTGCTTTTATGTTAATAGATTTTAACACACGCATAAAGATAATATTTTTATCTGATTTTTCAATATTTTGTAATTTCTGAGTTTTATTTTTTTCGAACTGTATTTCCCTAATCCGTAGAGACGATGCGGTGCGTCGTCTTGCTTGAATATTGGTTTTCACCTTTATTATTTTTCCGGTTCATCAAAATTATTTCCCGCGCCTCTTGCATCTGGTTTTGAGGCGACCCGCCGGGTCGTCTCTACGTTATAATATTTCCGGGATTGTTTTTCTCCAATTCCCATTTTAACGGGTTTTGTTCTATATATTTTCTTATCCGGTACAATTCCTTTTCATTCCTGATAATTCTATCATAAAACCGCGTTTGCCATTGGAAATGGGGATTGATGTTTTTTCTAACAATATTTGATACTGCTGATTTGTATGATCTGACTATCGCTGATAATGAACCTGTTGCCGGTGTAGAGACGCAGCATGCTGCGTCTCTCTCGAGTTTGGCTAATTTCTCATATAAAAAGCAGCTGATAATGTTGGATTCACAGAATATTTTCTGTTTTGTGACAAATTGTGTAAGTTCACGAAGTGGGAGAAATTGATATTGCTGTTT
>JAAYAN010000065.1 GCA_012719345.1 Ignavibacteria bacterium | reverse complement strand
TTTTTTATCCCTATAAAGAGCAACTGATTCCTAACAGGCAGTACTTAAATTATGTATTGAAGTTATTGATCCTAAGCTTTTAACTTATAGCTTTTAACAAAGCCCTTATTACCTCTAACGGCCCGGCAATAAAGGGAGGTTGTGTTACCCGACGCAAGCACCGGGCAGTATCCTGGTACTTTAGCCAGAAAGCTGTCACGGTGCAAGGAGGGTATGGCGCACTTTTTGCCGTCCGGGTACAAATTTAACCCAAGTGCAGGCGCGATCGCGGTACAAGTTTGTTCGGAGCCGCGAATTTATCCCCGGTTACAAAGTTGGTGGCGGACACTGGCGCAGCGTCGCGGTACAAACTATCCCGAAGCCAGAAATCTGTCATGGTGCAGGTTTTAATTGAGGGCAGATGCGCGTATCCGGGTATAACTGCCATTACGAATCTGTCTTGGGAGCAGGAGTAAAAGCAAAAAGTGTGACAAACAACTTACCTTTATTGTCCGTGTTAGGTTTAGGGCTGTTAAATCACTTAATATCGAATATCAATGGTATACATTTTGATCCGACCACCTGTGAGGAAATCTATTTCCAAATTCTTTATATCGCTCATTAGAATTAAAAATAACTAGATTCTTCCTTGATCTTGTTAGAGCTGTGTATAGTATGGAATCAAGCTTCTTATTTGATTCAGGTGTTTTTGATGGTAAGAAAATAATTATATTCATTAGTTCCCACCCTTTGAAACTATGGATAGTTGACATTTTTAACCGACTATCTCCCATCCAAAATGCTTTTTTATGAATATGAAATCTACTTTCAGAAGCATTTTCAAAAATATGATTCACTTTTATACTTTTACTTTCAAAATAGTTAACACATTCTTGTCCAATTTTATGATTTGGCAGCAATATAACCATGTCAGAAGCACTTTCTCCTTCTTTTTTTAAAGTTTCGAAAGCTTTGTAAATCCATTCAAACTTTTTATTTTCATCGATGTTTATCCAGACTATGTGATCGATAAAAAGTAATTGTGGATATTGAACGAATCGAGCTACTTTTAATTCATGATCCAAATCAAAGGACTCACTAAACTCATTGGCCATTATCGCTATTCTTTTTGGAAGTCTGAAAGTAGTTGTAAGTGTTATAATTTCTGATTTAAATTTGTCCAATGTCATATTTCGGTTCCTTCTGTCGAACCAATCCAATTCTCTTTGATAAATATTTTGTTTCTTGTCAACAACCACAAGAGCTTCATCATTATTAGTCAAAAAATACTTTGACAATAAAGAGTACCATTCAACATAGAAGTCCTGACCTTCGTCTATTAATATTGCATCAAATTTTTTTACTCTCTTATTGTGAATGCATGAGATAATAGATTCTGGAATGCTGCTCCTGAAAAAATCTTCCAGATCTGCTTGGTATTTTTCTTTATCACGATAATCTATTTCTTGAGGTGATTCAGGCCATTCTTCCCCTAATTCATTTAAAAGATCCCTACAAAAACCATGAAAATGATTAAAAATAATATAGGACCATGAAAAGTTGAAAGGAGCTCTGGCAATCATATCTTTTATATAATGCCATAGCGTGATGTTAAATGTTATGATTAATACATTTTTATTTTGTGATGCCAATTTAGCTGCTCTATAGGCTAATGCTTGTGTTTTTCCGCTACCAGCTACTCCTTTTACCCTAAAGTGGCCGTTTGCAGGCTCTGCAATTCTTAATTGGTCAGCTCTTAATTTGAGTAAAGTACCTTGTTCAATACTGTGATATGGGGGTTTAAACCAGAATAAAAGTTCAGAATTCCATGCACGATCCCAATACTTATTTGATGACCATTTTACATCGGGGACAATACTATCAAGTTTGTCAGCTGACCTTAAAAGATCAAAACCAAAGACGGGGAACTTTCCATAATCTTTTACCTTTTTACTAAAGAAATCTTTTACGTTTTCAGTAATTTCATTATGAAAATATACTCCCACTTTAAATAATCCGTATGCTGCTTTATTTTTATCTGCTCTCTCTCCGATTAAAGGTACAAGTTGCCCAATTATTATTTCCTTATAATGAATCACTTGGGTGAGAGGACTTTTCACCTCATAGCTACCATTTGAATCGGATACCTTTAAGATGTCCTTCTCATATTTGCCTCGTAGCTTTTTGGACCACCTATAGTGTGCCAACCTCCAGTCCTTGACTTCTATAACCATACCACCAACATAAGGATTAAAGACAATTATGTCTGGCCTGTTCCCATTTAAGTAAGGTTGGGAAAAAATTAACCATCCATGGTAATCAGTTAGAGGTTGTTCAATTTGCCAATTCCTGTCCTTAGGCAGGTAATTATCAAGATATTTGAGGAGAGTTAATTCCCCCTCAGTTAATGGTTGATGCTGCTGTTTTAACTGATTCCAATTCGGGAAGATCCTGTCAGCCATGAGATATTAAGAATTGGTTAGAAAATAGGTCGAATATTGCGAATATTGACTGCCTTAAACCTAACTTGTTTTTAGGTTTAAGGCAGTCAAATTGTCAAGATATAGCTAATTTTCACCCAGTTGTGTCGTTTCAAGTCAAGATGGTAATCGTTGGAAGGCTCATTTGCCTCTTTGAACTACATGTTGGATAGGGTGAGTTGGAAATTTTCCTGATGGCAAAATGAGGCATTTTTTCTCCTGTAGGAAAATAGCACCAGCTACTTGAAATTTATGAGATTAACTATTTGAGAATTTTTCTCTCTTTTCTTGTTCAAGTGTTTTGAACATGCATTGTAAACCGTTACCTCTCACTCTTCTATATTTATTTTTATCAAGCAATCTAATGGAAATTGCTTTTGCATATGCTTCCTCATAATACTTTTCATATTCATCTATTGACATATCGCTGTTTTTTGTCGTCGGGATATTTGCATAATACTTTGGATCAGGATATGATTGTTCTTCTATCTTAAAAAAATTTGCAATGTATCCTATGAATGCAATGTGTTTGTCCGTAATATTAACATATATAAAACCAAAGTGAAACATCAATGCAGGATTGTTATTCTCAGCATAAATGATTTGCTGGAATATACAAACCTGATTACCATAATTATCAATTGAATCAGATACTAAACCCATTTGCAGATTGTTTTTATCTTCATACATGGTTATGAATTTCAATAAATTTGGAAAATTTTCCAATGCGTTAATTATTGGTTTTAATCTCCAGTTAATCTCACCAGTCGATAATAATTCATCTGCAGTTTTATTTTTTTTCTTAAATGGATTATTGAACATTGTGATTTTAGAATTAAATAGGTCTGTCATTAATAGCATTGAATAAGATTAGTCTCTTTTTAGCATGGAACTCATCTTTTGAAATTATGTTATCAAAATATAGCTGAGATATTTTATTGTAATTCTCATAGATATAAGAATATTTGTTATTGAGTTGTGTTTTTGTTAGAATTTCCAAAAGTCCATCGTTACCGCTATAACTAAGGTCTGGGAATTCGTCCTTGAAATCAAAATATAACATTTTCAATATCGTAATCGCTTCATTTTTAATAAACTCGTCTCCATTTTTCAAAATTTCAGTCATTTGTCCTTTCGATATTGAATTTGACAAAACTTTCTTCTTGAGTTCAATAAGTTCATCATGAGTAATTGTACCGCTTTCTTTTAGTTTGCTTATTCTTTCAAGTTTATCTAAAGTATTGGATTCTTTCTTTTGAAGTAATGATGAAATTATCTCTTTAGCATTTTTTGTTTTTGAAACGCTATATGTTTTATAAGTTCTTTCTTTCTTTAACTCGGTTATTTCAGATAGGATATTTGAAGCAGTAGTTGCATAATGTTTGGTTTTACATCTTTTAATTCCTTCCTCAATATCTTCTGGACTTTCAAAACCTAACTGTTGTTGAATCATTTCTTCTTCTCTGAAAGCGGATCGAGCTTGAAATTTTCCATGGATTTTTACTCCAAAGTATTTACCCATAATAAATTGAAAACCACCAAGTAAAAGTCCGAAAAAAACAAGTACTACAATTAAAGCAAGAACTCCTTCCATTTGGTATAGTATTACTTAAAAGTCCAGATAATTGAAAATATGATAATAAAAGATAAAATTAAAATTATTTTAAAATATTTCTACTAAAACACAACATTTCAAGGAAATTGATTTTGTGCGTCAGAATTAATTCTCTACACAGTGTTGCCTTAAACCTAACGGCTTGCTGGTAAAATTAGTAGCCGTTCCGCCCTTAGGCGGATGGCGCGGTGTTTGCCATTAACATGCAAGCATTGTAGTATATGGCGCGTAGGATTAGTTTTTTTGTAATGTATCGAATCTT
>JAAYAN010000064.1 GCA_012719345.1 Ignavibacteria bacterium | reverse complement strand
ATAATTCAGGCTGCACGAGATACGGATGAAACTCGAACTGGTTAACCATCGGCTTAATTTCGCAGTCAGGCAAAAGCTCCACGATATGGTGTTTCAGGAAATTTGATACGCCAATCGCACGGACTGCTCCGTCCTTATATAATTTTTCCAATGCTTTCCAGGTTTCTTTATTCAGCTCGTTTGGCCAGTGTACCAAATATAAATCGAGATAATCCGCTTTCAATTTTCTCATTGATGTATCGAAAGCCTTCAGCGCTTTTTCATATCCGTGATCGGGATTCCATAGTTTTGTTACGATAAACATTTCCTTCCTGTCAATCCCGCATTCGCGAACTGCTTCGCCCACAGCTTCTTCATTCTGATAAAATGCTGCTGTGTCTATATGCCTGTATCCGGCTTCAATTGCTGTTAATATAGTTTTTTTCGCTTCGATATGATCGAACATCTGCCAGGTGCCTAATCCCAAAACAGGCATTTCTACACCGTTTGATAATGTTACAGATTGTGTTGCCGCCATTTATTTCTCCAAGATTATTTTTCAAGTAAACTGTATGCAAACCAGAGCATCGGCGCTTGTCCGTGAAAATCGCCCGTAACCCGCGGTCTTTCAAGATAATAATTAACATCGTTAACCTGCCCGGTGCCTACACAGACTTCCCTTATTTTACCGTCTGCGTTTACATAATTACATAAGGAATTCCAGGCTTTTTCGTAAACAGGTTTGAACTGATTTTTATCGAGCAGACCTTTTTTAACTCCTACGCAAATTGCATAACCAAACATAGCCGAAGAGGAGGTTTCTTTCCAGGCCTCAGGATTATCTATCAATTGCCGCCACATTCCGTCTTCGCACTGGAAAGTTTTAAGCGAGTTCATCATTTTTATGTAACCGTCGCGGATAGATGAATAATAAGGATTTGTTTCAGGAAGTTCCGAAAGAAGCTCTGCAAGTCCGGCTGCAACCCATCCGTTTCCTCTTCCCCAAAAAAGTTTGCTCTCGTTTCCGTGAAAGAAAAGTCCGTTTGGCTGCTGAAGCTTTTTAATGTAGCTGTCTATCTCCAAAGCCGCTCTTTCAAGATAAATCATTTTCCCGGTTGCACGATAAGCCTGAACCTGAAGAGACGCAATCATATAAATATCATCAATCCAGTAACGTGTCTGGTTTGTCATTCCGTTCGGCAAAGGATTTTCCCATTGGATATCAGCAAGTTCAATCCCTTCACGGAAATAAGCAGAATCGCCTGTCTGTATAAAAAGCTCAAGCGGAAGAATTCCGTAAACATTTGCATCAACGTGATTTTTTGTATTGGCGGGTCCGTCTTCCGCCACCCGCTCGTAACGCTTAAATATTTTCTTTATAGAAGAAGTATCTCCCAATTTGCCGGCAACTTTTAACGCTCCGAAAGCTGCGCAGGCTTCGGCATAATGAATTGAAGAAAATTCAGCTACATTGTACATCATAAAATCCTTGCGGGAATGAAAATCTGCCAGCAGAAGTTTTCCGATTTCAGCAGGAGAATTTTTCCCTTCAAGGATTTGCAGCCCGGCTGAATTGCTGCATCCGAATAAAACAAATGCCGAAATGAATAATGTTATGAGGAATATTTTCAAGATAAATCCATTTAATTGTTTTCGGAGTTCAAATCTATTTTATGCTGAGTTTAATTTTAAACAATTCTTTAAAATATTCTAAATCAGTTAAGCTGTTATAAGTAATTGTCAATCCGCGTATTTTATTAAATCTTTTTCCGTTAACAAACTGATTTTTAAGTTCATCGGAAATGCCGGATTCAAGTATCATCTGCTCGGCTTTTTCTGTAAAATAAAAGGTTGTTAAAAACGAATTCTGCTGAATAGAAAGCCAGAACATAGTTTTGGTTTTTCTTTGAGATTTTAACAGCCAGCTTTTCCCGTCGTTATAATACCGCCATTCATTTACTATTTCGGGATAATCATTTTGAAGAAATTCGAACAACTTTATCCAAATATCTTTCGTGTTCCCGATGTGCGAAAAAATTATTTCATCGGATGGGAATTGTGTCGGGTCGTTCAATAATTGCGGTTCCATAATCCTCCATTTTAAACTATTTGCATAATCGTGCACAAAGATAATATAAATTATAAAATTTGTGAAAATGAATTGATTAGTAAAGTTTAAAAATAGATGATTGATTGCAAAATCACATCAAATAAATTTGTAGGAATAATATATCTCCAATTTGAATTTTTATCCTGGTTATTCTGTTTTGTGCTTTGTATTTAAAAGGTGAAATAATGATAAGCGAAGCAGTTTATATCAATTTTCTTGATAATCTGGTTGTAGGCAATAAAAAAAACTGCATAAGTATAATTCAAAATCTTCTGGAAATAGAAACGGACATAAAAGAAATTTATACCGAACTTATTCAGAAATCTATGTACAGAATCGGGCAAATGTGGGACCGTGATAAATTAACAATTACCGAAGAGCATGTAGCTTCGCAAATAATTACTAATATAATCGACTTGATTTATCCAAAAATTTGCGAAATACCAAAAAATGGAAAGAGGGCAGTAATATCGTGTCTTGATAAAGAGTTTCACGAAATTGGGCCTCGGCTAATATCGGATTATCTTGAGTTAAACGGTTGGAACAGTGTTTTTTTGGGTGCAAATGTTCCAGCAAAAGAATTGGTAAGTTATATTGAAAAGAATAACCCGGATGTGCTTGGAATTTCAATAAACTATTATGTGAATATGTGCCGGTTAACTCACTTGTTAGATGAAATTATGCAAAAATATCCACAGCTTAAAATAATAATCGGCGGGCAGGCTCTCGGTTGTTGTAATAACGGATTATTATCAAATTACAACAATATAAAGTACATCTCCAGCTTTAACGCGCT
>JAAYAN010000063.1 GCA_012719345.1 Ignavibacteria bacterium | reverse complement strand
ATATCGGCAACTTTTTGCGCGTTATCCTTATTAAAATCTACCACTGCAATTTTTGCTCCGGCAGATGCAAGTCCCATTGTAAAAGCGCTGCCGATTACACCGCCGCCGCCGGTTAAAACTACTACTTTCCCTTTGATATCGTCAAACGAATACTTGTTCATTTTTTCACCTTTATATTTTCTTCATAATTTTTTACCGATTTAACAATTGTTTTTGCATTTTCAGTAAGTTTAAAATAATCACCGTTTTTTATAGCCACGCTTTCAAGAAGTGCGGTTCCAACCCCAACTGCGCAAGCTCCGGCTTTTAGCCAGTCGCCTGCATTTGTTAAAGTTACGCCGCCTGTAGGCATCATTTTAAGAAACGGCATCGGGGCTAAAACGCTTTTGAAAAAGTTCATTCCAAGAACATCTGCAGGAAATACTTTTACAACATCAGCTCCCATTTCCCAAGCCGATAAAATTTCCGTGGGGGTAAAAGCGCCCGGCATCACCGGCACGCCGAGATTTTTTGACGTTTCAATAATTTCTTTTTTAGTAACAGGACTAACAACGTATTTTGCTCCGGCAGATACAGCATCCTTTGCAGTTTTCTTATCTATCACCGAGCCGACGCCAACTACAATTTTATCACTAAATTTTTCACTTATTTTTTCAATTTGCTGAATTGCATTCGGTACTGTCATTGTAATTTCAATTATTTTTATTCCGCCTTCGTAAATGGCATTTATTACTTTTGTAAGTTTTTCCTCATCCGTAACTCGTACAACAGCTACAATTTTTTCTTCAAAAAATATTTTTAGTGTTTCCTGCTTTTGCATTTTTCTTAAATGTTAAATTTAAATGATTTTTTCACGAGACCGTTTGTTAATTCATAAGCTATTTTTAACGCTTCATCCATCGAAATAATATGTCGGGCAACTAAATTCCCAAGAAAGTTAGAGTCAATTCTGCGTGCAACATCGTGCCGTGCCGGAATTGAAACAAAAGCGCGGGTGTCGTCAATAAATCCAACTGTATTATAGAAACCGCCGGTTTCTGTCATCAGTTGGCGATAACGCGTCATTCCTTCAATGCTGTCGTGAAACCACCAGGCAGGACCAAGTTTCATTGCGGGATAATGACCGGCAAACGGCGCAAGTTCGCGCGAATAAACAGATTCGTCGAGAGTAAATACAATTACGGTCATTCTCGGATCATTTCCGTAAGCGTTTAAAAATTCCTGCATATTTCTTACATATTCTGCCTGAACAGGAATATCGGCTCCTTTATCGGGACCGAATTTTTTAAGAATATATTTGTTATGGTTTCGCAAACATCCGGCGTGAACCATCATTACAAGACCGTCTTCGCAGCTCATTCTGCCCATTTCCATTATCATATGAGCTGTAAATATTTTCGCATCAGCTGCATCGGATTTTCCGGCAAGAGCTTTTTGGAATATCTTTTCTGCTTCCTGTTCGGTTATCCGCGCCATATAAGGAATTTCCAAACCGTGATCGGTTGATGTTGCTCCCAGACTTTTAAAATATTCTCTGCGGTTTTCGAGCGCAGCAATATATTGTTTGTAACCCGTGATTTCCTTCTCAGTCAATTTTCCTAAAATTTTAATGTTTTCATTCCACGAAGGATTATTTAAATCCGTTACTGAATCCGGACGGAAACTCGGTATTACATTTCCCTGCCAGCCGGATTCCCGGATTTTTCTATGCGCTTCAAGCGGGTCGGTTGCCGTATCGGTTGTGGTTAAAACTTTTATATTAAAACTATCAAAAAGATTTCTCGGAAGAAATTCTTTTGTATGAAGTTTTTCATTCAGTTCATCATAAATTTTCTGAGCATTTCCGCCAACAAGTTTTTCTTCAATTCCAAAGACTTTGTTAAATTCGTAATCGAGCCAAACCCCGGACGGAGTTCCCCTGAATAAATAAAAATTTTCTGCAAATATCTGCCAGATTTTACGCGGATCTGTTTCAACGGGACTTCCGTCAGCCGTTGGAATTCCTAAATTTTCCAATGGAATTCCCTGCGAATAAAACATCCTGAAAACATAATGATCGGGAATTAGAAACAATTCTGTCGGATTAGTGAAAGGTTTGTTTTCCACGAAAAGATTTGGATCAACATGCCCGTGCGGACTGATTATCGGAAGATTACAAATTGATGAATAAATTTCTCTGGCGTTTTTTCTTATCGAAGGTTCAGCATCAAAAAAACGATCTTCATTCAGTTCAAGTTTTTGCATTTTATTCCTCAGTTATAATTTACTTTTACAGGATTATTCAGCTCGTTAATTACCGACTCAAGATATTCAATAAACTCTTTTTTATTTTTAATTCCCTCAGGTTCTTTTTCCCAGGCAGCGCAAAAATAATAAGTCAGTTTGCCGTTTGAAGGTTTTAACACCAGAATATGATTTTCTTCATCTTCAGCGGTTTTAATAAAATCATTTTTATTGAAAAAAAGCGCTATCCCGAGACTGTCGTTATTTAAGGATTGATTTCCGTAGAGAGCTATATACGACCAGCCATTTGTATTGATTTTTTCAAAATATTGCGAATCAGCATTTTTAACCAATCCGGTTGATAAGTTTTGTACATCAGTATTTATTTTTAAATCATTCCGGGTAAGTCTGCTTCCTGCATTTATAGTTAAATCGGATTGTAAATCATACTTTCTGCCGGCAACATTCCATCCGTTATAATTTAGTCTTATACCCGATTTAACCGGACCGTTGCAAACCAGCTCATAAAACACACTATCCGTTTCTGATACTTTTTCGATCTTATCGTTCACAAACATTCCGAATGAACCTAAACCTGCGCTGCCGCCGACTTTAAAAATATCCATTCCCCAAGTCTGCATTTTGTGGTACGAATCATCCGCGGCAACGGTATCGTGAATGCCTGTCGTTTCAAGAAATAAGCCCTTTTCAACTTTTCCGAAAATGTCAATTGCATTTCTTTTATCGAGATACAACCTGTAGCCAACCAGTTCGCTTTCCCAGCCTGGACCTTCATATTTGAAAAGTGCGTCGTGGTCTTTATGAATTCCGGGAACTTTAATTTTAAATACTTTCTCGAAATTTCCACCCGGGTAAATCCCGTTAACAGGAGCCTCGGAAGTTTTCATTGCAAGCTCGGCATAAGTTTGCGCGCGATAATTATTCTTTTCCACTCCGCTGCCGTATTCAATTTTTATTACTTTTTCACTTTTTGCCGGCATATCAACCGGGAATATCAGCATTTCTTTTCCGGAATCATCAATTTCTATTTGATACGGAAGTTCAGTTCCGTTATCCATTACTATAAAATTTCCCGGATGAGAATTATTTTTATGCCTTTTAAGTTCCTCAATACTTATTGAAATCATATCAGCTTTTCTTTCCGCATCGAGGTTGTTGACAAGAGAAATTTCCAAATCATCAACATTCATTTTGCAGGCAGAAAAATAAAAAATGAAAAATATTGAAATCAGCAGCACATACAGTTTCATAAATTATCCAACGTTTGATTAAAACACTTGCGTTCTATTTTATAAACTTTTAGAATTTTCAGCAAAACTTTACAGGAAAATCTTTAAATATTTTGCAAATATTTCTGCAATTTTAAAACAAATCTTCTTATCAGAACAGAGTTAAAGTAATCGTTTAAGTTAACTGCAAAGCTAAAATAAATAACAGCAATTGTCAATTTTATCTTTTCAGGATTTCATAATTATCCGGCAGTTCTTAATTCTTGCATATATTGTTTGTATCTTATAGTTTTAGTGTAGTTAATATTATTTAAAGGAATTTAAAAATGGCAAAAAATTCATCATTCGACGTGGTTTCCGAAATTGATTTTCAGGAAGTTGATAACGCAATTAACCAATCGACCAAGGAAATTATTCAAAGATATGATTTAAAAGATTCGCACACAACGCTGGAACTTAACAAAAAAGACAAGCTGATAAATATTAACACAAAAGATGATTACACTCTTCGGGCTTCTTATGATATTCTTCAGTCAAAATTTATTAAACGCGGACTTTCACTTAAATCGTTAAAACCGAAAGATGCCGAACCTGCGGCAAACGGCAGATTAAAACAGGTAATCGAACTTCAAAGCGGAATTTCGAAAGATAATGCAAAACACATTACCAAGCTAATTAAAGAATCTAAACTTAAAGTTAACGCGCAAATTATGGATGAAACCGTGCGCGTGCAGGGTCCGGATAAAGACGACTTGCAAGCCGTAATAAAATTGATAAAAGAAGCCGATTTGGATTTCCCTGTTCAGTTTACGAATTATAAATAGGATTTAAAACTAAGGTACAAGCGGAGATTAAGAGTAAGGTACAAGATTAAGACGGCAATCAGGTTGTGTTTACTAATTTTACTGCCCTTTGCAACAGGTGAGAATTTTAGGTTATTTCTAAGAAGAATTTCTTGGCGTAAAGTAGGATATTTAAACTATTTCTTCATTTTTAATTCCTCCTTTGAAACAACAACATGATGGTAAATTGTTAATGGAAAATTTATTAAAATCAATATTAGATTAAATAATTGATAATCTGATATATCGACAACAATTCTTGAAATTATTACTATATATAGAAACCAATATATATATAATAGTTTTATTCCAAGGTATTTTTCTATAGCTATTTTTACATATTTATAAAAACTTAAATAATATAAAATTCCAAATATGGAGGCAATGATAATAAAAAGGTATCCAAAGAATACAGCTTCACTTCCATTTAAACTATATTCATTATTCTTATCTATGCTAATTACTTTATTGAAAATACCATCAATTCCGTGAGGAAGGAATAAACACATTATAAATATGTTTAATGATTTGTTCATTTGCACAATTTATTTTATAGTATCTAAAAATAAACAAAAACAAGAATTCAGGCAAATGGGAAAAATAGTTTTTCCGAAATGAGTTAATCCCGAAGAGATGAAAATTATTGAACAGACGAAATATCTTGAAATAATTGCTTGTAATAGTTATTTTTTGCTTAGTTTGTTTAAGTATTATATTAGTATTTAGCAGGAATTGAAAAATGAGAGTTTTACTGGAGATAAAAGACAACAAGGCAGTTCATTTGATGGAAGTTCTTAAAAGTCTGCCTTATGTTAAAGCCAAAACTATTTCGGAAGAAAAGGCTTTATTAATTGAAGACATTAAAGAAGCTGTTGAAAACCTTAATTTAGTAAAACAGAACAAATTAAAAGCAAAACCGGCAAAAGAATTGTTGAATGAACTTTGATGTTTTTTCCATACCGCCATTCGATAGACAACTAAAAAGATTAGTTAAAAAATACCCATCGCTTAAAAATGAATTTGCCAATTTGATAACGAGCTTGGAGAAAAAACCCGAACAAGGCACTCCCTTGGGAAATAACTGTTACAAAATCCGTATTGCAATCAATTCAAAGGGGAAAGGAAAATCCGGCGGAGCAAGAATAATTACTCATATTGTCATTTCAGAATCTGCTGTTTACCTGCTTTCCATTTATGATAAGAATGAAAAGAACACCCTAACGGATAAAGAGATAAGTGAATTGTTAACTTTAATTGGTTAATTGCGGGTGAGAATTTTTAGTTTATCCCATTCTAAAATATTCTTGGGCAGTCTCGTAAGACCTGACGGGACAGAAACGGGAAAAATGGTTTTAAGTTTTCAGTTATAAGTTATAAGTAAAAACAGGATTTAAGGGAATTAGGTTTTTGCCTTTTCTTACTCTTGATACTTACTCTTACTCTCAATTATTCCACATACGCCCTCCTCAACTTTTCTTTGTCCAGCGCTTCCACGAGTCCTATTTCCTCTTCGTCAAATTTTTCAGTATCGCCAAAATATTTATTCTCGGCGCTGTCTTTTTCCGTTACGGCAAGCGTTTTTTGCGATGTGAGCACTGCAAGTTTTTCCACTACAATATTATTCCCGTTAACCATATCGGCTATTCCTTCAATCAGGTAAGGACCCATCGACATTGTCAGCTCGGCGCACCCGTTATAAACTTTCGGGAAAATCACGGCTTCAAAAGTCCCGGTCAGGTCTTCGAGTGAAAGGAACTTCATAATCTCCCCTTTTTTAGTTTTAATTCTTTTGGAAGTCATATACCAGCCAAGCATTTTTACCCGTTTACCGTTATATTTTTTAATATCCGCAGCCTTCACAATATCCTTCCGCGAAGTCACATTCCCGAAAAACTCCAGCGGGTGACGCGTTATCATATACCCGAAAGTCTCGTACTCGATTGCGCATTTTTCCCCGATGCTGTAATCAATGTCGGTTTCAATTTCCTTTTCAAGTTTCAGAGTTTCCTCCGCAAACAGGTTCCCGTTGCGGTTATCAATCAGGCGGCGGTGACTCATATAAACATCAAGCAGCCGCATCAGTGTCGGGCGTGTTTTGCCGAAAATATCCATCGCACCGCAGCGAATGAGTATCGAGCTTTCCTCGTAACCTGTGCCGGTACGGGTAAGAAAATCCTGCAAAGATTTATAACTGCCATTCCGTTCCCTTTCTGCAGAAATTTTCCCGGCGCTCTTCTTTGAGAAATTTTTAAGCTCTACAAAACCGATGCGCACGGTTTTACCGGCAGCAGAATAATCGTAAAAACTATTGTTTACGCACGGAAGCAAAACTTTAAGTCCCATACGAATGCATTCCTGCACGTAAACCGCCGGCGAGTAATAACCGCCGCGGTTGCTTAAAACGCTCGCCATAAATTCGGCGGGGTAATGGACTTTAAGATATGCAACCTGAAATGACAGCAGGGCAAAAGAGGCGCTGTGCGCTTTGCAAAAAGCATATCCGGCAAAGGATTCAATCTGCCGCCACAATTCTTTCGTTACACTTTGCGAAAATCCTTTTCCGGCGCAGGATTCCTCAAATCTTTCAGCAAGCCGTTTCATAGCATCGCGCGAACGCAGTTTTCCGCTCATTGCCCTTCGCAGAAGATCGGCTTCCTCGAGCGTTAATCCGGCAATGTGGTGCGCCACTTTTATAACATCTTCCTGGTAAATCATAACGCCGTAGGTTTCGCCAAGGTATAGTTCCATCTCTTTAACTAAATATTTGCGGCGTTTGGGATTTTTATGCCTCTCGATAAACTCCTGCATCATTCCGCTTTCGGCAACTCCGGGACGTATTACAGAACTTGCCGCCGTGAGCATTTCGAACGTGTCGCAGTTAAGCCGCTGCAGCAGCGAACGCATTCCCGGCGATTCGATGTAAAAGCAGCCGATAGTGTTTCCTTCGCGTATCAGCTTTTTTGTGCCTTCGTCGTTGAACAGCATTTCGTAATCGTAAATATCGAACGGCACGTTTTCGGTATTCCGCGGCAAGTCGGGATGAATTACCGGAATACTGAGCGAAGCTTTCCACTTCGGGTTTATTTCAGAGTCTGTATTTTTTAAATTTAAATTCATTATAGTGAACATTCGTACACTATAAATTTAAACTGTTAAAGGAGAAAAGCAAGAGTGAATGTGGGAAACGGGAAAAAACAGAGTAAGAAGTAAGAGTAAGATTTTTCTTACATCTTACTCTTACTCATACTTCTTACTCTTGATAATCATTTCTGCAAATTCTCTAAAAACAGCGTCGCCGCCTTTTCGTGTTAGAACTAAATCCACGTTTTCTTTAACTTCATCCACGGCATCGGATGGGGCGGCAGAAATGCCCGCAATTTCTATAATTCCCAAATCATTAACATCGTCGCCAATAAAGGCGGTTTCTTCCAAATTTATATTTTTTTCTTTGCAGAGTTGTTTTAACGTTTCGTCTTTTTCCCAAATTCCGGTGTAAACAAAATCCATTTCCAGCCGCGAAGCTCTCTTATCAATTATAGGCGAAACATCCGTGGAAATTATTCCCACTAAAATTCCTTCTTTTTGAAGAAGCCTGGAACCCATTCCGTCCTTAACGTTAAACTTTTTCATTACCATTCCCTCGCCTGTATAATAAAGTCCCCCATCGGTAAGAACCCCGTCTAAATCGGTTACAACAAGCTTAATTTTTCTCAATTTTTCTTCTATTCCGCTCATAATCCTGCTTTTTTATTCCGTAATTTTAGCCCTTAAAAATAACAAGAAATTTCGAATGAACATAAGTCTTATCCGAAATTTCAAAAAAAAAGTTATGAATAAAAATTCAAATAGGTTTTTTATTACGTTTATTTTTATTAATTTCGAAAAACTTTATAAGAAAACATTCTGAATGTTTACTCTGTCTCCAGAAAAATCGAATCCCGTAAATCTTCCGGTTAACCGGGAGGGTTTTCATTTCTTTTCTTATCCAATGAATATTAAGTTATTGTTAACAAACAAAAGAGAAATTGCCTGTAAGGCAGAATATATTTAAAATTGCAGTGTTAATTAACCATAATTATCAACAAAAAACAGGATTAAATCTATGTTAAAATTTTACAGCTTTGTTTTAATGACGCTGTTTGTTACTGTTTCGGTTTTTGCGCAGCAGTATACAATTTCGGGTAAGGTTACCGATGCCCGTACCGGCGATGCTCTTGCCGGAGCAAATGTTTTTATTAAATCAATAAGCACCGGCGCTGCCTGCAACGAGGACGGAAAATTCAGTTTCAAAGTAAACAGCGGCAAATACAATATTATGTGCAGTTATGTGGGATACGAAAATCAGTCGGTTGAAGTTAATGTTTCAAAAAACACAGAAGTAAACTTCAAACTCTACGAGAAGGAATTTTCACTTTCAGTTACCGTAATTGCAGATCGTGCAAAAGAAAGAGAAACTCCTGTTGCATTTACAAATATTGATAAAAAAGACGTTGAAATGATCCTCGGTTCCCAGGATATTCCGATGGCGCTTAATATAACACCAAGCGTTTACGCAACAATGCAGGGCGGCGGCGCAGGTGATGCCAGAGTTAACGTACGCGGTTTTAACCAGCGGAATGTTGCTATTATGATTAATGGTGTGCCGATTAATGATATGGAAAACGGCTGGGTTTACTGGTCTAACTGGGACGGAGTTGGCGATGCTACTTCTTCAATTCAGGTTCAGAGAGGATTAAGCGCTGTAAATCTCGCTACGCCTTCAATCGGCGGTACTATGAACGTAATTACCGACCCAACTTCTCAAAAATTCGGAATTAAATACAAACAGGAATTCGGAAACGATCAGTTTTTTAAATCTACTATTTCTGCTAACTCTGGTTTGATTGACGGTAAATGGGCTTTCAGCGCAGCCGGTGTTAGAAAGGTTGGTGACGGACTTGTAGATAAAACCTGGACAGACGCCTGGGCTTATTATTTTGGCGCAGCGTATAATGTTGATGAAAGCAACCGCCTTGAACTTTATGCTATAGGAGCTCCGCAGCGTCACGGACAAAACTCTTACAAATTGAATATCGGAAATTACAGCCACGAACTGGCTAATAATTTATCAGAAAATCAGAAAGATTACGATCCTGCAGCTTTAACTATATTTAAAGAATTAGGACGAAAATACAATCCTAACTGGAATGTTGTTGATCCGGCTTACAACGGCAAACAATATTGGAACGGCGGAACCAGCGAAAGGTATGCTTCCGATTTTATAAACGAAAGAGAAAATTACTATCATAAACCGATAATAAACCTTAACTGGTATTCGCAGCTTACAAAAGATTTAAGTTTATATTCAACTGCTTACTATTCAGGCGGAACCGGCGGCGGTACAGGAACTTACGGTTCTATGGTTTGGAATACCCAGAATGTTCAAAGAGTTGCGGATTGGAATGGAACTATTGCCCGCAACATAGCGAACAAAATTAATGATATATCTGTTTCGCGCGGTATTTTAAGAAACAGCGTTAACAGCCAATGGACTATCGGAGCTATTTCAAAAGCTTACTATAAAGTAAACGAAAACATCACTACATCTGTAGGTATCGACTGGAGAACTGCTGAAATTGAGCATTATTACGAAGTAAGAGATCTTCTTGGCGGTCAGTATTTTATAGACAAAAACAACGAATTTGATACTACCCCGGAAATGCAGCAGAAAAAACTTGGGGATAAAGTTAATTACTTCAATACAAATAAAGTAAGTTGGTTTGGGTTTTACGGACAGGCAGAATATAACGAAGATAAAATAACAGCTTACGGAATGTACGGCTGGTCAACAATCAGATATTCTTTTACTGACCATTTTGCAAAAACAGAAGAAGGAAAAGAATTCAGAGTTTTTGCTGACTGGATTAACGGATATCAAGTAAAAGGCGGCGTAAGCTACAGATTTACAGCTATGATTGATATCTACGGAAATGCCGGTTATGTTGAAAAGGTACCAATATTTGATAATGTTATTGATGATTCCGATGGTTCCAAAGCAAAAGATCCTGAGAATGAAAAATTTACTTCTTTTGAAGGCGGTTTGAATTTCCACAGCAAAGATCAGAAGTTTGCTTTAAAAGTTAACTATTACAACACTCTCTGGCAGGACAGAGCTTTTACAAAATATGTTCAATTATCTCCGGGAGACGAAGGAATAGTTTTCTTAAGGGGAGTTAAACAGCGTCATTCGGGTATTGAATTTGAAGCAGCTTTCCAGCCGGTTTCAATGGTTCGTTTCGACGGTTCTGTATCTTTCGGAATTTGGAAATATTTGAGAGACGTTTCTGCTCAATATAAATCCTACAACGCTTCGGGCAACGAAGTACCTCTTGAAGCAAATCTTTACATTAAAGGTTTAAAAGTAGGCGATTCTCCTCAAACACAAGCTTCACTCGCAGTTTCATTATTTCCGGTGGAAGGATTAGCAGCTCAGTTAGTGATAAAATCTTACAGAGATCATTATTCCGAATTTGATCCGCTTACAAGAACAAACTCAAATGACAGAGAACAAAGCTGGAAAATGCCTGCATCTACAATTTTCGATCTGCACTTGAAATATGACCTGCCTGTCAGTTTCGAAGGCGTAAATTTCCAAGTGTTTGCTCACGTTTTCAACCTTTTCGATGCAATTTATGTACAAGATGCTACAGATAACAGCCAATATAATGCTTACAAAGCAAACGGTTTTAATCACTCTGCCGACGATGCAGAAGTTTATTTAGGTCTGCCCCGCTCGTTTAATCTGGGCATTTCGCTTACATATTAATTTAATTTTCTTCGCAAAAATGCCCCTCTTTACCGAGGGGTTTTTTATATTTGCATATCTGTTATATTTTAGGATAAGTAACTATGAAAAAGTTTTTTCTAATAATTCTGTTTGCCGTTTTTGTATTTCCCCAGAAACCTTACGTAGTTATGGTTTCGTTTGACGGCTTCAGATGGGATTACCCAAACCGGGGTGTTACTCCTAATTTCGATAAACTCGATTCTGCCGGGGTTCATTCTCTTTCGCTTCGTCCAAGTTTCCCTTCCAAAACATTTCCTAATCATTATTCAATAATCACAGGAATGTATCCTGAAAATCACGGAATTATTTCTAATGATTTTACCAATCCGTTAACTGGGGAGTATTACAGTCTGGGAAAACGCGAAGCAGTACACAACGACAAATGGTATCGTGGCGAAGCTTTCTGGGAAACCCTAAAGAAAAACGGAATCAAATCGGCAAGCTTCTTTTGGCCCGGTTCAGAAGTGGATAACCCGAACCGCAGACCCGATTATTTTAAGTATTACGATGAAACTGTCCCTTATAAATCCCGCATCGATACAGTTTTTAAATGGTTGCAACTGCCTATTGAAAAACGTCCGAATTTTGCTACTTTGTATTTTGAAGAAACTGACGACACCGGACATTGGTGCGGACCGGATTCGTATGAAATGTTTAAAAGCATTAATAAAATGGACAGCGTTTTAGGTTACATTCTGCATAAAATTAAAACCAGCAATTTAGCCGACAGTATAAATCTCATCGTACTTTCCGATCACGGAATGACCGGAGTTTCGTTTGAAAAATCAGTAAATATCGAGAAATATATCGAAGGATTTAATGCCGGAATTACTGGAGACGGACCCGTAATGCTTATTGATGTGCCTGAAAAAGAAAAAGAGTTTGTTTACCGCACACTGAAACAAAACGAATCAAATTTCCGCGTTTACAAAAAAGAAGATTTGCCTGATTATTATCACTACAAAAAAAACATTGTGATACCTGAAATTATTGTTATTGCCGAACCTGGCTGGAGTTTGATAAACAATAAGATTAAAAATTACGAAGGACTCCGAATTAAAGGAGACCATGGTTTTGATAATAATTTTATTGATATGCACGGAATTTTTTACGCTGCCGGACCGTTATTTAAAACAAACTACAAAACCGGAACATTGCGGAATATTGACATTTATCCCCTTTTATGTAAAATATTCAAGGTAAATCCGGCTGAAAATATCGATGGAAATACTGAAAATATTGAATTTATCCTTAAATGACATTTTAACCTGAAAGGATTTTATGCCAGAAATTTTAGATTTAAAATACGAAAAATACACACTTAAAAACGGACTTGAAGTAATTCTACACAAAAACGATACTCTGCCTCTTGTTGCAGTAAATCTTTGGTATAAAGTAGGTTCTGCAAACGAAACAAAAGGCAAAACCGGATTTGCGCATCTTTTTGAGCATATGATGTTTCAAGGAAGTAAGAACATACCTAAAGAAATGCACTTTCGCTATATACAGGAAGCCGGCGGAACACTTAACGGCTCTACAAGTCTCGACCGCACGAATTATTACGAAACTGTTCCGTCAAACAGTCTTGAGCTTGCTCTGTGGCTTGAATCGGACAGGATGGGATTTATGCTGCCTGCACTTACCGAAGAAAAACTTCAGAATCAGAAAGATGTTGTAATGAATGAAAGACGACAGCGCTACGATAATCAACCTTACGGGCGTGCATGGGAAACAATTTTTTCAAATCTTTATCCAAAAGATTTCCCTTATCATTGGCCTACTATCGGCTGGATGGAAGATATCGAAAAATTCCGGCTTGAGGATGTGAAAGAATTTTTTGGTAAATTTTACACACCCAATAATGCAAGTCTGGTTATTGCTGGAAATTTCAAACACGAAGAAGCAGAAAAACTTATCGAAAATTATTTTTCGGATATTCCCGCAGGTCCCGAAATTTCCTCTGGAATTTATTTCAAACCAATACTCGAGAATAATATTGAAACTGTTCTCGAAGACAACGTCCAGCTTCCGAGGATTTATCTTACCTGGCTTTCCGAGAAACTTTACGGACAGGATGATGCTGCCTTGGATATTTTATCCGATATTTTAAGCGGATCGAAAGGAAGCCGTCTGCACAAACTTCTGGTTCACAATCAGCAAATTGCCCAGGATGTTTCCTGCTATCAGTATTCATCCGTTTTAAGCGGAAATTTTATTATTGCATCTACCGCTAAACCCGGTGTTTCGCTTTCGGAGCTGAAGAAACTTATTTTTTCGGAAATTGAAAATGTAATTAAAAACGGAGTTACAGAACGTGAACTAGAAAGAGCCCGTAATAATTTTGAATCGTCCTTTATTTATTCGCTGCAAAATATTGATATGATTGCAGACCAATTGAATAACTACAACTGTAACCTTGGCAAACCGAATATGTTCAATCACGATCTCGGAAGATACAGCCAGCTTTCGCCTGAAAATATTAAAGAAGCAGCGCTAAAATACTTAAGCAACCCTTATGTTCAACTTTCTGTTTTACCAAAAAGGAAAAAATAATGCCTGTTAACCGCTCTGTAAAACCTTCTGAAAAAGGAACGGTTCAATTTACTTTACCCCGGATTGAACATCTTCAGTTAAATAACGGATTGAAAATATTGTATGTGCACAAGGATAATCTTCCACTTTTGCAGATGTACTTAATACTTGATTCCGGCAGTAAATACGAACCGAACAACTATGCAGGACTGGCTAATCTTACCGCGCATATGCTTGATGAAGGCGCCGGGAAATACACGGCATTGGAACTTGATGAAGAACTCGAATTCCTCGGGACTGACCTTTCAATTTCGGTAAATCACGATAATGTTTTTATTTCGCTTCTTAGTTTAGAAAATAATGCCGAAAAATCGCTTGAGCTCTTTTCGATAGTCGTTCAGGAACCTTCCTTTTCGGAACCCGATTTCCAAAGGGAAAAAAATAAAATACTTACCAAACTTGTCCAGTTAAAAAGCGAACCTTCATATCTTGCCTCGGTAAATTTCGATAAGGTTCTTTTCGGAAATTCCGCTTACGGAAATCCTATTTACGGTATTGACAATAATATTAAAAATTTTAAAAGAACCGACCTTACAGATTATTACTGCAAATATTTTTCACCCGTAAACGCTGCAATTATGATTGCAAGTTCAATTCCGCAAAATGAAATTATTGATATGCTTAACAAGTACCTGGGAAACTGGCAGTCTGGAAAAGTTTCGCCCGAAAGCAATCTGCCCGAAATGTCTTCTTCTGCGGGACTTTATATTCTTCACAAAGAAAACGCGCCTCAATCCGAAATACGAATCGGTCATCCTGCTGAAGGAAGAAAGACAAAAGATTATTTTGCTAAAACGGTGATGAATTCAATTTTAGGAGGGCAGTTTACAAGCAGGATAAATCTTAACCTTCGCGAAGATAAAGGATTTACTTATGGAGCTCATTCCGCTTTTTATTATAAACAGGATGTTTCTTATTTTGGTGTTTCAACAGCAGTACAAACTGAAAACACAGCCGCTGCTGTTTCTGAAATTTTTAAGGAATTAAAAAACATAACGAAAGAAATCACGCAAAAAGAGCTTGATTTTGCGAAATCCAGTTTAATTAAAACTTATCCTTCTAAATTCGAAACCTATTCTCAAATCACCGGAAATCTTGCCGCCTTGCATATTTTTGGACTCGAAGATAATTATTTTGAAAACTATATTTCGAACATATTAAAAATAAATCTTCCCGAAGTTTCGGCTGCCGCCAAAAAAAACATACACGAAGAAGAAGCTGCAATTGTTATTGTAGGCGATCGGGAAAAAATTGAAGCGGCACTTGAAAACGAAACAGGATTGAAAGCAAAACTGCTGAAAGAATAGTTTTTTTATATTATACTTATCTATGTAAATGCTTTTTTTGTATTTCCAGATGAAAATAACTATTTTTGAATATAACAATAAATCAAACCTAAAATAGTCATTTGAACAAACAATATTATATTTGAGTTTTTATTATTGTCTATTTTAGGTAATCCCGATTTATCGGGATTTTTTTCAGAAATGTGTAGATTTTGTTAGTCGATTTATCCGGCTTTTGACGGATCCGCCATTTTATTGTTTCCTAATGGCGGATTTGGGATAATAATATACCGATCTGCTTGGTTAAATATTTCGTTAATTATAAGGAATTATTAAAATGATTTACAAAGTAAAAATATCCGGGTTTGAAAACCAGAATGTTGAAGTTAAAACAAGTATATGGTCGGCACCAAAACTTTTTGCGGATGGCCAGCAAGCTCAAAAAGGCAGTAATAAAGGAGAAATGGTCATACAATCTGATGATGGCCGGCAAGTTGTTGCAAAATGGAAGCCTCAGAGTTTAGGACTTGATGTTCCAAAACTTATAGTTGAAAATCAAGAAATAACTCTTGTTGAACCTTTAAAATGGTATCAGCTTGTATGGAGCGGACTTCCCATTACCTTAATTTTTGTTGGCGGTTTGCTTGGCGCATTATTAGGATTTATAGGACTTACAATAAATTCAAAAATGTTTCGTTCAGAGATGAATAATATTCTTAAATATGTTGTTACCGGAGCAATATCATTAGGAGCAGTAATGATTTTCTTTATTTTCGCATTTATTTTTACTGGACTTGTTGAAAATATAAATTAGCTATAGCCGCGGAGCAATCCGTGGTTTACTAATTCTATGTTTTATTAAATGTTAGATTTGATATAAATTATTCTCCGCGATTTAATTTCGCATCAGTTCTTTATTTGCCAAAATCATTGAAGCGTAAATAAATTCATTCCCTTTTTTCTTGTATTTAATTATCGAAGGCTGCAAATTCATAAAATCTTCGTAGGAAATTAATACAGGAAAACCGTTTTTATAATTTTCGTTATTGCAGTAAAAATTGAACAAGGAGTTTATATCGTCTTTTTCTTTATCCTTAAGATTTATCAGATTTCCAAGCTTATGTAAAACAATGTTTCTTTTTTCGAACTCTTTTTTAACGTGTTCGTAAATTCCGGATTTATAAACGCTGCAATTTTCATCAATAAAAAATAGCGAAGCATCTCCGAAGTCGGTAAATATTGATCTTATTGCATCTGTTAAGCGCTGTTTAGTATATTCGGTTTCCAAAAGATATTTGTCGCCTTCGATATCATCGTTTATCACAACCGCATAATGTTTACCGAAAGTTTTAATTGTCTTTACGCTTGCAATATTATTTTCGTTAACATCTAAAAGAATTGTGCTTGTAACGGAACTTTTAAGTACTTCAAGCAGGTTTTCACCGGAATTTTCATTTAAGCCTTCAAGAATAAGCGCAATGGAATTCCTGTCCCTGTTCAAAGAATCTTGAAGTATCATTTCGACTTCAAATTTCAACAATTTACCCGAAAAAACAGAAACTCTGGCATCTCCGTCAATCTTTATTTCGTCCGATATCACCTCAGCATCCCTTTCGCTCAGATTCAGTTTTAAATCCGAAATTATTTCTGTTGTGGGAATAGATTTGGGTATGGTAACATAAATTATGCTGTCGGATGATTTTTTTTCTTTCGGTGCTTTCCGTATCCATTCGGATTTTATACCGTAATCGTTCATCACCGAAAGAAACATTTTTTCAACTTCTTTTTCGTTTACCGGATTATCCAGAATCTTCTTTTTTGGCAAAAATACATCTGTCAGGATGTTTATAAAAATAAGCGAAAAAGATATTATCAGTAAAACATTTATGAATTTAAGTTTCTTTTTCATCTGATTTTATATTGTTTTATTTATTCTTAAAAACCGGTTGGCGTTTTTCCAAAAAGGCAGATGTTCCTTCCTTAAAATCTTCTGTTCCGCAGCAAACGGCAAATAAACTGGCTTCTACATGCTGCCCTTCGTTTGGCGGAAGATTAAAACCTGAGAGAACGGCTTTCAGACTCATTTTTACCGCCACCTGACCTTTCGAAACTATTTTATTCGCAATTTTTTCTGCTTCTGTTAAAACATCTTCAGGGTTGCATAATTTATTTACCAACCCGATTCTGTAAGCCTCCTGTGCAGGAATACAATCGCCTGTTAAAATATATTCAAGAGCTCTTCCGCAATTGATCAGTTTTGCAAGTCTTTGTGTTCCCCCGTATGCTGGAATTGTGCCTAAGTTTATTTCCGGCTGCCCGAAAACAGCATTTTCGGAAGCAACCCGGATATGGCAGGCAAGCGCAAGTTCGCATCCTCCGCCTAAAGCATATCCGTTTATCGCAGCAATAACAGGCTTTCCGAGATTTTCAATCTGATTAAAAACTGTTTGTCCTAATTCTGTAATTTTTTTTCCTGAAAGAACATTAAGCTGGTTCAGTTCGTTAATATCTGCTCCTGCAGCAAACGATCTTTCATCTTTTCCGGTAATTATTACGGTATATATTTCATCATCGTGAGCTATTACAGTAAATACATCTTTTAGTTCGTTAAGCAAATGATTGTCTAAAGCATTTAGTTTATCTGGTCTATTCAAAATTACAAATGCTGTGTGTTCTTTTTTTTCATAGATAATAGATGTGTAGTTCATAACCGCCTTTAAATTTTTGCGTACAATGGTATTCTTACACCAATATCAACTGATACTGTCTGAAAATTTTTAATATACTGATAATTTACAAGCACCTCCATCAGAAATGCCGAAAAACCTGCTCCAGCGTGAAATCCGTACCCCGATTCATTTTCTGTGATGCTGCTGCCAGCTCCGTAACAAAATTGAGTTGCCGAATATTTGTATGTAAAGCCCCCTTCAATTACCGGCATAAGAATTATTCCCATATCAAGAACAGGCGGAAAATAATACCTTACTCCCGGATTTATAGTAATTATATTTGTAGAGATTGAAGAAAGTCCGGATTTTGATAAAAAAGATTGTTCCGCCGGATTATGCTGAAATCCGGTGCGAAAATAAATAAATAAAGGTAAAACTCCAGTGTCAGTATACGAAAACGTCAGGTTACCCCCTATTCCCGTATTATGCGTTTCCGAAAACACGCCCACAGGAAATCTTGGACCTGTTTCAAAGCTTAGAAACATACCTTTTGCCTCGCCAAGTTTAAATGGCTGGGCATTTGTAAAACAGGAAATCAACAGCAAAAAAGGCAACAGCTTGGTAAGTTTCATAATCTTTATTCTCATTATTTAATTTTTTTACAAAGAAATATATCGTTTTAGTAATTTTTATAAAAGAGATGACTTATCAATATTTAACTTTATATAAAAAAAGTCCTTTAGCAGGAACGGATTCGTTGGCTGAACTGCGGTCGGAAGCTTCAAATATTTTTTTAATGTAACTTTCAGGCTCATCTTGATTTACAGCTTTCAGCATTGTTCCGGTAATTGATCTTACCATTCCGCGTAAAAACCGGTTTGCTTCGATGTAAAAGAAAAACAATTTTCCCTTTTTGCGCCACGATGCTTCGAATATTTCGCAGTTTTTATTTTTTTTCTCATCATCTTTCCGTGAAAAGGAAGTAAAATCGTTAGTCCCTTTTAATATTTTTGCCACGCTGTTGAGTTTTTCAATATCAAGGTTTGCAAATCTCGAGTCGTACCAAGTGTACTTTTCGTAAAAAGGCGATTTCGTGAAATTTAAAATGTAAAAATAGCTCCTTTTTTTTGCCGAAAACCTTGCATTAAATTCTTCAGATACTTCTTCTAAAGAAATAACTGAAATATCTTTTGGAAGAATTGAATTCAGCGAGTGCAGAAACCTGCCTGTATCTTCTATTTGATCTGCTTTAAAATTAGCGGTCTGTCCTAAAGAATGAACTCCTGCATCTGTCCTTCCCGATCCGGTTATAATTAAATCCTTTTCGCGTAAAATCAGACTGATTTTTTCATTAAGAATCTGCTGTACTGTAACTGCATTTTTCTGTATCTGCCAGCCGGAATAATCAGTTCCATCGTACTGGACAATTATTTTATAGTTTGCCACAGATCTAATTAAAAAGTCTGTACAAAATTTAACGACAACCCTTTCGAATTATCCGGACATTCCACAGTGCCGACTGAAATATTCCAGGACATCTGCTCAATCTCTTTATTTTTGGATGCAACTATCCGTGCTGCATTAATTGCGCTTATTACACGGTTAATTATCATTGCGCCAACAACAAATCTCAGGTTATTCTTTGCCTGCTCGCTTGAACGCCACATACTTCTGTATTCTTTTCGTAAATTATCGTCACTCCAAAACCAGTAATCGCTTGCTTCATTATAAGCACTTTCATAATCACGCGAAAGCAATTTTTCCTTATTAAAACTATATACGCTTGTGTAATTCCCTATATTTGCAAAATAATCTTCATCTTTCCCTTCCAGCGCTACCCCGCCTTTACTTACGGCAAAAGCTTTATAATTATCTTTCTGCCAGCCAGAATAATAACTTACGCCGGCATAAGTTATCCACAATGTCCCTTCGGCTATTGTGAAATATTTGCCAGAGTTGTATGAACCTGCATAAAGTTCTCCCATTCCAGGCAGAAGAAACGAGTATAAAATAGCCATAGGAACACTTTTTTTCTTTATTACCTGATATTCTTCATTTTCAGTACTTTCCATCAGATCCGTGTTTATTTTTATTTGTGATTTAAGATCAATTAGCGAAAGAGTCTGATTTTCCTGCGCTTTTATAAATATTGATAAAACGAACACTAAAATAATTTCTTTCATATTTATTCTTTATCTAGTTGAACAATAATATTTCTTTCGGCAAATTCATTTCTTATTTAAATTACACTGCAATTTTCGGGATATTCATTTGTAAATTTTATTTTACTGAATTTATTACAAAGACTTATATTAAATTTATAAAAAATACGGATATAATTTGAGGTAAATCCTTTTATATAACCATTATTTTCATCATTTTCAAAAAGCACTTCCAATTCCTTCCCTTTCATTTTTTGGCAAAACAGACCATGCTTTTCTTCACTTAATGCTCTAAGTATTTTATTACGTTTCTTGCGTTCCGGTATTTCTACCGATCCATCTAAATTTATTGCAGGCGTATCAGGCCTTTCGCTGTATGTGAAAACGTGAAGATACGAAACCGGCAGAGATTTAATAAAATTATACGACTCGCTAAAGAGCATTTCCGTTTCTCCCGGAAATCCGGTAATAACATCTACACCAATTCCCGCATCGGGTATTTCCTTAAGAATTTTGTTAACAAGGTTTTCATAAAGCTGAACATTGTATCTTCGTTTCATTACGCGTAATATTTCTGAACTTCCGCTTTGAAGAGGAATATGAAAATGTCTGCACATTTTTTCTTCGTTCTTAACAAAGTTTATAATCTCATCCGTTAAAAGATTAGGCTCGATTGAACTGATTCGTATCCGGAAATCTCCTTCAATTTCAACCATTTCCCGAAGCAGTCCGTAAAGGTTCTCCCCGTTATCTTTACCATATTCGCCCACATTTACGCCTGTAAGAATTATTTCCTTATAACCTTCTTCAAGCAATTTCTTGAAATTTTCTAAAACAAGCGGAGACTTTGGACTGCGGCTTTTACCCCGGGCTCTGGGTATCGTGCAATATGTGCAGGGGTAATTGCATCCGTCCTGTATTTTAAAAAAGGCGCGGGTGCGCCCGTCTGCTTCAGATGACGATGCAAAAGAAAAATCTTTTATATCTTCTGTTGCTGTGTGAAATGTGCACGAATGTTCATTTTTCTTAAATGAATCGATAAAATTGAAGATCCGGGACTTTTCGTTGCTGCCGATAACGGCATCCACACCGTCAATTTCCGATATTTCCCGCGGACGTAATTGAGCGTAGCATCCCGTAACAATAATAAAAGCTTCGGGATTTATTCGTAAAAATCTTCTTACAATCTGCCGGCATTCCCGTTCGGCGCTTTCGGTTACCGAGCAGGAATTAATAACATAAACGTCAGCAGGTTCGTTTTCGTCCGAAATATTAAATCCGTTGCTTATAAATTGTTTACCGATACTGGAAGTTTCGGAATAATTAAGTTTACAACCGAGAGTATGAAAATGTACTTTCTTTTTCAATGATTTCCGTAATAATAAAAAAGCTGTATCCGAAAAAACTAAAAAGTTTGATCAAATACAGCCCAATTTTAAAGATATTTCAAATTATTCGCTTTCAGCTTCTTTTTTGGGAGCTGAAGGTTTAATATTTGATTCCTCATACAAATTAAAATCCGACGAATCAAACTTTCCTGCATCGGCATTTTTAATATCTTCAACATTTACTTTTTCAAGTTTATGAGAATTGATATATTCAAGAATTTCGCTGTCGTCTTTTTCTTTAACAGCAGCAATTGCGCTAAGCACAATTTTCTTGTTTTCTTTATCAAATTCCACAACTTTAAGAGTAATTGAAGAATCTACCGGGAATGAAGCCGAAAGATTTTTAATTTTAGATGTTGAAAGCTGAGTTGAAGGAATAAATCCGTCTACGCCCGAAGGCAATTCAGCGATTAATCCTTTTTCAATAATTCTTACTATTTTAGCCGGAGTTTCTGTTCCTACAGCATAATTAGTTTCGAATGAATCCCAAGGATTATCGTTTATCTGTTTGTGTCCCAAAGAAATTTTTCTTTGTTCTGTATCAACTCCTAAAACAACAACTTCAATCTTTTCGTTCTTTTTAACAACTTCACCGGGGTGGCGGATTTTCTTTGTCCACGATAAGTCCGAAATATGAATAAGTCCGTCAACACCAGGTTCAAGTTCAACAAATACGCCAAAGTTTGTAAGGTTGCGTGCAACTCCTTCGTGTTTTGAACTGATTGGATATTTTTTCATCAGCTCTGTCCAAGGATCCGGAACAAGCTGTTTCATACCGAGCGATATTTTCTTTTCGTCTTTGTCGAGACTTAAAATAACCGCTTCTACAATCTGACCCATTGATACAAACTGCGAAGGATGTTTGATGTGTAAAGTCCAGCTCATTTCCGAAATGTGTATCAAACCTTCAATACCCTTTTCAATTTCGATAAATGCGCCGTAATCTGTAAGAGATACAACACGTCCCGATACTTTATCGCCGATATTATATTTTTGTTCGATTTTTTCCCAAGGATGAGGAAGTAATTGTTTAAGACTTAACGAAATTCTTCTCTTTTCGAGATCGAAATCTGTTACAACAACTTTGATCTTTTCGTCGAGTTTAACAACTTCGCTAGGATGATTAATTCTGCCCCAGCTAAGGTCGGTGATATGAATAAGACCGTCAACGCCTCCAAGATCGACGAATACGCCGAAATCGGTAATTGCTTTAACAATACCTTCAAGAATCTGACCTTTATCAAGACCGTCAAGAATTTCTTTTCTTTGTCCTGCAATTGACTGCTCGATAAGGACTTTATGCGAAACAACTACGTTTTCTGTAGGTATGTTTATCTTAACAATTCTGAAATCCATTGTCTGACCAACAAATGCATCAAAATCTCTTACAGGTCTGATATCAATCTGCGAACCAGGAAGGAATGCTTCAATTCCAAGAACGTCAACAACCATTCCGCCTTTAATTCTTTTAAGAATTTTGCCTTGAATAGTTTCGCCTGTATCGTGAGCGCTGATAATTCTTTCCCAAATTCTAAGGAAGTCTGCGCGTTTCTTGCTCAAAACTAAATCGCCTTCTTTTCCTTCTGTGCTTTCTATAACTATTTCAATTTCCTGACCGATTTTCAGTTCTTCATCGGAAGAAAATTCATTTTTCGGAACAGTTCCGCTAGATTTAAACCCTACATCTACTACAACACTATCTTCCGAAATAGCTACGATTTTTCCAGTGATTATTTCACCTTCTTTAATATCTTTGAAAGAATCGTCATACATTTTTGTTAATGTTGCCAACTCAGCATCCGAATACTCATCGGCATTGAAGTATTTTATTCTGCCTTTAGCTGGTTTTGCAGTATTTTCGGTTCTTTCCATTGTCTGTTCAGACATTGTGCCTCCAAAAAGCATTTCTGTTTTATTCTTACCGTTATTGAATAGAACAGTGGTTTTGTTTAGTTTAACATCAGTTAGTTTTCAACGGATTTTATTTCTTTAACTTTTTTAAGAATTATATCAAGTTCTTCGTCAACTGTAATATTCGAAGTATCAATTTCAATTGCATCTTTAGCTTTTTTTAAAGGACTTACTTCTCTTTCCGAATCTATTTTATCTCTTTTAATAATATTTTTTTTGATGTCGGAAATATTAAGTCCCGCTTTCATTTCATTAAAGTCTTTCAATCTTCTTTCAGCCCGTTTTTCAATATCTGCTTTAAGAAAAACTTTAATATCAGCATTAGGAAAAACCACAGTGGTTGTATCTCTTCCTTCTACTACAACATTCTGATCAGCTGCAATAAGCCGCTGCATTCTTACCAACTCTTCGCGGACTTCGGGTATTACGCTTACTTCGCTTACTTTCGAGCTGACTTCGATGCTCCTTATTTCAGTGGTAACATCTCTGCCATTAATAAAAACTTCTGTTTTGCCGTTCCGCGGAAATAATCTTAAATCTGCATTACGCGAAATTTTAATTACATTATTTATATCATCAACAGTATTATTTTTAATAGCTTCTGCAGTAATCGCACGGTACATTGCTCCCGTATCGAGATACATAAATCCGAGTTTTTCAGCAATTTTTTTAGCTAAAGTACTTTTACCCGATCCGGCAGGACCATCAATTGCGATTATTATTTTTTTTAACATAGCTTGTAAATATAAAAAATATATCTCCCTATTTCAAAATATTATTATGCTCCTGTATGATTTCGAGCATCTTTTTCGTAATGCATTTGTTTGTGGCTAAAACTTTTAATTTCCCGGTGTTTATTTCAAGCAGATTTCCTTTATAATCAAGCACTTCGCCGCCTGCTTCTTCAATTATTATTTTTGCTCCGCATATATCCCAGGCGTTAAGCGACGATTCCCAAAATCCGTCAAAAATGCCGGTTGCAACATAGCACATATCTAACGCGGCAGAACCAAGACGTCTAACCGCTCTCGATTTTAATATAAAATTTTTAAATAAGCGGAATATAGTTTCCTGTTCATCGTCAAATTCATACGGAAATCCCGTTACCAAAAAACTCTTTTCAAGTTCAGTATTACTGCTCACTTTTATTTTATTACCGTTTTCAAACGCCCCCGAACCTTTTTCTGCCGAAAACATAACATCACGCATTACATCATACACAGCTCCGGCAATTACTTCGTTTTTATAGGTTAACGCCACCGATACCGAAAAGAATGGCAGACCGTGTGCAAAATTTGTTGTTCCGTCAAGAGGATCAATTATCCATACATAATCCGAGTTTTTATCACTCAATCCCGATTCTTCAGCTAAAATAGTATGATTAGGAAATTTCTTTTTAATGAATCCAACAATTATTTCTTCAGATTTTTTATCCACTTCGGTAACAAGGTTTGAAGCATTTGTTTTGTATTCAATTCCGAAATCCTTTCGGTAAAAATTTTTTATCATATTTCCCGCTTCATTTGTAATTGCAATAATATCGTTTAACATTTATTCTCCAGTGTTTTAAAATCCAATGCTTAAATTTAAGTATTTTTCATTTCTTGATAGCTCCTTTATATTTTAATATATTTCAAGTTTGAAAAAACACGGATAATTTTGTTAAAATGGGAAAACCCGAAAGTAATTCCGAAAACAACTTTGCTATTGTTGATGATATACCTAAAATACTGCCAGTACTGCCTTTACGCGATAATGTAATTTTTCCGTATATGATTTTTCCTGTTTTAGTAGGACGCGAACAATCTGTTAAAGCGGCAAATCATTCCCTCGAAACTTCAAAATACATATTCCTTTCTGCTCAAAAAAAATCGAATATTGAAGATCCGGGATTTGAAGATATTTATGCAGACGGAACAATTGCAAAGATTATACAGATTTTAAGACTTCCAAACGGATTGATGAAAATTTTAATTGACGGTCTGATTCAGGGTAAAATTACCGGATTTGTTGAGAATCATTCGTTTCTGGAAGCAGAAGTTGAAATCATAATGCCGGTAAAGCATAATCTTACAGAATTAAATGCACTTATCCGGCAGATGTCTGCTTTATTCCGCGAATATGTTAAAATTAACCGGAACATTCCTTCCGAAGCAATTGGAGCTTTCGAAAACATAAATGAACCCGATAGGAAAATGTTTTATGTTGCAGCAAATCTTACTCAATCTATGCAGATAAAACAATCAATTCTTCAAAAATATTCTCTAAAGGATCAGCTTTACGAAGTTATTAAAATCCTTAATTCAGAAATAGACATTCTTAAAATTGAAAAAGAAATTGAAGGCAAAGTTCAAGAAAACATTAATAAATCGCAGCGTAAATTTATTATTCAGGAACAAATTCGTATTCTGAAAGATGAATTAGGAGGCGACGAAGAAATATCTCCTGAACTGAATAAAATTAAGCAGCGTATTAAAAAAGCCCATCTGCCCGAAAGCGTTAAAACCAAAGCTGATGAAGAATTTAATAAGTTACTGAAAACACCTGCTAATAGCCCGGAATCGGGAGTAATAAGAAATTATCTGGAATGGATGACTGATGTTCCCTGGGTTCAGAAGACTAAAGACAATCTTGACATTGATAACGTGGGAAAAATCTTAAACCAGGATCATTACGGTCTTGAAAAACCTAAAAGCCGGATTATCGAGCAAATTGCTGTTTTAAATCTGGTAAAGGAAATTAAAGGACAGATTTTGTGCTTTGTCGGACCTCCCGGAGTAGGAAAAACTTCCCTCGGAAAATCAATTGCGCGCGCGCTGGGAAGAAAATTCGTGCGTATAAGTCTTGGCGGTGTTAAAGACGAAGCTGAAATTCGAGGACACCGAAGAACTTACATCGGTTCTATGCCCGGCAAAATAATTCAATCAATGAAAAAAGCCGGAACAGTTAATCCTGTAATTCTTTTAGATGAAATTGATAAAATGAGTATGGATTTCCGAGGCGACCCTGCTTCGGCAATGCTCGAGGTTCTCGATCCTGAACAGAATCATACATTTAACGACCATTACCTTGATGTTGATTACGATCTCTCGAAAGTGATGTTTATAACCACAGCAAATGTTCGTTACAATATTCCGCTGCCGTTACTCGACAGAATGGAAATAATTGAGCTTCCAGGCTATCTCGAGTTCGAAAAACTGCAGATTGCCAAAAATCATATTCTGCCTAAACAGATTGCAATGCACGGATTAAAAAAATACAAACTCCGTTTTAATGATAAAGCTGTCCTGAAGATTATAAATGAATATACACGCGAAGCCGGAGTCCGTAACCTTGAAAGAGAAATTGCAACAGTACTGAGAAAAACAGCAAATGAAATTGTTAAAAAAGAACAGAAAATAAAGAGAAAGATAACCGATAACATTGAGATTACAGAAAATAAAGTTGAACAATTTCTTAAAGTTCCTCCTTACCGAAACCAGAAAGTTGAAGAATCTGCAAGCATTGGAAGCGTTGTAGGACTTGCCTGGACCAGCGTAGGAGGTCAGATTTTGCATGTAGATGTTACTTTAATGAGCGGTACGGAAAAGCTTACCATTACCGGACAAATAGGTAATGTAATGAAAGAATCTGCACAGGCTGCTTTAAGTTATCTTCGTTCAAATTATAAAACACTCGGATTGCCGGATAATTTTGCAAAGGATAAGGAAATCCATATTCACCTTCCCGAAGGTGCAATTCCCAAGGACGGACCTTCTGCCGGAATAACTTTGGCAATGGCTATGTATTCGGCAATTTTGAATATTCCGGCAAAAAACGATGTTGCAATGACAGGTGAAATTACTTTGCGCGGAAAAGTTATTGCAATTGGTGGATTGAATGAAAAACTTTTAGCTGCAAAAAACAGCGGTATAAAGCTTGTGCTTATTCCAAAAGATAACGAAAAAGATTTACAGGAAGTAAACAAACAAATACTAAAAGATTTAACTATTGTTGCTGTCAGCAATATATCCGAAGCGATTCCATATGTTTTCGATAAGAAAAAGAAATTAATAAAACAGCAAAAAAAGAAATGACGTGTAATATTCAAACAGAAATGCTAAAAGCAGATGAAGATATTTACATTAGAATAACTGAAGAATTGAAGCATTTTTTGAAACCGGATGAACCTCTTATTTCGGGACTTTCAAATTTTATTTCACTACTGAAATATTCTTTAAAAAAAATAAGCTGGGTCGGTTTTTACATAAACAAAGAAGGAAACCTTTGGCTAGGACCTTTCCAAGGGAAACCTGCCTGCGTTAAAATTTCTTCAGGAAAGGGAGTCTGCGGCACGGTGCTTATTCAAGGAAAAACAATCATTGTTGAAGATGTTGATAACTTCCCGGAACATATTGCCTGCGATGCCGAGTCGAAATCCGAAATAGTTGTTCCCCTTTTTATCCACGGTAATATTTGGGGCGTGTTAGATCTGGATAGTAATATATTAAATGCTTTCAGCGAGACCGATAAAAATTATCTTGAAAAGATATGCAGTTTTCTTGCCGAGACATTGAATTTTAATGAAAGCCTTATTTAGGGAGAGTTAATGAATTATATAGTAACAGCGCGAAAATGGCGTCCTAAAATTTTTGATGAAGTTGTGGGACAGCAACACATAACCCAGACACTTAAAAATGCCATTAAAAATAACCGAGTTGCACACGCTTTTATTTTTGCCGGACCCAGAGGTGTTGGTAAAACCACGACCGCAAGAATTTTAGCAAAGCGTCTTAATTGCTTAAATCCTATTGACGGTGAACCCTGCAATCAATGCGATATGTGCAGAGCTTTTATGGAATCGCAATCGCTGGACATAATTGAAATTGACGGTGCTTCTAACAGAAGAATTGAAGAGATCCGGACTTTACGTGAAAGCGTGAAATATGCTCCTACACGCGGGTCTTACAAAATATACATCATCGACGAAGTTCATATGCTTACAACCGAATCATTCAATGCGCTCCTGAAAACTTTGGAAGAACCGCCTGAGCATACAATCTTCATTTTTGCAACTACAGACGTTCATAAAGTCCCTCTCACTATTATTTCTCGCTGCCAGCGTTTTGATTTTCGAAGAATCGAAATGGAGGAGATAAAATCTCTTTTAAAGAAAATTGCCGATTCCGAAAATATTTCCATAAACGATGAAGCTTTAACTATAATTGCAAAAAAAGCTGATGGCGCTCTTCGCGATGCACAAAGTCTTTTCGATCAGGTTATTTCTTTTTGCGGAAATGATATTACTGAAAGCGGTTTAAGTCTGATGCTTAATATTATAAACGATGATGTTTATTTTCAGGTTTCGGATGCAATTTTGGATAAAAATTTCGGAGCAGCTTTTGATGTTACATCAAGGCTTTATTCCAACGGCTGGAACTATACCGACTTTCTTAACGGATTAACAGAACATTTTCGCAACATTTTAACTGTCATTATTACAAACGATAATAAGCTTATTGAATCATCTTCCGAAATAAAAAAGAAATATTTAAAGTATATTGGAAATTTTTCGGAAAGCGATTTACTTCGTATGCTTAATTTTCTTAGTAAAACGCAGTATGAACTGAAATCAGTTCAAAACCACAAGTTGAAAATTGAAATTGCTTTATCACAATTAATCGGACTCGAAAAAACATCAACAATTTCCGAACTTCTGAAAACAGTATCAGAGTTCGATACATCATCCGAAGACGACACTAATGGTGATAAAAAAAAAACTTTAATGCTCAGTTATGAAAAAGAAGGGCTCACAAAAAAAACACCAGCTTTTCTCCCTGAAACAGAACTGGTTGACAAACCGAGCAATGAACATATAAGCATTCGCCCTGAAAAAGAATCAGAGTCCTTAAATCAACCTCAGCAGATCAGCGAAATAAAACAGCTAAATGTTGGAACAAATGAAATAATTGACTCAGAAAGTGTTTCCGATAAAAAAGTTGATTGGAAAAGTTTTACTGAAAATATGTTATCTCAAAGTCTTCTCAGAGGTTCACATCTAGCCGGTACTGAATTAATTGAAACGAAAGATAATATTTTAATCGTTGGGCAACCAAACAAAGATGATATGAAAATATTAAATGATAATATTGCCTTCTACAAACAAGAAGCTGAGAAATACTTTAATTTTTCGTATTCGCTGGAGTTCATTCACAAACCTGAATTGGCAAAAAACAACACCCAGACAGAAACAATTACTAACATCGATGAAATTAGCGATCTGGGTAAAAATGTTATAGAATTTTTAGGCGGAAAACTTTTGAAATAAAATCTAAACAAAATTTATATCAAATAATTCTTCTGCAAGACCTTGATAATAGCATATTCTTAACAGTTCTTTAAGCGAATCAGATTCAATTTCCGTCATTTCGAAATAAAACGAGTTGAAATTATTCAATAATTCGGTTTTTAACTCGTTTCCAATTGCTACATCTGCTGAAGTTCTCAAATAATTTTCAACTTTATTTTCAGCATCAATAAACAATCGGTTTATTTCCGAAATAGTATCCCTGTTTTTTGAAGCTATTACATAGTTTACATAAGGGGCATCGAGCAAATCGCATATTTCATCACAAAAACTTATTCCTTTTTTAAAAAGACTGTCCGAAAAATTTTCATTTCCAGAAACAAGATAGTTTTTGCTTCCTATTTCAATACTTTTTGTATCGATAATTATATTTATATCTGAACTATAATTTTCGCGAAACAATATTTTGCTGAGAATTATTTCGTTTTTAGATAAATCGCCACGTAAATATAAGTCTTGTATTATCTTTTCATTCTCTTTGAAATACAAATATTGATTAGAAAAATATCCGTCAAAGGATATTGCATTTCTGGCGGAGATAAACAAGTCCTTATGCTGTAACAAATCAAGCGATGGAATTATAGCAGCATCGCATCTGTCTTCAAGCAGATTATTGAGGGCTAATGAAGAAGATACATACTTTATTTCTTCGCAGTTTTTTTTCAAAACCGAGTCTGCAAAAAGTCTTAGAAATATGTTATCTGGAATTGCTATCATATTTAAAATGAAAAAACCGCCTGTAAAAGGCGGCAATAATTATTAAAAGTCTTAGATAGTTTTGCTTTTAATTCTTGCAGCTTTACCGGAAAGATTACGCAAATAGTAAAGTTTAGCTCTTCTTACTTTACCTTCCTTAACAACTTCAATCTGCGATATTCTTGGAGAATTTAATAAAAATATCCTTTCAACACCTATACCGCTAGATACTTTTCGTACTGTAAATGTTTTTGATGAACCTTCTCCTTTTATACTTATTACATCTCCTTCAAAAGGCTGAATCCTTTCTTTATCGCCTTCTATAACTCGGACATGTACTTTTACTCTGTCGCCAGATTTAAAGGCAGGTTTTTCAATCTTTAATTCCTCCTTAACCATATCCATTACTTTATTCATCTTATCCTCCTAAACTATTATTTAATTTCCATTTATTTGTCATTATTTTTGATTGTTCTTCTTTCCAATCATCTATATTTTTTTTATTTCCCGATAATAACACTTCCGGAACTTGTAATCCTTTATACTCAGCCGGACGCGTATAATATGGGGCTTCTATCTTATGTTCATCCATAAACGAGTCACACAAAGCAGATTCGCTGTCGTTAAGAACACCGGGAATCAATCGAACTACTGCATCAACAAAGACCAATGCAGGCAATTCGCCACCGCTTAAAACAAAATTACCAAGCGATATTTCATCTGTTGCAAAAGAATCAAAAACACGCTGGTCAATTCCTTTATAATGACCGGCAACAAACAATAAATTTTCGCATAACGAAAACCTGTTTGCCATCTTCTGATCAAATATTTTTCCTCTTGGTCCGGGAAAAATAATATTATCATATTTTCTTTCGCTTTTAAGTTTTTCAATACATTCAAAGAACGGTTCCGGTTTAAGCAACATACCAGGTCCTCCGCCAAAAGGTTTATCATCTATCTGCCTATGCTTATTAAAAGCATAATCCCGGAGATTATGTATAAAAATATGGACATAACCTTTATCCTGAGCCCGTTTGATAATACTATTGTTCAGAGGAGAAATCAATAAATCGGGTACAGCAGATATTATATCAATTCTCATCATCATATATATCAAATTTTCCGGGAACAAGTGTTAACACTTTATTCTTTATATCAATTTTAAGAACAAAATCCTTAACTGCAGGAATTAGTATTTCACCACCTTCTTCATCTTTAACAACATAAACGTCATTTGCCGGAAGTGATAATACTTCTTCTAAAACACCAATATATTTATCGTTTCGGACAACTTTACATCCTATTAAATCATGAATAAAGAAAGTATTGCTTTCTTCATCAATTTTTAGAATGTCTGTCTTTTCAACAAATACTTTCTTTCCTACAAGAAAAGAAACATCTTCAGATGTATCGAAATTAAGAAACTTTATTAAAATTAACTGACGGTCAATTATCACATCTTCAACTTTAAACTTCCTCATTCCACCAAAAATATCGATGAAAACTTTTTCCAGATGTAAGAACCTTTCAGCAGAATCAGAATGCGATCTTACACACAAAAATCCGTCAGAGCTATTAACTGATTTTATTTCAGCTATTAAAAAATAATCTTTATCTTCTTTTCCAGAGTACAAAACTAATCAAGAATCTCCAGTATTGCTCTTTTACCTTCTTTGGCAGCAACAGCTGTCAATAATATTCTTATTGCCTGTGCAGTTTTGCCTTGTTTCCCAATTACTTTTCCAACATCTTCAGCGCCAACCTTTAGCGTATAAACAATTTTCTTTTGATCAGTCTGTTTTTCATCAACGACAACTGTATCAGGGTTATCAACCAGGTTTTTTGCGATGAACTCAATAAATTGTTTCATGAGAATACCTTTAAAATATTAGAGATTCTGGTACATTATTTTTAGTGCATCCCCTGCTCGAAAAAAGAGATCTATTCTTTTATTTCAGCAGCAGTTTCTTCAGAAGTAGTACCTTTCACTTCCGCAGCACTTTCGGTAACTTTCTCTTTTGAAGATTTTTTTATTTTTTTTTCGCTATTTGCAAGTCTTTCTTCTTTCCAAGCAGCAACCTTAACATCTGCTTCTTCTGCACTTGCACCTTTTTTCATCAGCTGTTTCTTTAATAAAATGCCTTCTTTGCTCAGAATATTTCGGACAGTTGTTGTAGGCTGTGCACCAACACTAAGCCAATATAAAGCTCTATCATTATTTAATTCTACAGTTGCAGGATTTGTTTTTGGGTTATACAGACCAAGCGCTTCAATAATTCTTCCGTCTCGTGGTGATCTTGCATCTGCAGCCACTACTTTGTAAACAGGCTGCCTTTTCTTTCCCATTCTTCTTAATCTTATCTTTACTGCCAAGTTACTTTTCCTCCAATTATATTATTCTAATTAAATCTTTTATTTTTCAAATTTTTCAAATTTCTGATATTATTTTTATTTGTAAAAACTTTCATCATTTTCTGCATTTCTTCAAACTGTTTAATCAACCTGTTAACATCCTGAATTGAATTTCCACTTCCTAAAGAAATTCTCTTTCTTCTGCTCCCGTTCAGTATCCTAGGGTTTTTTCTCTCTGATACTGTCATCGACTGGATTATTGATTCAACTCTAACAAGATGCTTCTCATCAATATCTGCATTTCTAATCTGAGCTCCCAAACCCGGAATCATTCCTAAAATTGATTTTAAAGAACCCATTTTCTTAATCATTTTTATCTGTTTAAGAAAATCTTCAAGGTCAAATTTATTAGAAAGAATCTTTTTTTCCAAATCTTCAGCTTCTTTCGAATCAAACTGTTCCTGCGCTTTTTCTACTAAAGATATTACATCGCCTCGGCCTAAAATACGAGAAGCCAGTCTTTCCGGATAAAATATTTCTATCGAATCCAATTTTTCGCCGGAACTAGTAAATTTAACAGGTTTATTTACAACTGCCCGTATAGAAAGAGCACATCCGCCTCTGGAATCGCCATCAAGTTTTGTAAGAACAATTCCGCTGTAGTCAACCTTGTCGTGAAAAGCTTTTGCAGAATTAACTGCATCCTGACCAGTCATCGAATCTACAACAAACAATATTTCAGTTGGATTAACAGCATTTTTAATTGCAGAGATTTCATCCATTAAATTTTCATCTATATGCAATCTTCCTGCTGTATCAATTATAATTGTATCCAGATTGTTTTCCTTGGCAAAATTCAAAGAATCTTTTGCAATCTTAACCGCATCTTTAAGATCATCAATCGAAAAAACCGGAACATCAATCTGTTTTCCTAAAAGTTTAAGCTGATCAATAGCAGCAGGCCGGTATATATCGGCTGCAACAAGAAGGGCTTTACGCTTTTTATCAGTTAAATATTTAGCCAGTTTTGCACTGAAAGTTGTTTTTCCAGAACCTTGCAATCCAACCATTAAAATTATTGTCGGACCCGAAGCATTCAAAACAAGTTCGCTTCGCATCCCGCCCATCAGTTTAGTCAATTCATCATATATAATTTTCGTGATGAGCTGACCTGGCGTAACGGAAATTAAAACATCTTTGCCAAGTGCTTTTTCTTTAACATCCTCAATAAATTGCTTAACTACTTTGTAGTTAACATCAGCATCTAAAAGAACAAGCCGGATTTCACGCAAAGTATCCGAAATATTACTCTCGGTTATTTTCCCTTGTCCGGTAACCTTTTTAAGAACTTTTTCTAATTTTAAACTTAATTCATCAAACATATATCTCAATTCAGTGTTAAAATACTAAAAAAGTATCTTGAACACAACTAATAATCTAATTATCCGTTTTTAAGAGCATCAGCGCCAGATACAATTTCTAATATTTCTTTTGTAATTGAGGCTTGCCTTTCTTTATTATAAGTGATATTCAAAGTACGAATTAATTCTTTTGCATTTTCTGTTGCCATATCCATGGCAGTCATTCTGGCACCTAATTCAGCAGCATACGATTCTATTAAAGCCTGCCACATTATTGAATTTAAGTATTTCGGCAATAAAGAATTAATAATACTTATTTTATCAGGTTCGTAAATGTAATCAACTTCAGCATTATTTTCAATTTTTGTTTCATCTGCGGCTTCAATAGGTAAAAGCTGTTCAATAGTTTTATCGTGCTGTATAACTGATTTAAATTTATTATAAACAATTACTGCTTTATCAATTTCTTTTTTAGAAAACTTATGAATCATTGAATTAACAAATTTTGAGGCAACTTCAAATTTCAGTTCCGAAAAAACTCCTGAATAATTTCCTTCAATTTTAAAATCACGTTTAGAAAAATATTCATAACCTTTTTTTCCGAAACAATAAAGAACTACATTACCCGTCTCTATTTGTGCTTTGTATTCTTGCTTTATCATATCTTCAGCTTCGCGAATAATATTCATATTAAAACTTCCGCAAAGTCCGCGATCTGAAGTAATAATTATAACAGCAATTTTTTCAGCATTCCTTTTTTCTGTAAGCGGATTTTCAGCAATTTTTGAAACAGCAAGCAGATTATTTAATATTTTTCTAATCATTCGAGAATATGGTCTGGCGCTTACAATATTATCTTGTGCCCTGCGTAGTTTTGCAGCAGCAACCATTTTCATTGCTTTTGTAATTTGCTGGGTATTTTTAACACCAACAATGCGCCTTTTTATATCTCTTAAAGTTGCCATTATTTTTATTAACTATGCTTAAATTTTGATAAGAAATCTTCAGCAGCTTCTTTTATCTTTTCTGCAGTTCCATCTTCCAGCACTTTACTTTCGCGAATGGACTTAAAAATATCGTTATACTTTAACTCAATAAACTCAAGAATTTCTTTTTCGAAACGTTTTACATCTTTAATTGCAATACTTTCTAAATATCCCTGGGTTCCAATAAATACGCTGACCACTTGTTTTTCCACCGGCATCGGTTTGTACTGCCCCTGTTTAAGCAATTCAACAAGCCTTTCTCCCTTTGCCAAGGTTCGACGCGTGGATTTGTCTAAATCCGAACCGAATTTTGCAAAAGCTTCGAGCTCACGGTATTGTGCAAGTTCAAGCTTAAGTGAACCTGCAACTTTTTTCATTGCCTTTATCTGGGCATTTCCTCCAACGCGTGATACGCTTATACCAACGTTTATTGCAGGACGAACGCCTGCATTAAACAAATTCGGTTCGAGATAAATTTGTCCGTCTGTAATTGAAATAACATTTGTAGGGATGTATGCCGACACATCTCCCTGCTGAGTTTCAATTATCGGCAATGCTGTAAGACTACCACCGCCTAAATCATCATTAAGTTTTGATGCACGTTCTAACAAACGTGAATGAAGATAAAACACATCCCCGGGGTAAGCTTCGCGCCCTGGAGGTCTGCGTAACAGCAATGCTAATTCTCTGTATGCAGTAGCTTGTTTTGAAAGATCATCATAAATTACAAGAGAATGCTTGCCATTATCACGGAAGTATTCGCCTAATGTTGCACCTGAGTAAGGTGCAATATATTGAAGAGGCGCAGGAGAGGAGGCTGAAGCTTTAACTACAGTAGTATATTCCATTGCACCTTGCTGTTCGAGCTTAGTAACTACTTGAGCAACCGTTGAATCTTTTTGACCAATAGCAACATAAACACAATAAACCGGTTTTATTCCTAATTTTACTGCTTCTTCGCTATGCGTAAATTTCTGATTAATTATAGCATCTATTGCAACCGCAGTTTTTCCAGTCTGCCTGTCACCAATTATCAATTCTCTTTGTCCTCTTCCTATTGGAATCATAGCATCAACGGCTGTAATTCCAGTTTGAAGCGGTTCTTTGACAGGCTGACGGGATAAAACACCAAGTGCCTTTCTTTCGATAGGCATATATTTTACAGAATCTAAAGAACCTTTCCCATCCTGTGTTTCACCCAAAGGGTCAACTACTCTGCCAAGCAACGAATCGCCTACAGGAAATGATGCAACTCTTTTTGTTCTTTTAACGGTATCCCCTTCTTTTATAAGTGAACTTTCGCCAAAAAGAACACAGCCTACGCTATCCTCTTCAAGATTAAGAACCATTCCCATAACATCGTTCGGAAATTCAAGCAATTCGCTTGCCATAACATTGGAAAGTCCGTAAACTCTGGCAATACCGTCTCCAACTTGCAAAACAGTACCGACATCGTAAATATCTATTTCGCTATCGAAACCAGATAATTGCTTTCTTAATATTGCAGAAACTTCATCCGGTCTAACTTCAGCCATACAATTATTCCTTTTTTTAAGCAGTATTCTGCTTTAACTTAGTAATTGTTTTTTTAATATCTTTAATTGGTTTTTCACTGATGCATCTATTAAAATATCACCAATCCGGGCTACAAATCCCCCAATTAAATTTTCGTTAATTATATATTTTGCTTTCACCTTTTTTTCTGTAAACTTTTCAAGTCTGGCAACAAGCATTTTATTCTGTTCATCCGATACCGCCACTGCGCTCGACACTTCAACTTCCACATATCCGGTTTTTTCGTTTATTATTTGCGAAAGCCTCTTAAATATTTCAAAAAGTAAAAAAGCCCTGCCTTTTTCAGTAATAAATGTAATAAAGTTTATGGTCTCTTTATTAACCTTTTCAGAAAAAATTTCGCTCAGAATTGCCAGTTTTTTTTCATTTCCTAAAACCGGATTTTTTACAAAAGTCCTTAGCTCTTTGGAGTTTTCGAATGTCTTTAATACATCTTCTGCATCCGAAGCAACTTCCTTCAGCAGCCCTTTGCTTTCTGCCTGCGAATAAAATGCCTTAGCGTATCTTGATGTAACGTTAAATGTACTCATCAGTTTTTAGGCAATTCCTGAATATATTTATCAACAATTTTTTTCTGCAACTCTTTATCAAGATTTTCGCGGATAATTTTTTCGGCAGCATTTACAGCTATCTCAACAATCTGCTCTTTCAATGTATTCATTGCCTCCTGATTTTTCCGCTGAATTTCAGATGTTGCAGCATCCATTATTTTTTTTGCTTCATTTTTGCTTTCTTCAATTATCTGATCTTTTAATTTTTCAGCGTATTCTCTTCCTTGTAAAATAATCTTTTGTGTTTCTTCTTCAGCCTTTGCAAGATTTGCTTTGTTTTCCTCAAAAAGTCTCTCGGCTTCTTTTCTGGCATTTTCAGCTTTTTCTAAAGAATCTGAAATGAATTTTTCTCTGTCATCCAGCGATTTAAGAATGGGCTTCCAAGCTACTTTTTTTAGAATCAAAAAAAGTAATAAGAATGTAATTGCAGTCCAGAAAATTAACCCTGGATTTACATCAAGAATACCGCCCTGATGACTGCCGCTTTCCGAAAAAGCGAGCAGGATTAAATTAATGATTAAAGCCATATTAAACCTTTTGTATTAGTTGGTCTTAAAATTTTTAAGATTTTAATGCCAGCAGAATACAGATTACCAATGCAAAAAGTGAAATACCTTCAATAAGAGCTGCAGCAATAATCATAGACGTTCTTATATCGCCGGCTGCTTCAGGCTGTCTGCCGCTTGCTTCCATTGCAGCGCTTGCCAATTTTCCAATACCAAAAGCTCCGCCTATTACAGTTAAAGCTGCACTGAATCCAGCTGCTAAATATGCCAATGAGAAATCCATTAAATCCTCCTTTATCGATTAATAATCTTAATGTTCCTGATGTACTGCCATTCCAATAAATAACGATGACAGCATTGTGAAAATATATGCTTGTAATAAAGCAACTAATATTTCCAATAAGTAAATAAACAAAGCAAACAATATTGAAACTGGTGAAACCCATATTGTATTAAGAATGAAAATTAGTCCTATTAAAGAAAGTATAACAACATGACCGGCAGTCATATTTGCAAAAAGCCTTATTGCCAAAGCAAAAGGTTTCGTAAATAAGCCAAGCAATTCAACAACAAACATTATAGGCAAAAGCCAAAAAGGAACTCCATGAGGAATTAATCCTTTAAAGTACCCGAAAGCTCCGTTTTTCATAATTCCGCCGGCTTGAATTACTAAAAACGAAATTATTGCCAAAGTTGCCGTAACAGATATATTGCTTGTTGCAGTTGCACCAAAAGGCACAAGACCAATAAAATTACACGTTAAAATGAAAAAAAATATTGTAAGGAGATAGCTTAAAAACTTCTCGTATCCTTTTCCTATTGTAGGTTTGGCTATTTCATCACGAACAAATACAATAAATATTTCTAAAAAATTAGTAAATCCTTTGGGCACCATCGAACTTTTATATCTTTTTGAAACCAGTACGAATACTGCTATTAAAAGAATTGAAGCTATCCACATAAAAACTACGTGCCTGGTAATTGAAATATCAATCCCGAATAATTCGAAATGCGGCAAGTTAATAACAGCAAAAGGTGAAAAGTCGAGTGTATTCCCATCGAGTATGTGATGCATTATCCAGCCCGTATCAGAAGATTTTTCTGCAACGGCTGTAAGAGTATCGCTTGTTATTTTTGTTTCACTGTATAGCATTTATTTATCAGTTTTCAACTTCATACATCTGTTAAAATACAGTACTTCAATTAAAAGTAATGCAAAATATAAAACAAAGAATACAAATATAAATGCATAAATATCAATATTCAAGAATTTAATAATCATAAAGACCGTCAATAATATTATTATCATTCTTGCACCCATTCCACCTAAAACTGATACTAAAAAAACTTTATTGCTTTTCTTATACGAATAATTGAATAACAATAATGAAAGCAGAATATTTAACAAATTAATTATTCCGGCATAGCTTGCAGAAACAAATATCCTTTCACTTAAAATATCATATGAAGCAAGAATGAATAATATTATAAAAGATATTACAAATCCTATACTAATATACAAACTAATTTTTTTCATTCTTTTTGTTCAATTCCAAAACTACTTTTATAAAATTATATATTGCCGCAAACGCGCCAAATATTGAAAATATAATTGTTAAATACGGAAATAACTCAAACTCTTCATCAAGCCATTTACCTAAAAAAAACATTAAAACCACTGTTGCTGCAAGCTGAACACCTAATCCCATATAAGGAGCTGCACTTTTTAGCCCCTTAAATCTTTCGTCTTCATCTTTTTCCGAATTCATTTATTTATTATCGGATTTAACCTGATTATTTGAAGCCGGCGGAGCTGTTAAACTTTGACCTTCGAATTTTGCTCCTGCCTCAACGACCAGAATTTTTGCTATCAAATCCCCTTTTAAATAGGATTTTCCTTCTAATACAAGCTTCTCTTTTGCTTGTACTTTACCTTCTACTTTACCCATCAAAACAATATTTTCTGCAATTACAGTACCTTTAATTAAAGCTTTTTCACCGATTGAGATATTACCGTTTACATTAATATCACCGGTAACAGCGCCGTCAATATTCACGTTTCCTTCGCTGATAATTTTACCTTCAATTTTTACGCAATCACTTAAAATGCTAAAATCTTTTGAAGGCAGATTGTCTTTTTTCATCATAGCCAATTGTCACTCCTCAATTATTTAATAATATATTTTTTGGATTCACAGCTTTACCGTTCTTCCATATTTCGAAATGCAGATGCGCCCCGGTAGTATTGTAACCGCTGTTGCCGCTAAGTGCAATTGTTTCCCCCTGCACTACCGTAT
>JAAYAN010000062.1 GCA_012719345.1 Ignavibacteria bacterium | reverse complement strand
GGATAGCAATGAGCGTTAACCCCGGCAGCAAAATACGCGAAGGAATAAATGCTAAAATTGAAAAGAGCGTTGAAGATATCGACCCTGCTGAACCCGACTATAAAAACCAATACGGCTTTTGCAGGATTAATATAATGCCGGCAAATTATTTAACTTCAAAACTTAGCAGTCGATATTCATCACCGGGAGACACGCTTTTATTAACCCCGATAAGAATTAATATGGACGGCGACACTGTAGATTTTGATCAGAATCAGTTATTTGAAATCGGCGTAAAAGAAGGCTACCAATCAATTGATATTTTAACAAAAGAAGGAAAAAGAGGACAATATTTTGCAGAAATCCAACAGCCTATTAGAATAATAATTGCTGACAGCCTTGAAGAAGACGAGACAGATTTTTCGGTTAAACTGGCAGTGCCAAAGGACAGCTTGGTAAAATATATCCCTCTTCCGCAAATGTGTCCCGCCCCTCCGCAGATTGAGTTGAAAAGAGAAGGGATAAATATAGAACAGGAAGAAAAAACTTTAATGTGCCCTGTAATAAACTATAAAGAAAATGAACAAGTTACCGAAGCAGCCGGAACTGCGCAACAGTTTACGATTATGCTCGGCGAAACAAAGTATTTTCAGTTAATAGAAATGCCAGGCTGTTTGGATTTTTACGGTAATCCAACACCAAATACATATTATATTAAAGCTGCTAAGGTAAGTGAGACAGGCGAACCTATTCTTGACGCTTTCGCAGTTAATCAAGATGTTTGGGGCGATGACCCTGTAAGCATTGTTGATGAAACTAAAGACGGAAAACCTGCCGGAAAGCGTGTTGGCGTATATTGGGAAAAGAAATGGCCGGATTTTAGTAAAAATGTTAAGATAGATAAAGAAACAACAATAAAAACTTTCAATAAAATGAATGCTGTAAAACCGGGATTAATTAGATTGGTCGGAAGATTCTGGAGTGCAGATTCAACCTATAAAGTTAAACTTTCTACGAATACAACTTATAATAAAAATATTGATATTGAAGTTGTAAAATCGGGTAAATTGGGAAATAATACTGTTGAATATAAGAGATCAGCTTTAAACAATAAATTTAAAGTTCAAGATGTAAGAGGGAATGATATTCTAATCGATACATTGATATACAAATACGCAGGTGATACTGGTATTCCGCCCCAATTATTTAAGGCGCAGGCGTGGAAAGAGACAGACATTAGTACTTCTTACAGGTATGAACCATGGGAAGACATTAAATTTCAGCTACCCGAAAACTTCAACCAATATTTTAAAAATTCATTTGATTATGTAGTTGATACTACAAAGGCAGAAGAAATGGGGAGCGGGAAAGGTATTCCAATTGATCATACAAACTTGCCGAAAGTTAGCTACCCGACTGAACCGAAGAAAATTTATGAAATGCTTGCTGAAAGTTTTAAATCAAGATATTGGCAAAGAGGACCTGAAAATACTTATCCTAAGGATGAAGAAATCAAAAAGGTTTATGACGAGATAAAGCCGATAATTCAAAAAGATACTACTCTTTCTGACTCTCAGATTAAAACCAAAGCATTGGACAGCCTGATATATTGTATTAAAAATAAAATTGATTCAAGATTAAATAAGTTTGATAAAATCGCCCAGACGAGAATAATGAGTTCTTATGGATATTTCCAGCAGACGTATTATAATGCAACTGATTTCTCACTACATAAGTTCAGGAAGATCGCTAAAGATTATCCACCGGAATATTTAAATGAGTTAGAACATTCATTTAAAACTTATATTGACAGGCTGACATACTACAAAAAGCCTTCAAAAATTGCAGGACAGAACTGGGTAGAAGGGTTTGAGCAGAGATTTTTTGACTTGGAAAGCAAATACAATTCAGGTGAAAAATATTATGAACACACAGTTTTTCAACTATACAAAGAATTATTGCCCCAAAAAGGAGATGATTAATGAAAAGCAAAATACGAATAACACTAACAATATTATTTAATATTATATTTATCTTTTCCCAACCTGATGCAGAAACAATTGCAGTCAGTGAGGAAATCAAAACATTATTGCCGTCTGAAATAAAACCAGTATGGGTAGGTGTTTATTTCCTTAATAAAGAATTAGCCGATCCTTATTCTGTATCTAATCTTAAGGGAAGTCCATTGGAAGATCTAGTACTCTTTAACGCCTTTACTAGGGATACGACTTTGGGCTTTGCTTATGATTATCCCGACAGTACCTGCAAAACGATTATAGGTTTTTATAAAAACGGCAAAATATTATGGCATTCTGGTTTTATCCCAGAATCGTTTATGGATGATATAAATACAATTAAAGATTTGAATAATGATGGTCTGCTCGATATTGTTATTACTTTTAGGACTTCATATAAATTATATGTTGAAGGAGAAAGCTTTGTATGGGTTCTTACTTTTGACGGTAATACAGGCAGGTTCTTAAATGAGATAGACCCGGTTTCCGGACAGACAAAAATGCAGGGTTTTTTGGAAGGAATCGGAGATTACGAGGGAGACGAACTATACTCTATTGTTACATATAAAAATGAAATATCCGAGGACTTTGATTCTACTCTGGTTTATACTACGCACCGTTGGGACGGGATTAAATTCAGAAACATACCGGGGACATATCAAATTAAAAGAGGTGATATTTTCAAACATAATAAACTCACCGCCGATGTTAATGCAAAGGTAATTAAGTATAATAGTGAAGACAATTTGTTTGTAAGCTATAAAATTAAAAATAATATTACCAGCATACAGAGAACTAAGTCCTTTTTCATTAACAATCTGGGTAAAAATTACGGTTATATAAGTCCCGATGGATGGGGTGTAACCAGATTTGGGAAAAACGGTTTGGAATTTACAGATTTTTCCAACCCAATAAAATCGGGTAATGAAAAAGATGGATACGCAATTAAATTTGATGATTTTGTATCAATACGCAAATTTTTCATCCAGGGAGCTGAAGATTTAATATCTTGGGATGAGAGACCGCCATATAAAGAAATGGTTGATGAATCCATATACAATTCTTTTTCTGGTTTCACTATTGCCCCAGTTGCCAAAATAGCTGATGATTACTTAGGTTTAGTCGATTCACTCAATTATTTCATCAACAAATCCCTCGAACTCGGCTGGATAAAAAACGAGCAGACAGGCGCTAAATATATAAACCTGATAACAAGCGCAAAGAATAATTTAAACAACGGAAACAATCTTTCGGCAAGAGCAGATTTGAGCACAATGAAAACCGAATCTATTATGGACAGTACGGCAAATCTGACAAGCGAAGCATTTGCACTAATTTATTACAACACAGAATATTTACTTACTCAAATACCGGAAGAGGGAGAAATTGCTGAAAATTTAGTAAAAAACCCCGATATGGAAGACGGGACAGTAGAATACTGGTACACGAACAACCCGTACGGCGGAGCGGTTTGCACTTTACAAGTTAATAACAACCTGCCTATTAGCGGCAGTTACGATGCGCTGTTAAACATAAGCGTTGCAGGTACGGCAAAAGACAGACCTCTTTTAATTGTGTATTTAAAAGAAAACAAAGAACTTGGGGCTGTTTACACGTTCACATTTAAGACAAAAGTAATTTCCGGCAGCCCGGCAATAAAATACATTAACTACGGCGAAGGGCTTAAACCTTTCGGCGGCACACTGAGCGGCGAGCAGGAATGGACATTCACGACATCATCCGCTACAAACAGCACGGATAACATTGCCATTTACATTGACGGGACAAGAAAAAGCTCGTTCAGTTTTGATAATCTGGTTTATAAAAAAGTGCTTGCGGAAAATCCTCCGGTGATAACAGTACAGCCCGCATCGGTCACGGTAAATGAAGGGGAAACGGCTGCATTTAACATTGCTGCTAAAGG
>JAAYAN010000061.1 GCA_012719345.1 Ignavibacteria bacterium | reverse complement strand
TACTGCCGATAACTGTTCTCTACCCTTCTTTGCCCCTATTGCTTAATCTGGGTTTAACCGTAGTTCTTTTTTTATTGAAGTATAAAAACTTAGCTGGTTTTAATGGCGCCCGCTTTGTAGCCTGTCCCGATGTTTTTTATCAGGAATAGCGAAATTGGCAGATGCCTGCCCGCCGCAGCGCCGTGCCTACCGGCAGGCAAGAAGCGAAGGAGGGGCTAAGCGTTGACCCGCTTGCTGTAAAATACCCCGGCTGGAGCCCGTATAATTATTGTGTAAATAACCCGATGGTAATGATTGATCCTAGTGGATGTTTAGGAAATAAATTTGATAGCACAGGTGTTGATATAAAAGGGGTAGAACTAGGTGGTTGGATTGCCCCAAATGGTAAAAAAGGAAATTTAATAATAGGATGGAAAGTGGCAACTGGTTATGTAACGGCTGATGATGGAGAAACTAAAGTTGAAGCAACAAAAGCCATATCTGAACCTTCTATTGCATTATTAGATGATGAAGGAAAAGAAATTATGACAGGTCAAGATGTAATTGGTAATAATAAATTGGATATTAGTCAAAATTGTATTGCATCAGCATTCTCACAAGGGGAATTGAAATTGTGGATTAATCCTGATCAAGTACCAAATATAATTAAAGGTGATAGCTACAAAGAAATTACAAATGGATCCGCACAAAGAAATGATGTAATATTATATGGGGATAATAATTCAACTGATCATGCGGCTTGGGTATTAACAGTTAATACAAATGGTTCAGTTTATAGTGTTTTAAGTAAAGGTGGAGTTCAAGAACAAAAAATAACAGCACCCGGTCCAGGTCCAAATTCAGCATGGGGTGATGCAAATAGTACTAAAACACTGCTTAGGAAATAAATTATGAATAATAAAATAAGATGCATATTAGTAGTATTTTTTTTTGGTAATATATTTTCCCAACAAGAGAATATTTTGAATATTGATTCGACACAGTGTCAAAATTTCCTTTCATTAATTGATTACAAGTATAAGAATAATATTTGTTTTGATAGCATAAAAAGTGAAATGGAAATATTTCAATTTTTTAATTGTTTACTTACTTGTGAAGGAAATAAAAAAAAATCAAAACTCGGTAACGTTTTTTCATTAGGAAATGTTGCCGCCCACATTCCTCCGGTTACGATTGAATTAGGTGCCTTGTATTTAATTTCTGCCAAGTTTTATGAAAAAAAAGATTTTGCTTTAGCGATTGCATTAAGAGATTCATTAACTGGTAAAATAAATCCAGATGGATGTATTAAAAAAACATATAGTTCATATAGAGCCTGGTTTAACAAACTAAAAGAATATGGAATTTCCAAAGCACGTGAATTGGATTTTGACCCACTTCAGGGCACGGGGTTAAATTGGTATGGAACATATAATCGTGGGCATAAAAAAGAGTAATTTATAGCCGGGTCAGGTCTTACGACCTTGACCCGTTTTTAATTTAACCCGCCGCTAACCAAAAAGCGGGAAAGCGTAATTTATAATTTATAATGCCGTGCTTGCCTGCAGGCAGGTAGAATGTATAATTTATAATTTATAATGTATAATGCTTTTGTTTGGGCAGCGTAAAGAAATTAAGCTTGCCCGCCGCAGGAGGGAGTAAGTTTCAAGAGCCTGCCTGCCGGTAGGCAGGTAAGATTAAAACCTAAAAACCTAATTCAGGGATTGACATCAACTTAAAACTAATAACTGAGAACTAAAAACTGTTTTTCCCATTTGCCTGAAAACCCGATTTTGTTTATTTTAACCCAGAAAAAGCAATAAAGAAAACTTTGAAAAAATAGGATAAAGATATAAGTTTTGAGAAAGAATTTCTAATGCTTAGCAATAAGAGAAAAAACACTATGGAATACAAAATAAGCTTTACAAATAAGGAGATAACGCCATGGGCAGGTTTAGGATTTCTACAGAAAATGCTTGAAAAAATGGAATTCAG
>JAAYAN010000060.1 GCA_012719345.1 Ignavibacteria bacterium | reverse complement strand
GAAGAAAATATGAAGTAGAGGTGCTTGAAGGAGGGGAATACTGCGGCATATACTCGCCGCATTATCAAGCGGAATCAAGTTATTTTTCTTCAGTGCCCGGCGGTTTCAAGATAATAGCACATTCAAACCCGGACAGCATAATAAACGTACTGATAAGAATAGGAAATGAAGTTGAAGGGATAGCAATGAGCGTTAACCCCGGCAGCAAAATACGCGAAGGAATAAATGCTAAAATTGAAAAGAGCGTTGAAGATATCGACCCTGCTGAACCCGACTTTAAAAACCAATACGGCTTTTGCAGGATAGCAGTACGACCTAAAAATTGCAATGACATCCTTGAATGTGGGAGTAAGCCGAAATACGAGGTTAAAGAAGATTTGCGTAAACAGAGTATAACTTATGGGAAAGAGACTATAAGTGTAACAAATCTTCTCGCAAATTACGCTGATGCGGAAGGAATATTTAAACCAATGGAATTTCGGAATGTGAAACCGAATACAAATAAGACAAAACTTCATCCAATTATTTGTAAAGAGAGTAAAGATAAATTTAGTATTAAGCTTATTGATCCTGAAACCCAAGTTGAAACTCCTTTGCCTGTTGATATGCTTTGGGGAATTGATGATTCCAAATACACTTCAGCTAATCTTAGATTTACAAATTTTGCGGCTTTCAGCTCCGCTGTTAATGGGCTAAATGATTCTATTTCAAGTGATATTGCGAAAAAGGGATTTTTCCAATATTGTCTTTGCGGTAAAAGGGATTATCCTACCCAATCCTTTAAAACTGATGGCAGTTATAATTTTACTGCTGATGGCGTTTATTTTGATGAAATTTTAGAAGCCCACGAAATGACGCACAAAGATGATTACATCTATTTTATAAACCAAAACAAGGATAGCTCGTTTGTAAGGAAGATAAAAGAACTTAACGATTCATTGACGTGCGAAAAAATAATGGATGAAAACTATGTAAGAAAAATTCAGCAAGAAACACTGAAAATACTAAATAATTACATAGACAAATCCATATTCGATTGGAGCAAAGAGTATGGTTATGAATATAGTAGTAAAGTTTACGGTTATACTCCTCCTGATCCAGTAAAACAGCTTAACAGAGAAATTGAGATTAATAAAGTTAAAGATGGAAAAGTGTGGAAAACTGTCAATAAATATTTAGCTGAATTAAAATATAATGTAACAAAACAAGACGGAACAATCGGTCCAGCCGAGATTGAAGAATGCCCAATTTGCTACCCATAAGGAGATTAAAATGAAAACTATAAATTATATAATATTAATATTTGTCTTTTTAATAAACACTGTTTCACTCTTCCCACAGGAAATATTCAAATCGGAACCATTACCCGATTCGTTGAGGCAGGAAATAAAGGCAAAACTTATCAGTAACGACAGTTACGATAACCACGATGCCGCCAGACAGCTTGCATTGTTTTACTATGATTCCACCGGTGAAATGAATGATATACTCGTATCTAAAATATTCAAGCAGGAAAGAAGCGAGATAAGAAATTTTATTTATGCATTAATGGGCGGAGGATACGGTAAGCCAGAGTTGATGGCTGTGCTGCACAAACTGATTGATTCGGTTGACTATATGCCGAAAGGTATGGATGATACTCCGCTGATTGAACACAAGTATGAGTTTGCAAGTTTGCTAATGCATATGGGCGACTTTTCCAAGGTGAATTACATATTTCTTTATATAGATAATTATATAGGTAGAGGAAAAGCTGATGATATAATGGGAGATGCAATTGACAACTTGTCCTATATTGAAGATAAATATCCGGAATATCAATCACAAGTTACAGAATATTATAAAAAACTTATCAGGTCAGGGACACCTTTTTGGACTCAGAAATTTAATGTATCATTATCGTTAGATGAGCTTATTGAAAGAAATGACCCTGAAGTAACCGATCTTTGTAAATATATGATCAAATATGATACGGAAAGAAATATACCCGCTTCCAAAGCTTTAGACTATTTACAGGAAAACCGTCCTCCTGATTTGGAAGAATTTCTGAAAGATGAGTTTATTAATGGTAACGATACCGAACAAGGTGCATTTAAAAAACAGATAATGAGAATACTACATATGCATTATAATTGTCCAAAAACCTATAAACTAATAAAGGATTATATTCTTACGACAACAGATATTCCGTTAATAGAAATCTATGAGAGAACCATTGCGCGGGATAGCAACAAAACATACCCGCGCCTATATACTATGAAAGAACTCAAATATCCGCCGCTTAAGAAAGAGGGAGGGAAATATATAGTTACAGGAGAACCGCCTGTCTGGAACGACCCACGCGACACAACCTTTAAGACAATAAACTATATTGATTCAATGTATTCATTTAACAAACAAAGTTACGATTTCGGCTGGATACGTGACTTACAAGTTTACGAAGCCAACAAAACAAAGATTGAAGAATTGAAAAATCTGTGGGAATCCGGGAATGAAACTGAATTTAGAATTAAACTTTGTCAATTCAGGAACGGTATTAAAACGAAAAAGGAAGCGGGTTTAATTTCGTACGAAGGTTACCAGTATCTTTATTGGTACCCAAGCTGGATATCCGGTGATTGTTCAGGTGTTGTAGAAGAGAATCCAAACCTCATCAAAAACCCCGATATGGAAGACGGGACAGTAGAATACTGGTACACGAACAACCCTTACGGCGGGGCAGTTTGCACATTAAAAGTAAACAATAACCTGCCTATTAGCGGCGGTTACGATGCTAAGCTAAACATAAGCGTTGCAGGTACCGCGAACGACAGACCACTTTTAATAGTTTACCTGAAAGAAAACAAAGAACTTGGTGCTGTTTACACATTTACATTCAAAACAAAAGTAACATCAGGCAGCCCGGCAATAAAATACATAAACTACGGCGACGGGCTTAAACTTTTCGGCGGCACGCTGAGCGGCGAGCAGGAATGGACTTTCACGACATCATCCGCGACAAACAGCACGGATAACATTGCAATTTACATTGACGGAACAAGACAAAGTTCATTTACTTTGGATAATCTGGTTTATAAAAAAGTACTTGCCGATAATCCGCCGGTGATAACAGTACAGCCCGCATCGGTCACGGTAAATGAAGGGGAAACGGCTGCATTTAACATTGCTGCTAAAGGAGCTGGTTTGCTTTCTTACCAGTGGCAGAAAAACGGGACGGATACTCCATCCGCAACAGAAAATGAATATACAACTCCCGCAACAGTAATTTCCGATAGCGGGAGTATTTTCAAATGTGTTGTTACAAACCAGTTTGGCAGCGTAACCTCAAACGAAGCAGTTTTATCAGTAATCCAGCCCGGAACAGATACGACTTCTGTCAATCTTGTTTACAACCCGAGATTTGAAAACGGCACAACCGACGGATACGAAATATCAAATACTTACGGCGGGGCAGAATACGCATTTGATATAAATACTACAAACCCGATAGCCGGAAACAATGACGCTGTATTAAATATTACACAGGCAGGAACTTCAACCGACAGACCTTTGATAATTATTTACCTGAATGAAAACAAGGTTACGGGAGAGACATACAATTTCAGTTTCAAAACAAAAGT
>JAAYAN010000059.1 GCA_012719345.1 Ignavibacteria bacterium | reverse complement strand
TCAACATATTTTTTCCCATCTTTCAAAGCCAGGAAAACCCAAAGGGTAAGTTGACCTTTTTTATATGTCTCTTCCCATGCTGATAATAGTTCATTTAATTGATTTCCTTCATTCATATATTAAGCATATTGTATTAAACAAAAAGTATAGTACAAAGATAATAAATAAAAAATGATAAAAACAAATAAATTGCAAGAAAAAATTATCATTTAACATCACCAGCCGCTAACATGCGGTATAGTTAATTGCCGGTGCAGTGCGTATTCAAGCGTCTCAACCCGTATCAAAAGTAGTTGTAACTTGACAGGGAAGTGCTTCGAAATCGGCAACTAACCATACCGCCGCCCGTTGTGCGTCATTCTATTGAAGACCGTGCAACCATTAAATTGAAAGTCGAAACCAAAATACAAAGGATATTAAATGAAATATTGGGCAGTAGGAGCAGCACACGGAAACACAGATGTATCAAAGGACTTTTTAGACCAAGGAATTTGGTATGACGGTTATGCAGAGGACGGAGATGATAGAAACAAAGACACATTAAAGGAAGTTAAAATTGGTGACATGATTTTAATGAAATCAAGTTCGACAAAAGGAGTAAATCACTCAATAACATTTACAAAACTTAAAGGAGTCGGGAAAGTAATCAACAAGGATAGCAATCATTACTTTAGAGTAAAATGGTTTGACCTTGCTGAGCTACCAAAAGACTTTGATGGCATCTCCTACAGAAAGACAATCGAACCTTTAAGAGATGATGAAATGTTAGAATTTACTCAACGCATAATCGAAAAAGGAAACAGAGAGATGATAATTGACTTACTCAAATACAAAAACCAAATCATTTTACAAGGCCCTCCAGGGACAGGTAAAACAAGACAGGCAAAATTAATAGCAAGTGAACTTACAAAACCTCGTATAGTTGGAAATCCAGAAAGTATAATTGATAAATTAATTAAAAACTTCAACACCAATGATGAAGTTGTAAAGTCAACAAGAGAAAGTAGAGAGAAACTGCTTTCCAAATTTTACGAACTGTTTCCAAAAGAAAACATTGATAAGCTTACTTTAGAGAATTACTGTGCAGGCAGGGGCGATAGAGATAATTTTTGTTGGTGGATTGAGACAGGTTTAAAATTACTTGGCTCTTATTCTCCCGGCAGTGCAAGGTCGTATTTAATCTATTGGAAAAAGGCTATAGAAGATTATAGTAAACACGGCTTTGTAAAAGAGATCGAAGATAATAACGAAGCAATGAAAAAAGTAGCAGAGTTTCTTTCTGAAGTTATTAATTCTAAAAACTTAGACAATTCAAATCAATATTTTGGCGATAGCTTTTTGCTAAAGCTACTTAATAGCTACTACCCTGATGAGTATTTCCCAATCAATAGTGAGAAAATGATTGACAATGCTCTTAAAATTTTCAAAGTAAATTATCAAGGATTGAATGTTTTTGAAAAAAATCAAAAGCTAAATCAAGTTTACATTGAAAAGAAAAAGCGTTTAAATGTTCAGTTGACAAGCTATGAATTTGGGAAACTGCTTTGGGAAAATTTCAATTTAAAAACAGGAGAAAACATTGTTGATAATAATGATGCTGTGGCAAGTGGCGAATATGAAATTATACAATTTCATCCAGCATACTCTTATGAAGACTTTGTTAGAGGAATTGTTGCCGATACAACAGAAGGTGGTAGCGTTTCCTACCAAGTTGAAAATAAAGTTTTAGCCGATTTTGCACAAAAAGCAACTGACAACCCAAATGGAAATTACGTTTTAATAATAGACGAAATAAATAGAGCAAACTTGCCTTCTGTTTTAGGCGAACTTATTTACGCATTAGAATACAGAAATGAGGCTGTAACTTCAATGTATGAATTTGAAGGCGAAAGAGAGATAACATTGCCCAAAAATCTTTACATCATTGGCACAATGAATACGGCAGACCGTTCTGTTGGGCATATTGACTATGCAATAAGACGAAGGTTTGCATTTGTAGACATTTTACCAGACGAAAATGTCATTCAAAATCCGTTTGCAAAAAAATTGTTCAATGAAATAAAAGCACTGTTCGGTAACGAATTTCTTTCGCCAGACTTCAAAGCTAAAGATGTGATGATTGGACACAGTTATTTTATTGTAAAAGACGAAGATGAGCTGAAAATAAAATTGGAATTTGAAATAAAGCCAATACTTCGAGAGTATTTGAAAGACGGTATATTTTTAGAAACTGCCAACGACATAATTGAAATATTAAATGTCTAAGTTACTTTTCAATAAAGCATTTTCAGAACACTGCAATGAAGATATATCTTCATTGGAAATGCTTTCTGCATCTTCAATCCTTTACAAGCAAAAGGCAGATTGTAAGTGCATTGAAATTACGCAGGACAGCACCAGCAAAAAACTAAATTCAAATTTTTATATCGGAACTGATTGGCTAAACAGAAATAAAATTGCCGTTTATGTAGCACCAAAACTGAATGATAATTCACAGCAAACGGATTATCTAAAAATGCTTTTCTCTTGCCTGAGACATTCGGATGTTGCTACCTTCACAAAAGATTTGTATGAAATAAAATTTGATGAACCTTTTATTGAAATTGAGCAAAAACAAGATTTGCTAACTCCTCTTTTGGTTATTCAATTTTTGCAGGTAGTAAAGACCATTGTTAGAAAGGGATTGAAGAAATCTTACTACAAGATTGAACACAACTTAAATGCAAAAATCAAAGGAAAGGTTTTAGTTGGTCAAACACTAAAACAGAATATCATTAAGAACAAGCCGACAAAAACATTTTGCAAGTATGAAGAATTTGGTTTCAACTGCATTGAAAACAGAATTCTAAAACGGACTTTGGTTTTCGTTCAAAAATATCTTGCACTATTTCCCGACTATTCAAAACTCGCTTCGCCAGTAGTAAATTATTGCCTACCTGCTTTTTACGAAGTTGATGAGAATATTGAATTGAAAACATTGAAAGGAATTAAACACAACGCATTTTATAAAGAATACAAAGAAGCACTTCATATTTCATCACTCATATTGAAACGGTTTGGTTACAACATTAAAGAGATTGACACACTCATCAACAAGACTGTTAAAGTTCCACCGTTTTGGATTGATATGCCTAAACTTTTTGAACTATATGTTTTAGGCATGCTCAAAGACAGGTATTTCAACAACATAAAATTTCAAATTCAAGGAACATACGGACAACCCGATTTTATTTTTGTAAGTGACACTGAGAAAATGATAATTGACACAAAATACAAACGGAAATATCAGCAAGAAAAATATCAGGCAGAGGATATCAGACAATTAAGCGGATATGCAAGAGACACGAAAGTTTTATCAAAATTAGGTTGTATAACAGCAGAGGAGCAAGACAAAGTTATTGACTGCTTAATTATTTATCCTGACCAATCTGCATCTGACACATTAGCTGACGACTTAAAAGAGAAACAGATTAGGGGCTTTACAAGATTTTATAAAATGGCTATTAAATTACCAGTAATCAGTAACTAAAATGGACGGAGAACTGCACGACAGAAAAGAAGAACGAACGCACAACAGCGTGTATATGCCATTGCTTCGCAACAGCACATACACGCGGAACGTTGGTGGTGATTTTAATTAGAAACTGTATTGAAAAATAAATTTAGGAGGAGTTTGAGATGGGTAAAGAACATAAAAGTTTATCTGACATAAATTGGAAAACTCTGATCAACAGAACATTTCATCCTAGTCCGCTGGCTTGGGAAGACAATGTATTGTATTTTTTAATGATTGATCGTTTCTCAGACAACAACGAAAAAGGTTATAAAGACATTACTGGAAACATAGTTAATACAGGGAAAACAGGTTTGTACAAGGTGACTGATAACGGAAATGCTATTTTAAATAAATCTGATGCAGACTTTTGGAACGAGTGTGGCGGAAAATGGATGGGTGGAAATTTAGATGGTTTGAAAAGCAAAATAGGATACTTAAAAAGACTTGGAATTACTACAATATGGATAAGCCCTATTTTTAAGCAAGTGAGCTTTCAGGAAACATACCATGGTTATGGCATACAAAATTTCCTCGATATCGACGCTCATTTTGGAAGTAAAGATGATTTAAACCAGCTTGTAAAAACGGCACACGAACAAGGAATTTACGTAATACTCGACATAATTCTAAATCACAGCGGCAATGTATTTAGTTACAATCCCGATAGATATTGGACCGAAGATGCAAATAAAAACTATTATCTCGACCCTCGCTGGGATGGTAGTTTTTATCAGGTAGATGGATATAACGATGCAAATGGAAAATCCAGCATCCCATTTGGTACTATTGATTTAACACAACATCCACAGGTATGGCCGGATGGTGCCGTTTGGCCGTCTGAGTTTCAAAATCCGCAAACCTTTACACAAAAAGGACGAATTAACAATTGGGATCACAATCCTGAATATCTTGAAGGTGATTTCTCTGATTTAAAAGACATTGATTTGGGCAATGAAGATTTAGAAAACTTCATTCCATCAGATGGTTTGAAGTTTTTATGCGATGTTTATAAATATTGGATAGCATTTGCTGATATTGACGGTTACCGGATAGATACGATAAAACATATGGGAAGACCTGCTACAAGATACTTTGTATCTGTTTTGAAAGAGTTTGCCCAAAGCATTAACAAAGAAAATTTTTACCTTGTCGGTGAGATAGCCGGAGGCAGAAAAAATGCATATGAAACCTTACAACTTACAGGATTAAATGCAGCTCTGGGAATAGATGATGTTCAATCGAAACTCAGGGGCTTTGTAAAAGGTAAATATTGCCCGGCAGAGTATTTTAATTTATTTCGAAATTCGGAACTAATCAATAAAGATTCCCATACCTGGTTCAGAGATAAGGTGGTAATTATGTTCAACGACCACGATCAGATATGCACTGAAGATTATGATGATAAAGACAAATCGAAAAAATTACGTTTTGCTGCCTATGGAGGCAGGAATAAAGATTTGCTTTTGCCGGCTATTGCTGTAAACCTTACAACAATGGGTATTCCATGCATTTATTATGGAACTGAGCAGGCTTTCGATGGCGAAGGAGGAAGTGACAAATACCTGCGGGAAGCTATGTTTGGTGGTGAATTTGGTGCATTTAGAAGCCGTAACAAACACTTCTTTGATGAAAGTACTTATGAATATCAGGAAACAGCCAAAATTGTTCAGGTTAGAAGACAAGAAATTGCTTTAAGAAGAGGAAGACAATTTCTAAGAGAAATATCAGGCAATGGAATTAATTTTGGCTATCCGGAAGGCGGTGATACCATCCGCTCTGTAATTGCATGGTCGCGAATTTTTAATAACGAAGAAATATTGTGTGCCATTAATACAGATGAAAACAATACCTTAGAAGTTTATGTAACTATTGACAACAACATCCATAAAGCAGGTGATAAATTAAGATGTTTATATTCCTGCAATTCAACAAAAATGGATATACAGGTTCAAAATGTAAACGGAAGATGTGTTGTGTTATTAAAAGTTCCTAAGGCAGGATTCGTAATTTATAAGAAATAAAAAAAACTACCGACAACACGCAGTATAGCCAACGTTATTTCCGAAAAGTGCAAACTTTGAGTTTTTTTTGTTTGTTCCGGCTGACAGAAAAAGATCACGAAGTCGGCAAAAAATATATAGCCGCAGCCGTTAGCTAAACAGTAGTTTTCTCAAATAAGTGTTCCCCGGCTGCCGGGGTCGCACCCTGGCAGAAAAAAGATTTATTCTTGGGTCAGGGTACGACCCTGACCCCAGGGAATACACCCACAACCCAAAATCAGCGGTTATTTCGCTTAACTTTTTTGAAAGGTGTGCCGGATTAGCTTATATTTGCATCATAAAAACATTTCAGGTGAAGTTTTGAGAATATTAGTAAGCAACGACGACGGCATACATTCCAAAGGGATTTATGAACTTGTAAAAGCTTTAAAAGAAATTGGCGAAGTTACAGTGGTTGCGCCTTTAACAGAGCAAAGCGCGGTTGGTCACGCAATAACAATGAAAATACCTTTACGGGTTACCGAATATTATAAAAACGGCGAATTTTTCGGCTATGCAGTTGACGGAACTCCCGCGGACTGCGTTAAAATGGGAATCCGGAATATTATGAAAACCCCGCCAGATATTGTTGTTTCGGGAATAAACCACGGTTCCAATACTGCAATTAATATTATTTACTCGGGTACTGTATCCGCAGCCCGCGAAGCTGCAATTCTTGATGTTCCTGCAATAGCGGTTTCAGTAGCCGCCCATCGGGTGGAAAATTTTTCGTATGCTGCCGAAACAGCAGTGCTTACAGTCCAAAAAGTTTGTAAATACGGACTTGAAAACGGAACCCTGCTAAACATTAACGTTCCCGATCTTCCTAAAGAAAAAATACAAGGAATTAAACTCACCAAACAAAGCAAAGCAAAATGGGATGATATTTACGAAAAACGAGTTGATCCTTACGGGAACGATTATTACTGGCTGAAAGGCAATCTTGTTGAAGTTGATGAATCGGAAGATTATGATCAGACGGCGATAAAGAAAAATTTCGTTTCCATTACACCCATTCATTTCGATTTAACAGATTATAAAACTTTCCTAAAAATGAAAGAATGGAATATTGAAACAAACAGATAAACAGGATTTTTTCCGATGCAGATTTTCGATTCGATAAAAATAACACTGAACGGCAGCGTCTGGATTTTTCTTACGGCTGTTACGGCAGTTTTTATTTTTACATTTTATTATTACAGGTTTACAATTCCGCAGATAAAAAAATCCCTGCGCATTATTTTATCTTTTTTAAGATTTACCGCGCTTTTTCTTGTTACAGTCATAATCTTCGAACCTTTGCTTTCAATTTCCGATAAAACTGAAAAAACGCCCGAAAACCTGATATTCTATGATGCGTCTTCCTCAATAAAAGAAAGCAGCGAATGGAATCTGATAAACGGTCTGAAAGAAAAACTTGAAAATCTTCCAGGAAGCAGTAAATTTTATTCTTTCGGAACAGAAGTAAAAGATTTGAACGGAGATATAGATTTCAGTGAACCTCTTACCGATTTCTCAAAAATAAGCAAAGCAGTAAGCGAAAATAATGCTCCTGCCGCATCGGTAATTATTATTAGCGACGGAATAATTACAGCTGGGCAAAATCCGTTAAGCAATTTCGAAAAAGCCGGCATTCCGGTATTTACAATCGGTCTCGGCGACACTTCCCTTTCAAAAGACATCACTGTTAACAGAATAATCCATAACGAAGCAGTTTACGCCGGAACAGCAACAAATATTTCCGCCGAAATTTTCAGCAACGGATTTGAAAATCAGGAAATTAAAATTGATTTTTATGAAGACGGCAGATTATTTGAAAGTAAGGAAACAACTTTAAAAGACGGCATAAACCGGGTTTCAGCCAGCTATCTTCCTGCAAGTCCGGGCGAAAAAAAGATTTCCGCATCTGTTAGCAAAATTTCGGGTGAACAGACTTTCGATAATAACAGAAAAGATACTTTTATTTTTGCCGATCGTTCAAAATTAAAGATATTTATGGTTGCCGGTTCGCCTTCATCGGACTTATCCTTTATAAAAAATTCACTTAAGCAGAATAAAAATATTGATATCAGGACTTACACCGAAATTATACGAAACCAGCCGCCGGATATTTCTTTTTTCAACAAAATGAATGATTCGGCAGATGCTGTTATTATTTTAGATTTTCCAGCAAAAAGCAGCAACCGGCAAACATTAAATCTGCTTAAACAAAATATTTCCAATAATAAATTACCGTTCCTTTTTATATTCGGCGAAAACTTTGACCTTACAATGATAAATCAGTTCGAAGGGTTGTTGCCGTTTTCAGCAAAAAGAATTAACAGCGCTTTTTCGCAGATACAGCCTGTAATTAAAATGCCTAATCACCCATTAATAAAATCTGCAATAGAAAAAGATGTATCGGAGTGGGAAAATCTTCCACCGGTTTTGCGTACAAATTCGGAAATTACTGCTTCGCCCGGCAGTATTGTTCCAGCCGAAATTTCCGTAAAAAATATAAACTTCCCTTTTCCGCTGATAATATTGAATGAAACCGGCGCGGCAAAAAGAGCTGTTGTAACTGCTGCGCAGACCTGGCGCTGGAAATTACAGTCATCTTCCCAAAGCCAAAATATTTTCGATAATTTTATTAACTCTTCAATTAAATGGCTTACTGCATCGGGCAAGACAAAAAGTTTTGTTGAAACATCCAAAAAATATTTCTTTCAGGGCGAAGAAGTGATTATCAGCGGACAGATTTATAACGATTTAATGGAACCTGTTGCAGATGCCGATATTGTTATAGAAATTAAAGGGACTGATTACAGCAACAGCTTTAATCTTTTTAAAAGCGAATCGGGCATTTACGAAGGCGGTTTGATAATAAATACCCCCGGAGAATATTCTTATACTGCAAAAGTAAATGCGCAAGGTATCCGCCCAATGGCTTTTTCCGGCAAATTTATTGTTAATAGAATCGATATTGAAAAAGTAAACCTTAAACAGGATATTGCGTTTTTAAAATCACTTGCCGAATTGACCGGCGGAAGTTATTTTAAAATAACAGAAACCGGAAATTTGGAAGATATTTTTAAGAATACTGTAGATTCCGGTGTGAAGACTGAAATTAAACGCAAAGAAATTCCATTGTGGAATTACGAATGGATTCTTGCAATAATTGTTTTATTGTTTTCTGCTGAATGGTTTTTACGAAAAAAAGTCGGATTGCTTTAAACTGAAAAGAGGTTAAAATGAATTTAATAGAATGGTCTGACAAAGAGAATATAAACATTGCCGAAGTTGATGAACAGCACGAAAAGTTTGTTTCGGTTGCAAACAAACTATATAAAAATCTCGGTTCCGAAAAAAGATGGAAAACCGAAATGCTTTTAAAAGAGCTGACTGAACTTACCAAGCTCCATTTTTTAACTGAAGAAAAATTGATGAAAGAAAATAATTACGAAGGATTCTTCAGCCATAAACTTGAACACGACCGTTTCTTAAACAAGCTTGTTTCTTTTACTAATAATTTTGAACAGGGTGAAGAAGAAGTTACAATGAAATTCCTGCAATCAGTAAAAAACTGGCTCATAAACCATTTAGAATTAAACGACCGGAAAATAGGCGTATATCTTAACGGAAAAGGGATTAAGTAGATGTCTTTTCTTTCCGAGCTTTCCGATTTCCTGCTTCCGCGTTTTTGCCTTTCGTGCAATGTTAAATTAAATACAAAGCAAAAATATATTTGCTTCGGATGCAGCAAAGAACTCAAAGAAGCGGAAACCCATTTTATTGAAAAAGAATACCAGAGAAAATTTGCTTCGGATAATATTATTTCGGAGTTATACAGCTTATATGTTTTCGAAGCAGACAAACCGATTCAGGATATTATTCATCATCTGAAGTACGGGAAACGTTTCAGGGCAGGAATATTTTTAGGAAAGCAAGTCGGTTCAAAATTGCTGCAAGCATTTCCTGAAAGGGATATCGACATTTTTATTCCTGTGCCGCTTTTTCATTCCAAAGAAGCCGAAAGGGGTTTTAATCAATCGGTTTTTATTGCGCGCGGAATAAGTAAAGTTTACGGCAAACCCGTTAAAACTGATATTTTAAAACGCGTAAAAAACACAAAAACGCAAACCAAATTAAACATAACCGAGAGAATGGAAAATATGGACGGAGCATTTATCATAAGAAATCCTGAAGGAATTAGGGACAAAACCATCGCTATGGTAGATGATGTTATCACAACAGGTGCAACAATTAAGGAATGTGCAAAGGTATTAAAACAAAACGGTGCAAAAGATGTAAGTGCCGTAAGCGTTGCAATTACGAATATTTAAATTGTTTTAAAATTTATGCTGCTCCGATGTATCTAATTATTTTTTTCGATCAAATTTTCGCTATGCCGCTAAACTATTATCTAAAAATCTTGAACTTACTCTTAAACCTTAATCTTGAACCCTAATCTATTTAATCACATCTTTTCGGGAGCTGTAACACCAAGAATTTTTAATCCGTTGCGAATAGCAATCTGAACTGCTACAATAAGCGCAATACGGGCTTCGGCAAGTTTTTTATCCGAACCGATAATTCGGCATTGAGCATAAAATTTATGAAATAAAGCAGCAAGTTCTTCAAGATAATTTGCTATGCGGTGGGTTTCAAAATTTTCGCCGGCATACAGTACTTCTTCACGGAAAGCGTGAAGCTTTTTCAGGATATCCTGCTCTTCAGGAGCAACAAGCAAGTTCAAGTTTTCAGTAGAAAGATTCAGTTTTTGTTCATCGGTCATTTTTAGAATGGATGAAATTCTTGCGTGTGCATATTGTAAATAAAAAACCGGGTTTTCATCCGAATGTTTTTTTGCAAGAGCTATATCAAAGTTCAAGTGGCTTGTAACACCGCGCATATTAAAGAAATAGCGTACAACATCGGGACCCACTTCATCAATAAGCTCATCAAGCGTAATAAAATTGGCTTTACGTGTGGACATTTTTACAATTTCACCTTTTTCGGTGATGGTTACAAACTGATGAATAACAACTTTAACCTTTTCATCATCGTAACCTAACGAACGTAATCCGGCTTTTACATCGGGATAAGTAGCATTATGATCAGAACCGAAAAGATCTACCATTAGATCGTACCCGCGCTCGAATTTAGTAATGTGATAAGCAATATCGGGAAGTCTGTAAGTCGGTTCGCCGGTAGATTTTACAATAACTTTATCCTGTTCCTGTCCCATATCGGTAAGTTTAAGCCAGACAGCTCCTTCTTTTTCGTAGGATACTTTTCTTTCTTGGAAAGTATTTAAAAGGGATTTTATCCTTCCGTCTTCGTATAAAGAATTTTCGTTAAAATAATTGTCGAATTTTATATTCAGCCGGTTCATTGTTTTTTCGATATCTGCAAAAATCTCTTTTTCCGATACATCTTTAAAGATACCGTCGCCTGGTTCGTTAACCAATTTATCGCCGTATTCTTCTTTAAGTTTTGCGGCAATGTCTTTAATATATTCGCCTTGATAATAATCTTCCGGAAAATCAATATTTTGCCCGAGCAATTGCAGATAACGCAGTTTTGTGGATTCACCGAGCATTCGCATTTGTCTGCCGGCATTGTTAAAATAATACTCGCGGTCAACGTTGTAACCAATCCATTCAAGCATATTTGCAATGGTATCACCCACAACGGCATTTCTTCCATGCCCGACGGTAAGGGGTCCGGTAGGATTTGCCGAAACAAATTCCACCATTGCTTTTATATTTTTATACTTATCCGATTTTCCGAAACTATCTTTTTCGTTCAGGACTTCTTTAATAATATTGGAAGTGAAATCAGGTTTGAAGAAAAAATTAATAAAGCCGGGTCCGGCTATTTCTGTTTTATCAATAAAACTGCTGTCCGTTTCCAAATTGGCAATTATTTCTTCTGCAATCTGGCGAGGATTTTTTTTCAATTCTTTTGATAAAATCATTGCAATATTAGTTGAAATATCTCCGTTTTCTTTTTGATTTGGAACGTTAAATATTGCTTTTCTATTTTTAAGATATTCTAATTTCAGCGAGGCTTTTTCGAATAATTTATCCAGATAATTCTTCACTTCTTGCTCCTTGTTCTGCTTTTTGTTTTTACTTCTGTTACAGGTTCGTCTTTAATGTCGGTAACAGGTGCATCTCCCCAGAATTTTTCGAGATTGTAATATTCACGCGCTTCTTTTTTAAATATATGCACAATCACATCAAAATAATCTACCAAAACCCAATTCAATGTGTCGTAACCTTCAAGATTGCTATATTTAATTCCGCGTTCCCTCAGCTGTTTATCAATTTCATCCGCAATTGCTTTTACCTGTGTATCCGAATCGGCGCTGCAAATAATAAAATAATCTGCAATTGAAGAAACATTTCTTAACTCTAGGATTTTTATATCGTAACCTTTTTTAGATAAAATATATTCTGATATTATTTTAACAAATTCCTGTGAATCCAAAATTACTCCTATTTAAATGGTTCTAATGAATAATAATCTTTTCCAATAATGACAGATACATCTAAAAAATACTCGTCATTTAACTGTCTTATTATTGTTTCTTTTTTGGCTACCCCTAACATTTTAGCTATTTTTAATGCATTTGCATAGTTGCCTGCTCTGTCAACTACCAGAGTTTTTTCAACATCAAAACTTTTGTAATTACCCGAATTAACTACATCACAGCCTTTTTGACGCAAATAATCGGTTACCCTGTCCGCAACCCCCGAAGCTCCGCATCCGTTCATAACTTCTAACTGAACAATATCAGCCGGAGCGCTCATTTCATCTTCGGTTTTATTGTATCTGTTTTGATCGGTTATTTTTATAATAAAGGAATAACCGAGATAGATAACTACAATTACCAAAAGAAAAATTACAGCATTAATAGCGGTGTTATTAAATGATTTTTTTTCGCTGTTCATTTATTATATCTGTATAGATTCTGCCAAAATAATTTATACTATTTGCATACAAAAAAAACCGGGAGAAAAAAACCCGGTCTGTAAAAATACTAAATTCTTGATGAATGTGTTAAATTTTATTAATACCAGAATGAATTCTGGAAAAAAGGCGAGTTATAAAATCCTGTCGGGTTCTGATTAAACTGCAAAGTAATACTTGTCTTTTCTGAAGGCTGATAATTCAACTGGATTCTGCTTAAATAAATACCGTTTACTTGTTTAGCAAATCCGTCGCCGAATGTGCTGTAAGGAGAATTTACAAAACTGGCATCCACTTCCAAATTCAAATTTTGAGTAAATTTGTAAGCCATAGTATTTGTATATACTCCAAGCGCATATCCAAAACTACTTCCGGCAGAATAAGACATCGAAAATGTGTGATTCATGCTGAAATTTTCGGGATTAATAAATCCTAGATACATGCTTGTATATTCGCTTTGCACAATCCCTTGCCGTATATTCACTTGTTTTTCTGAATCTTTAAATTGAGCGTTAATGTTTATTGAAACCAATATAAAAATAATTAAAAGCAAATATCTCATAATTTCACCTTTTTGCAGCTTTTAACAAATCTAAATTTCTAAAGTTTCGCTTTTACCATATTATTTTCGTCAACAATCACGACTGTAGGTTTGTGTTTTAAGGCTTCTTCTTCACTCATCTGCGAATATGTCATAATTATCACTTTATCGCCGATGTGCCCCAGCCGGGCAGCTGCACCGTTTAGTCCGATAACGCCGCTTCCTCTTTTTCCTACAATTGTATAAGTTTCAAATCTGCTTGCATTATTTATATTTACAACCGATACTTTTTCGTACGGTAAGATATTTGCTGCTTCCAATAATTCTTCATCAACAGTCAAACTTCCTTCATAATACAGATCAGCTTCAGTAATTGTAGCCATGTGAATTTTTGATCTGAACATATCTCTAGTCATAACTTACTTTTTATCCATTTTTATTTTACATTCAATTTTAACTAACCTTTAACAGTAAATCAATACAAATCGTCAGTTGGTTTTATTTCACTTTTGCAATCATTTCAATTTCAATTGGAGCATTAAGCGGCAATTCGCTAACTCCAACAGCGCTTCGTACGTGTTTGCCGGCTTCACCGAAAATATTTACCAACAGCTCGCTGGCTCCGTTAGCAACTTTTGGCTGTGCTGTAAAATAATCGGCACTGTTTACAAATACTGTTAATTTAATAATTTTCTCAATATTATCGAGATTATCTATCAAGGATTTAATAACGGAAAGACAATTAAGCAAACACAATTCCGCGGCTTTCATTCCGGTCTCAGTACTTATTTCAGCACCAACCTTTCCTGAATATTGAAGCTTCCCGTCAACAATCGGAAGCTGTCCTGCTGTAAAAACAAGGTTTCCTTCTCTGATGCATGGAATATATGCAGCCAATGGAGCCGGAGTTTCGGGAATTACATATCCAAGTTGTTTTATTCTTTCTTCTATCATATTAAACTCCTTTGATAATCCAAATATAATTTATTTGAAATTCAATTAAAAGTTATCGCTTTTTTTTATAGATTTGAGTTCAATATTTTTGGGATGTAACATGCTGGAAAACAAATTTGATGAACTTGTTAAAATAATTAACCTGTTACGTAAAGAATGTCCTTGGGACAGAGAACAGACACACGATTCGATAAAAGCGCAAACTCTGGAAGAAGTTTATGAAGTAATTGAGGCAATTGATAACAAAGACTTTTCAGAACTAAAAACTGAACTTGGCGATTTGCTGTTGCATGTAATTTTTCACACAGTTATTGCCGAAGAAGAAGGTAATTTCTATCTTCACGAAGTTATTGATACAATTAAAAACAAACTTATCCGCAGGCACCCGCACGTTTTTGGAGATTCGGAAGTAAAAGACAGCAAACAAGTTATAAAAAACTGGGAAGAAATTAAACTTAAAGAAGGACGGAAAAGCGTTCTTGACGGAGTGCCTAAAAATCTTCCTGAACTTCAAAGAGCCTGTCGTCTTCAAGATAAAGCATCTAAAGTCGGCTTCGATTGGGATAATAAGGCTGATGTTTGGAAAAAAGTTCTTGAAGAAATAGATGAAATGCAGGAAGCTGAATTACTTGATGATAAAGAAAAGCTTGAGGAAGAAACCGGCGATTTATTTTTTGCATTAATTAACTACTGCCGATTTATTGGAATTAATCCCGAAAATGCTTTGCGTAAAACAAATACCAAATTTATTAAAAGATTTAAATTTGTTGAAGGGAAAATAACAGCAACCGGAAAATCTTTATCCGAATCATCTCTTGAGGAAATGGATAGATTTTGGGAAGAAAGCAAAAATAACGTTTAGATTCTTATCCTTTCCCGTTTTCTTTGTTATATTCTTCGTAAGCGAAAATAATATCTTTAACTAATTTATGTCTTACAACATCTTCGCGATCGAAATAAATAAAGCTTACTCCGTCAACACCGCGTAATATTTGCTGAACCTGAACTAATCCGCTTTTAGTATTATGCGGTAAATCTATTTGAGTAACATCACCTGTAATAATCGCTTTCGAGTTAGGTCCTAATCTGGTAAGGAACATCTCCATCTGAAGTGATGTGGAATTTTGAGCTTCATCAAGGATAACAAATGAATTATTCAGTGTTCTTCCGCGCATATAAGCCAAAGGAACAATTTCGATTATTTCTTTTTCAATGTATCCTTTAAGTTGTTCAGCCGGGATCATATCCTGGAGCGAATCGTATAAAGGTTTCAGATACGGATCAACCTTTTCTTTAAAATCACCCGGTAAAAAGCCTAAACTTTCGCCAGCTTCTACAGCTGGGCGCGCAAGAACTATTTTACGAACGCTTCCCTTTTTAAGGCTTGCAACCGCAAAGGCTACAGCCAGATACGTTTTACCCGTACCGGCAGGTCCAACAGCAAAACATATATCATTTTTTTTTACGCTTTCGATATATTTAATTTGTGTTGGGGTTTTTGCCTTTATCACATCTTTTTTAGTATAAAGAATTATATTGTCGTATTCTTTTTCCGAAATTATTTCGCGCCCCAGAACTGTAAGATCAATAATCGTTTCAACGTCAGCAGTCTTTAATGTATTGGTAGTATTAAGGACGTAAGCCATCTCTTTGAAAACTTTTTCAACTGCCTCAACTTCTTCAACAATACCTTTAATATAAACGTTTTCGCCTCTTACAGTAACAGATGTGTTAAATCTTTCATCTATGGGTATTAGATTTTTATCATTAAATCCAAGAAGGGACAGCATATCAACATTTTCGAGTTTTAAAACTTTTTCTACTACCGTAAATCCTCCAAAATAAAAAAAAATGCCCTATCAATAAATGAAAAGGGCATTTTAAATTCAACATATAACAAAAATTAAGGAGCTGTTGTAACCGGAGCCGGTTTGTAATTTCTTCTTAATTTATCGTATTTAGCTTGTTCTTCTTCTGACAAGTTTGGAACAGTGAAAATCTGGTTAGGATAAATTAAATCAGGATTTTTGATCTTGTCTTTGTTGGCATTGTATATTTTTGGCCAAGCAAATCCATTTCCGTAGTGTTCTTTTTTCTTTGCAATTTTCCAAAGATAATCACCTTTTACTACTGTGTACTGGATTTCAGAAGGTTTATCATCCCAAGCATCCAATTTCCTTTGTAACTGGTTATGAACTTTATCAAAGAATCTTGGCAAAGCTGATATTTTGCTTGCTTTAAGTGCATCAAGTTCTGCTTGTCTGTCAGCTTTAGGACCTTCTTTTGCATTTATTTTTGCTTCAAGAGCAGCAACTTTTGCGGCAAAAGCATCAACATCTGCTTGAGTAGCACCAATCAATTTTAATGTTTCATTTTCGCAATCTGATAAAGCACCTAACGCTGATTTTTTAACTTTAAGAGCTTCAATTTCTGCTTTCAATGCTGTCTGTTCAGCTGTAAGTTCAACTTTTTGTTTCCCTAATCTTGCCATTTCCTGTTCCCATTCATCAGTAGACATATCTCTTGTCTGAGCGAACAACCCAACTGTAAAAAGAAGTACAAATGCTATTGCAGCTATTTTATTATAATACTTCATTGATTTCCTCCGTAAATTTAAACTTTTTACAAAAATTATTTAATTGATCCAAGATTCTTTTTTGTTTCTGCTAAATTTTTGTTGCAATCATCAAGTTTAGCATTATGTTCTGCAATTTCTCTTTCCAATTTAGCTTTATCGCTCTTCAATTGGGTTATGTCTTTTTCAATAGCTTTAACTTCTGCAGATAAAGCATCTAGTTCAGCATACTGTTCATCACTCACGCCGCAAGCAGTCATTGCAAAAGCAAGCATACCAACAGCCATAGCTGAAGTAAAAAGCCTTTTTAATTTAGTCATTTTGTTCCTCCTATTTTGAATTATTAGTAATTTTAAATACCAATTTATAATAAAATAATAATCTGTTAAAATATCCGCTAAGATAATTATTTATTTACTATTAAATCAACCTTTTTTCTACAAAACTGTTATATTTTTTACCTGCAACTATAATATGATCAAAAACTTTAATCTCTAACAGCTTTCCAGCCTCAACAAGTTTCTTTGTAATTGCAATATCTTCGGGGCTCGGTTCCGGGTTGCCGGATGGATGATTGTGCACTAAAATTATATTTGCGGAGTTGTTGTCGATTGCTACTTTAAATACTTCACGCGGATGAACTATACTTGAACTTAAGCTTCCAACCGAAATCACTTCGTACTTTATTATTTTGTTGTTGCTGTTAAGGCATACAACAATAAAATGTTCTTTGTATTCGTCTCTTAATAAATGAATAAAAAATTCTGCAATATCCTGCGGCGATGTAATTTTTTTGTTAAAACGGGTTTTCTTATCCTGATCAATTCTTCTCCCGATTTCAAATGATGCAACTAGTGTTGCAGCTTTATCGTTCCCTATTCCGCTTTCTTTTTTTATATGTCCAATTGATTTGGTTGCAAGAACAGCAAGATTCTCGTTTCGTAAGAGTAAATTCCTTGCAACTTCAATAACCGAAACGCCTTTTGTTCCGGTTCTTAAAAGAATTGCAATCAACTCTGCATCACTTAATGACTGAGCGCCGTGTAAAAGTAATTTTTCGCGGGGTCTGTCATCCGGAGGCAGTTCTTTTACCTTCAAAATACCCTCTTAATTTTAATGTCATTTGTTGCAATCGGCAAGAGCGCTTTTTGCAATTAAGTCATTCGGATTTATTTTTAACGATTTATTAAAAAATTCGCATGCTTCTTCCGACTTTTTTTGGCGCAAGCAACTAAGACCTATCAGTGAAAAGATTTCAGAATCGTCTTTATTTTCAGCAGAAGCTTTCAAATATTTCTCTGCCTTGCTGTAATCTCCTGTTGCATAAAATATTCTTCCTGCCAAATCCTGAAAATCTTTAATGCTTTCATTCATTTTCAATGCTTTCATAATATATTCTTTTGCATGACAATGCATTTCTTTCAAATAATAGATCTTTGAAATAATAAAGTTTAATTCAGGATTAAGTACGGTCAGGCTCTCAGCTTTTTCGGCATATTGAAGTGCCGTATCGTATTTTTTTTGAATAATGCTGCATTCTGCAAGATATTGATATGCTTCACCTAAAATGTCCGATTGTTTGCAATTGTTAATAAATTCCAAAAAATTCATAGTGGCAAATTCATATTCTTTATTAAAAAATAAAGATTGTCCTTTAAGAAAATAAGATTCCGGAAACATTGTTTTATCAACAATCGATATAAGGTCTGCTGCTTTTTCGAAAAATGAATTGCGGATAAATATTTGAGCAAATTGTAAAAGATATTCATCAGCAAGATTTATTGGGTTTACTTCATCAATCAAGTTAACAATCGAATCCGGATTCCCTAATTTTTCGTATATCTCGGCAATTTTCAAAACAAGAAAATTATCTTCAGGATTCTGTTCATATAGTTTTAATAAAATCTGCAGCGAATGAAGCAGTTTACCTTCACGAGCAAGATATATCGCTTTAGTAAAATTATGATCCGATTGAATTTCCATAAATCATTCCCACTCTATTGTTGAAGGAGGTTTAGAACTTATATCGTAAACAACCCTGTTTACTCCCCTCACGTTTCTAATTATTTTGTTCGAGACATTTTCCAGAAAATCGTAATCAAACCGGAACCAATCGGCTGTCATTCCATCTGTTGAAGTAACTGCTCTCAACGCAATAACATTTTCGTAAGTTCTGTTATCGCCCATAACGCCAACAGTTTTTACAGGCAAAAGAACAGCAAATGCCTGCCATATATCATTATATATTCCGGCTTTGTGAAGTTCTTCAATATAAATTGAATCTGCTTCGCGTAAAATATCAAGTTTATCTTTTGTTATGTCGCTTAATACTCTTACTGCGAGTCCGGGTCCTGGAAATGGGTGTCTTCCTATAAAATCATCCGGAAGTCCCAATTCCTTTCCTATCGCTCTTACTTCATCTTTGAACAATTCCCTGAAAGGTTCAATAAGTTTAAGATTCATTTTTTCGGGCAGACCACCAACATTATGATGGGTTTTAATTGTAACAGAAGCTCCTTTAACCGAAACAGATTCAATAACATCGGGATATAGCGTACCTTGAACAAGATATTTCGCATCTCCGAATTTTTCAGCTTCTCTTTCAAATACCTCTATAAATGTATTACCTATAATCTTTCGTTTTTTTTCCGGTTCGATAACATCTTTTAATTTGCTTAAAAATTCTTCCGAAGCATCAATATGAATAATATGAAGATCATAATTTTCTTCAAACATTTTTATTATTGCAGAACTTTCATCCTTCCGCATCAGTCCAGTATCAACGTGAACACAAATTAAATTATTTCCTATCGCTTTATGAACCAGAACAGCCGCAACGGAAGAATCGACTCCTCCGCTTAATGCGCAAATTACTTTACTGTTGCCAGTTTTGTTTTTAATTTCCTCAGCAGCCTGCAATATAAAGTTGCCAGGTGTCCACTCAGGTTTGCATTTACAAATTCCGAAAAGAAAATTATCAATTATCTTTCTGCCTTCGGTAGTATGCGCAACTTCAGGATGGAACTGCACCCCGTAAATACCTTTATCATCATTTGAAAGAGCGCATATAGGAGAGTTTGCAGATTTTGCAACAACAGAAAATCCTTGCGGAATCTTTGTAATGTAGTCACCGTGACTCATCCAAACTGTTGAAGGGCTTTTAATATTTTGAAATATTTTGGAATTCCCGATAATTTCTAAATCTGTTTTGCCATATTCTCTTTTGTCAGCGGGTTCAACTTTTCCTTTAAAATATTCGGAAACAAGCTGCATTCCGTAGCAAATACCAAGCACTGGAATTCCAAGGTTAAATATTTCAGAATCGACCTGAGGTGAATCTTCATCGTAAATACTCATCGGTCCGCCCGAAAGTATTATTCCTTTTGGAGACAGCTCCGATATTTTATCTATTGAAAAATTATGAGGATGAATCTCAGAATATACCTTGCTTTCACGGATTCTTCTTGCAATTAGTTGAGTGTATTGCGAACCGAAATCCAATATTAAAATTGTTTCTGTATGTTTCATTTTTTCCTGTATTTACTATTGTCCAATCTGATTTTTATATTCTTCTGCCGTCATTAATTCATTTATCTGCGAAGCATTTGTTATTTCAACTTTCACAATCCATCCCTTTCCATAAGGATCGGTATTTATAACTTGAGGTTCGTCATTCAGACCTTCATTTATCTCCAACACTTTACCATCTACCGGCGCATAAAGGTCGCTTACCGTTTTAACGGCTTCAATTGTTCCAAATGTTTCACCGGCGGCAATTGTCTGCAGATTTTTATCTACATCCAGATATACAATATCTCCTAATTCGCCCTGTGCAAAATCTGTTATTCCAATTGTTCCAATGTTTCCTTCAATTAAAAGCCATTCGTGATCCTTTGTATACTTCAAGTTTGCAGGTATATTCATTTTTTCCTCTTGATTATTAAAATTTTTCTAAAAAAGATGTATCGTACTTTGATTTAATAAATTCTTTGTTTTCGAGAACTTTTTTATGGAAAGGAATTGTTGTTTTTACTCCATCAATCGTTAATTCTTCCAACGCTCTTTTTGCCCTCATAATTGCATGTTTTCTATCTGTTCCCCATACAATTAATTTTGCTATAAGCGAATCGTAAAATGGCGGAATCACATAATCGGCGTAAATATGAGAATCCATACGAACGCCGAATCCTCCCGGAAAATGAATATATTTTATTCTTCCTGGAGAAGGCAGAAATCCGTTTTCAGAATCTTCAGCGTTAATTCTGAATTCAAAACTGTGCCCGCGCGGAGTCACCGGAATATCCTTAAGCTTTTCGCCGGCAGCCACAAGAATTTGCTGTTTAATTAAATCAATATTATTAACCATTTCTGTTACCGGATGTTCAACCTGAATTCGTGTATTCATTTCAATGAAATAAAAGTTTTTATTTTTATCAACCACAAATTCTATTGTTCCGGCACCTTCGTAATTTACGCTTTTAGCACCGAGAACAGCTGCTTCAATCATTTTTTCCCGGATTTCGGAATTGATAAACGGAGAAGGTGATTCCTCAATCAGTTTCTGATGTCTTCGCTGAATTGTGCAATCTCTTTCGCCAAAATCATAAACATTGCCGAACTGATCCCCCATTATCTGAATTTCAATATGCCGTGGATTTTCAACAAATTTTTCCATGTATAAATCCTGATTTCCAAACGATGTCATAGCTTCTGCACTGGCACTCTGAAATGCGTTTTCAAGATTATTTTCCTTGAATACAATCCGCATACCTTTACCGCCTCCGCCCGAAGAAGCTTTAAGCATTACAGGATAACCGATTTTTTTTGCAATAGTTTTTGCCTGCTCGGCATTTTCTAAAATTCCATCGCTTCCCGGAACTACAGGCACTCCAACATCCCGCATTGTTTTTTTTGCATAAGCTTTATCGCCCATTTGTTTTATCATCCGGGCAGAAGGTCCAATAAATTTAAATCCCGATCCGGTACAAATATCTGCAAATTCAGCATTTTCCGATAAGAAACCGTATCCGGGATGAATTGCATCGGCTCCTGTAATATGCGCTGCCGAAATTATGCTTGGAATTTTCAGGTAACTGTCCTTACTGCTGGCAGGACCAATGCAGACGGCTTCATCGGCAAATATAACATGGAGAGATTCTCTGTCTGCTTCCGAATACACTGCAACAGTTTTAATTCCCATTTCTTTGCAGGTTCGTATTATACGGAGAGCTATTTCACCGCGATTTGCAATCAGTATTTTATCAAACAATATAATCCGCCTTTTTAATCGGGTTTTATTAAAAATAGCGGTTGATTATATTCAACCGGCGAACCGTTTTCTACTAATACTTTAACTATTTTACCATTAATATCCGATTCTATTTCATTCATCAGCTTCATTGCTTCTATCAGACACATTACTTTACCTTCTGTAATGTGATCGCCAATCTGAACATAAGGTTCAGCTTCAGGTGAAGGAGCGCGATAAAATGTACCCACAATTGGCGAACAGATTTCATGGAATTTTTCATCCTGTACTGAATTTTTTTCAAATTCAACAGTATTTGCTGCATTTATATTAATGGGTTCTTTAGCTGTATAATCCACAGCTTGATGATAAGCAGAATGAATTATTTCAGCCTTTTTGCTTATTGTTATTTTCAGATCTTTTTCTTCTATGGAAAAATCTGTTATACTGCTGTCTTCAACTATTTTAATAAGCTTTTTAATACTTATCAGGTCCATTTTGCCGGCTTTCTTAATTATTAATTTTTTACTCTTTCAACATATTCGCTGGTTCTTGTATCCACTTTAAGCAGATCGCCTTCGTTAACAAATATAGGGACACTTATTACTGCTCCTGTTTCCAAGGTTGCCGGCTTTAGTACGTTTGTTGCGGTATCACCTCTGAAACCCGGTTCGGTAGCTGTAACTTTAAGCTGAACAAATATAGGTATTTCCACAGATATTATTTCTTCGTTGTTATCCAAAAGTAAGTCAACTTCAATTCCTTCTTTTAGGAATTTTTCTCCGTCGCCAAAAAGTTTCTGATCAACATTAATTTGTTCGTAAGTACCGTTGTCCATTAACACAAGTGACTCGCCTTCGCGGAATAAATATTGATATTTTCTTCTTTCAACTCTTATAATTTCTACACTTTCACCAGAACGGTAAGTGTTTTCAAGCACTTTTCCGGTTTTAAGGTTTTTAAGCGTTGTGCGGACAAATGCTCCGCCTTTTCCAGGTTTAACGTGCTGAAATTCTACAATTGTATATAGTCCTTCTTTAAACTTAATTATTAAACCATTTCTAAAATCTGATGTATCTGCCATATATCCTCTGAATAATTTTTCTTCTTATTGTTTTTAAATACACTGAGCAAGATATCTGTCTGCTAATGTAAATTCCTGAGTTGTTTTATGTTCTTCTTTAATAGTGTTTAAAGCCTCTTTTGCCGATTCTTTATCTCCTATTTTAAGATAATTAATACCGGCTTCAAGCAGGTATGCGCTGTTTTGTGGATTTGTACTGTTCACTTTAGAAGCTTTAATAAAATATTCCGCAGCTTTCTGATAATCCTTCTTTTCAACATAACAAGCGGCCATTCCTGAATAAGCTGCTGCCGAAAACATTTCATTGTCCCCGGAATAATCTTCGTATTGTTCAAGAGCTTTATCAATATCCCCAATATTATAATAACTATTGGCAAGATAAATTCTGGCTGTTTCACCGTTTTCAGAGCCGCCGAATTCTTCCGCAATATATTTTAAACCTTTGTTATCAGTACCCGGTCTTCCTTCAATTGCTTCATTAAACATACCTGCTTCATAAATATCAATTATTTTTGCTAAAGATTTAGAGGCTTCAGTATTTTTTGTCTGATTATTTGTGATATAAAAATAAACAAGCAATCCTGCTGCTGCAACGGCTGCAACCCCTATTAATATTTGTTTTTGATACTTTTCGAAATATTGCATACTGTTATAATACAATGTTACAAGTTTGTCCTCTTTCATTTCTTTTTTCGAAATTTTCTTCTTTTTTGCTAACACATTATCTCCTTTTTTATCAATTATAATCTTTATTTACAACTCTAATATGATTAGAAAATATCCAGGCTTTACCCTCAAAATATACTTCGACACGATATACACCAGCAGATTTTACAAGGAATTCTGCTTCAGTGTTTTCAACTATCGAAACGATTTTGCCATCAAATACAAGCTGAATTTTAGCAACCGTTCCGGGAAGCAAAACTACAAATCTTAAAGAACTTGATAAAACAGCAGTATCACCCATTTTATAAGTTCCGTTATTATCTTTCCCAAAGAAACGAAATCCTTTCGATTCTTTCAGATAATCATTTGCAACAAAACAACTTCCCTGCAATAGCGATTTAAGAATAATATCTTTACATCTTTCAGTATTTAAAGAACTTGTATTTTCAATTTTTGTTTCCGTAAAAATATGAGTTCTTATTGATTTAAACAATACCTTATACGGGAAAACTTCCATTTCTAAAAATCCAAGGACATTTACTTTATGAGCATGAGCATCTATTCCGCCAATTCCAACAACTTTCCTTACTGAATTAAGCTCGTCCCATTTTTTTAACGTCTCGGCAGGCGGACATTCAATTGTTTTAAGGGGATGAAGAAACCTGTTATATTTATTTTCTTCAGTCAGTCCTTCCATCCATTCGGACATATGGTTCCAAATTTCAATTCCTGTAAATCCTTCAGCATCCCATTCATTCCAAGGATAAGGCGGATGTTCTTTGATGTTGTTTCTTTTTTCGTGCGGATGGGCAATAAAACCTATACCGCCGGCTTCTTTTATACTTTTCACATATTGTTTTGCAGACAAGCGTGTTGAGAATGTTTTATCAATTCCAAATGCCAGATAATGATTTTTATTTTCTTTATCATTAATCTCGCAACCTACAATTATAAAAACATTATTATTCCATCCTTCGTGACCTTCTTCTTTTGCCCTTAATGTATTATGGTCTGTAAGCATAATAAAATCTAATCCCGATTCTGCGGCAAATGCGGCGATATCATTAACATCGCCTGAACCATCAGAATATTTTGAATGGATATGAATTGCACCAATTAATTCATACATAGAGATTAAATTTTTCTATTATTTTTCAGAATTATAAAACAAGAATTATCAGATTTCGAATAATGTAGTATATTCGGTAGTCTGCTGTTTGATCATATCCGATAATTTAGTCATCAATATATTCACACGTTCATTAGGATTATCATCAAATTCTTCGTAAGCATTTTTATCGGTAAATACATATTGCTCTTCAAAGCAATTTTTTCTGTTTTTTGTTTCGTAAACAGAATACCCTTCAAGCCCGTCAGCTTTTATTAAAGCTTTTAATTCACGAATTACCTCAAGGTAGGCTTCCCGTTTTTCAGGAAGAATTTCATATTTGATGGAAAAAATCACCTTTGCCATTCAACTCCTCAGAAAATCAATATTTATTTGTTATTGTATTCTCCGGTAAAAATTAATTTTGCCGGACCAGTTAAAGAAATATTTTTTATTATGCTGTTAATATAATCAAAATTTACAATAAGTTTATCGTTACTTTTGGGAATTATTGTAACCGGCGGTTTAACATTTCCTTTCAGAAAACTGATTATTGCCGCTGCTGTTATTCCTGTACCGCAAGAGAGCGTTTCATTTTCCACGCCTTTTTCAAATGTACGTATTCTAATTACTTCGTTCTGAATATCTATAAAATTAACGTTAGTTCCTTCCGGTAAAAACTGCGGCAGATTTCTTATTCCCTTGCCTAACACATCAACAGGAATATTTTCTAACTCATTAAATCTGTTATTATAAACTTCATTTAATTCAGTTATATTTATAACTGTATGTCTGGTTCCGGTATTTATAAATGAACCTCTTAAAGAAGAATTTTCGAATTTTATTTCTATTTCAAGTTCAATTTCGGAAGGCTCATTTAGATTAATTGTAACAGAATTATCTTCGTTAATTTTAGCAGTATACTTTTTTCCGCAACAGAAAAACTTTGCATTTTGTTCAATTCTTTTACTAAACTGGGCATATTTAACAGCGCATCTGGCTCCGTTGGCGCATAAAAAACCTTCACTGCCGTCAGAATTAAAATACCGCATATCAAAATCGTTTTCTTTGCTTTTCAAAAAATATAGAAATCCATCAGCGCCTATTCCTGTACCTCGGGCACACATTTCAATCACTATTTCCTTTTCTGGAATAAAATCCGGAACGATATTCTGGTCGATCAGAATAAAATCATTCCCTGAGCCGCTGAATTTAAAAAACTTCATTTAATAAGTATTTGTTTTTCTTAATGAAAGAAATATAATAAATGAAGTGATAAAAATTAGGGAGAATGAAATTTTTAATAAAATTTTACAGTAAAAGTTGACCCAGAACCTTTTTTACTTTTTACGCTTATTTCGGCATTATTTATTTTACAGTATTCTCTCACCAAAGCTAAACCGAGTCCGTTTCCTTCGTGCTGTCGCGTGTATCCCTGCTCTTCTTGCCTGAAAGGTTCGAAAATTTCTTCTATCAGTTCCTGACTTATTCCTATTCCGGTATCTTTAACATCAATTGTTAATCTATCGTTTTTATCTCGAGATACTATTATTTCAACCTTTCCTTTTTCCGTATACTTTAATGCGTTAGAAATTATATTCGACAATATTTGTTCAACACTGTAGGAATCTGCTTTAATAAGTCTTTTTTCAGTTTTATATTTAAGATTAAAATCAAGTTGCTGACTTTTAGCAGTAATTTTAAACTCGTTGTACAATTTGTTTAATATTTCTCTGTCTATTTCAAATTCTCTTATTTCCGGAATATAAGCTCCTACTTGAAGTTCGGACATATTAAGTATAGAATCAATTGTTTGAATAATACGCTTTCCTGCAGAAAACATTGATGGGAAATATTGCTGAATTTCTTGGCTCACTTTGTCCTGAACTTCCTCGCGGAGCAGACTTGTAAAATTTAACAATGTACTGATTGGAGTACGTATTTCGTGCGACATTTGGGCAAGAAATTCAGTTTTTAGCCTTACTGCCTGCTCTGCTTTTTCTTTAGCATAAACCAGTTCTTTTTCTGCTTTTATTCTGTCTTCAATTTCTTCTTCAAGTTTAAAATTAGTCAGCCGTAAATCAGCTGTCCGCTTTTCTACTTCTTGTTCCATTTCATCGTAGGCTCTCTTTAAATTTATCTCGGCAATTTTTCTTTCAGTTACATCTATTTCCACCCCAATCATACCTACAATATCCTTATTAACGTAAACAGGCACTTTGAAACTTTCAAAAGCTTTAAGTGCTCCGTCATTTTTTTCGTATTCACTATGGAATGATTTTCCTTCAAGAACTTTTTTGTCTGTTTCAAGCCATTGATATTTTATGATTTCCGGAATTTCAAGTTCTTCAAGTTTCTTCCCTATATTATTCCCGTAATTTTTAATATTTACCGCATTTTGTAAAATATATCTTAAATCTTTATCCATTGCCCAAACGTCAAACGGAAGATTATTAATAAGTGCTCTTACCAAAGCTTCGCTTTCTTCAAAAGCTTTTTCTGCTGCAATCCTATCCTTAATTTCTTTTTCAAGCTGCTTATTTCGCGATTCAAGCTGTTTTTTTACTGAATGATATTTTATCTGGTTTTCTACACGGACAATCACTTCTTCAGCTTGGAAAGGTTTGGTTATATAGTCAACTCCGCCAACTTGAAATCCGCGAATTTTTTCTTGAGTCTCGGATAGTGCAGTCATAAATATTACTGGTATTTCAAAAAGCTGATTGTCTTCCTTAATTTTTTTGCATACAGTAAAACCATCAATTCCGGGCATAAGAACATCGAGAAGAATAAGATCCGGAAGATTATATTTTGCTTTTTCAATTGCACTTGCACCATCTTGTGCAATGTAAACTTTGTAACCGGTTTCTTTTAGAAAATCTGAAATAACTCTTAAATTTGTGATATTATCATCAACTACAAGAATTGAGTATTCGCTTTCTTCAAAATCTATTTTTGTTTTATTTTTCAATTATTGTTCTCAATATATCGTGAAATAAAGTCCAATATTTTTTTCTCTTCGTAATTATCTGCAAGTTTTTGCAGAATTTCTATAAAAGCAGTAAATATTTCATCTTTTTTATCGTAATTTTTCACATAGTTTTGAATTGCATAAATATCTCCGCGTTTGGCATATTCTTTTAACACAATAAGTTCTTCCTGCGGCAGCGGTATTACAGATTTAAAGTTTGGATTTAATATATTTTCTTTTTCTTCATCTTCATAAATCCAATTAAGATTTAGATGTTTTTGGAGAATTTCAATCAAATTCTGCCAAATTACAGGTTTAAAAAGAATATCATTAAATCCGGCAGCTAATGTTGTTTCGGTATCGTCGTCGGACATTGCTACAGTAACTGCAATAAAGGGTACTTCTTTTAATTCGGGAAGTTCACGCAAACTCTTAAGAGCATCAATTCCGTTTACATCCGGCATCCACCTGTCCATTAATATTAAGTCAGGTTTGCTCTTTAATACTTTGTCTATTGCTTCGTTACCGTCTTCCGCTTCAATAATTTTAAAATCGAGAGGCTTTAATAATTTAACAATAACATTTCTGTTTGATGAAATATCATCAGCTATCAGTATTTTTTTTCTGCTTCCCTCGTAACCGTATATTTGTTTATCGCTTTGTTTTGTAAGACGTAAATCGCTGCTTATTGTATGCATTTCAAGTTCAAACCAGAAATTGCTTCCGCGACCTGCATTGCTTTTTACTTGCAGATCGGATCCCATAAGATTCACAATATGCCTGCTAATACTTAGACCTAACCCGGTTCCTTCTTTTCGTTTGGATAGATCGCCAACTTGCTCAAAAGGTTTAAATAATTTATCTAAATCTTCTTTCTCAATTCCCGAACCTGTGTCTATAATATTAAAACGAACAAGCTGCTTGTCGTGATCTGTGTCTTTAATTTTTGTAACCTTAAGTATAATTTCTCCATCATCAGTAAACTTTACAGCATTTCCTAAAAGATTAAGCAATACCTGTCTTAATCTTGTTTCATCCGATAATATCATGTTAGGTAAAAGAGGATCGAAATCCGATTTAAATGTTAGTCCCTTAGAAACTGCACGGGAACCTATAATTCCGGTAATATTATCTAAAAAGCTCTGGAAATTTATAGGCATATTAACCAATGTCATCTTGCCGGCTTCAATTTTGGAAATATCCAAAATATCATTTATTAAAGTCAACAAATGTAATCCGCTTTGATGAATAATATTTAGGTTGCTTATAAATTCTTTGTCTTTTGATTTATTTTTTAAAATTTGTGTATACCCCATCATACCATTTAAAGGTGTGCGTAACTCGTGACTCATATGAGCAAGAAAAGTACTTTTTGCTTTGCTTGCAACCTCAGCTTTCTCTTTTGCTGCCAGCAATTCCTTATTCGAATTATCAAGCTCTTTTGTTCTTTCTTCAACTTCTTTTTCAAGTTTCTTATTATAAACTTCAAGAGAATTGACTCTTATTCTGTAAACAGCAATAATTAAAAATACCGTAAGAAAAAAAGCAGCAACCTTAAACCATGCAGTCTGCCAAAATGGAGGTATAATTTTAATTTTAAGTGAAGCTCCTATATTATTCCACACTTGATTGCTATTTGATCCAATAACTTTGAATATATACTCGCCGGACTCCAAATTAGAATAATTAGCGGAATTCTTATCAAACGAAGAAATCCAATCGGAATCATAATTTTCTAATTTGTACTTAAACCTGTTGCTGTTTGGATTGGTATAATCCATCACTGCAAATCTAATATTAATGTTGTTTTCTTTGTAACTTAGTTCAATATCTTTTAATTCATCAAAATCGAAAAAAATATCTTTTCCGTTATTCCTAACTTCTAATTCTGTAATAAATACTGGGGAAGATTGTTTAGTTGATATTATACTTTCCGGATAAAAGGAATTGAATCCATTGTTCCCACCAAAAAAGAGTTCACCGTCTTTTGTTTTTAATGCACTGCCAAAATTGAAAATATTCTCTTGAAGACCATCTCCCTTATTATAATTTATAAACTCATTTTTTTTGATATTGTATTTTGTTAAGCCTTTATTTGATGCGAACCATAAATTTTGTTGATTATCCATTATCATAGACTGGATAAATTTTGTGTCTAATCCATCGTTTTCTTTTATATGTTGTACCGTTAAATTTTTCTTATCAATTCTTTCCAGACCAGTATAGGTACAAACCCAAATATAGTTTTCATCTTCCGAAATACCCACTATGAAATCTGAAGATAAATTTTTATTAGAATTACTTGAAAAAATATTTATTTTCTCATTTTTATAGTCCACACGATAAAGACCATGAGCAGTAGTTCCGAACCAAAAGATACCATTTGAGTCTTCAAACAATAACTGGATAGATTTGTTTACGAGTATCTCTGTTCCAGCAAAATGCATAAAAGGCACATAACTATTTTCTTCGAAATCAAGTTTATAAATCCCTTGGGAAGAAGTGCCGACAATTATTTCATTGTTACTTGTTTTATAATACCCCCAAAAATTCTGTCCGAAAAGATAATCCGGTATTTGTATTTTTTTCTCCAGCTCTTCAATTTTATTAGTCTTTGGATTATATTTGGCTAATCCTTTGTTATAAATATTCAATAAAATTGTACCGTCTGGGGCTTCAAAAATTTTCACTACTTTTATTTTAGAATCTTGAGAGATAACGGGGTCAGTTTTAATTGCTTCAAAAATCTGTGTTTTTCTATCAAACTTACATAATCCCGCGCCTGTAGATAACCATAAATTTCCATTGCTATCTTCAAAAAAAGAGGATACTGTATTGTGAATAAGAGAACCGAGCTCATCTATTTCGTGTCTGAATAATTTGAACTTTGGGGGTTTCAAATTTAATTTATTTATTCCGCCATCAATTGTAGATATCCATAAATTTTCAGATTTATCTACATATAAACTAAATATGTAATTAGAGCTAAGACTTCCAACTGCATCTGGATTATTTAAATATCTAATAGTCTCTTTTTTTTCTTCATTAATAGAAAATAATCCGCCTCCTACAGTTCCAATCCACAATATTTTATTATGTTCAACAATAGATCGGATTCTTTCTTCGTGCAATCCTTTTAGATCAAATTCTTCAAATTTCGAAATTTCATTTTTTTCAACACTATATTTGAAAAGTCCATTTTCTGTTCCAAGCCAATAATCCCCCAACTCATCAATACATAAATCAAATATTTCAATTATTCCTTTTTGTTTAAACTCTGAATATATTCTCTTATCCTGAGTTCGAGGATTATATTTAATAAGTCCTTTAGAATTAAGGATTAAAAAGTTTTTATTATTATCTTCAACAATTTTAAATACATGTATGCCACTAATTATATTTTTAAATTTTTTATTAGCAGAATTATATTTGTCAAGCCCTTTATCAGAACAAATCCATAAATTCGAGTCACTATCTACAAACAGTTTCTGAATCCTATTGCTGCACAATGTTGTTTTATCATTAGGATCACTCTTGAATGATTCAAACTTATTGGAACCTAAATACTTATTTAATCCCCCGCCCCAGGTTCCTGCCCATATTGTCCCCTGGAAAACAATAATTGATGAAACATCATTATTTGATATCGAGTAAATATCTTTAACATTATTACGAAAATGTTTAAAATTATAACCATCGTATTTGGTTAATCCATCGCGTGTAGATATCCATATGAAACCTTTTTCATCCGAAATAATTTGATGAGCATTATCTGAATATAAACCACTTGTGGAATTAATATACTGGAAGGTTCTGCTTTGAGCAGTTAAAGTTACAAAAATTAAAACTGCTTGAATGCAGATTTCAATACACCAATGTGAGATGGGCTTAACTGTTTTAATTTCCATCCGTTTTCAATTTTATTATCAATTATTTACTTAAAACTAATCAATTTTAAATACTTTATATAATCGAATTAAACAAATATAAGTTTATCCAATTAAATTGGTTAGAAAATTTTTCATTTCAGTTAAATTAAGCTGAAAACAGTTCTCTTTTTGTGATTAATATTCTGTTTCGCCGTTTGTGTGATAAAGATTTATCCTAAATCCGCTATTAGAAAACAAGGTAATGGCGGATTCGTCCAAAGCCTGGCAAGCCGGATAAATCGACTAACAAAATCTATACATTCCTGAAAAACATCCCGATTAATTAGGGATAAGTCTGTATTACCCAAAATACCCAATAATAAAAGCTAAACCATAATATTGTTTGTTCAAATGACCATTTTGGGATAAAGATATTTAGCCAAATACTTCCAATTGGTATAGGATTACAACAATTCATTAACATACAGCAGTATATTAACTTTAATCATTGAGAAATTAATGTGAGAAAAGAAATAAATTACAAATTTCTGGACAATATAAATAAAATGAATATAACATTTATCAACAATTGTTAATTATACATTATTCATTTTTAATTGCCTTCAAAGTGGAGGTGGCGGGAGTTGAACCCGCGTCCGAAAAAACCGTTCAGAGAACTTCTACGCACATAGTCAGTTTTTTAATCTTGTTAAAGCAACTCAAACTAACATGATTTGCAATAACCAGCCTGATAAATTTTCGCCTCTTTTACTCAGACACTCAATTCGGCTATCATACCTAGTCGGCGTTCATCCTGTTCCCGATATGCGGAGAAGAAGTGAACGGCTGCTTAATTTTATTAAGCAGCTAAAGCGTAATTATATTCGCCAGTTAATTTTTTTTACCGTCGTTTATCGTGTCTACGGAGAACACGGTGCGCAATTCAAAGAGCAAGTAATCCCGTCGAAGCCAATTTCACCCCCGTATATTTTTCCATTCTTTATCAGGAAATCCGCAAGAATGATTTTCAAATCGGGCTAAAATAAAAAAAAGATCAGAAAGACGATTTAAATATATAACAATATTCAGACCAATATCAACATAATTAGAAAGAGATACTGATAGTCTTTCAGCCCTGCGGCATATTGTTCTGGCAATATGAAGATAAGCAGCTCCTTCTGTTCCGCCCGGCAGAATAAATGCCCGCAATTCTGGTATTTGTCCGCTGAAATAATCAATAATTTTTTCTAATTCCTTAATATTATCCGGATTAATTCTTAAAACTTTAGCATTTTTTTTTTCGGAAGGAGCTGCCAGATCGGCACCTAAAATGAATAAGTCGTTTTGTATCTGATTAATTACTTTCATAATTTCAGCATTTTTGACTTTAAAAAACGCTAAACCCAAAACAGAATTCAACTCGTCAACCGTGCCGTAACATTCAATCCTTAAATCATTCTTTGCTACTCTTTGTCCGCCAAAAAGTGCTGTAGTTCCATCATCCCCGGATTTTGTATATATTTTCATTTTTCAAAAGGCAATTTTGTTGTTTTAACGGAATAACTTGAGTTAGTTAATTTAACAAAAAGCTTTTCTCCGCTTTCAATATAATTCTTTTTAATTACGGCTAATCCGATATGTTTCTTTAATTTTTTGGAGTAAACTAAAGTTGTAAGTTTCCCGGCATCGTTTCCGGCAGAATCATTAAGATGAACAGGCAGACTTTCTGGATTTTCAGGAATTTCATCAAAAATAACTCCTGTTAAATTTCGCTGTATCTTTTCGTACGAATCAAGTTTGCTTATTACTTCCTGTCCGATATAACTGCCTTTTTTTAACGACACTTCTTCAGCAAGTCCTATTTCAACCGGGTTGAAGGACAAATTAATCTCATTAGGGGAAGCCGGTATTCCCATCTCCGTACGGAAAATGTTAAAAGATTCCGTGCCGATAAAAGATAAATCGAAAACTATGTTGTTATCAATAATATATTTTATAAATCCTTCTGCTTTTTCTAATTCAATCATCAGCCAGTATTTTTCCTGTTTACGTATATTATGAAGCTTAAACAGATTAAAAATAAATCCGTCAGCATTGCAGGGGGTTAGACTGTTATCTTCTATTTTATCCACCAGATTTCCGCAAATAAGAGTTAAAAATGAATTTGCCTGAGGTCCGGATATTTCAAGTATCAGAAAATCATCGCTTACATCTTTTTTCTCAATATTTTCGAGATAAATATAATTTTGAATCCAGCTGTGAAGTTTGTCTCTGTATTCGGAATTGCCGACTAAAATATACTCGCCAGCACCTAAATTTATAAAAGTAGTACGGTCTATTACTTTTCCTCTTTCATTTGTAAACAAAGTTCTCAATGTTTTACCATCCGGCAGATTTTTAACATCTTTAGTGCATATTCTGTTAAGAAAATCCGGTGTGGTTTCACCCGAAAAACTAAGAACCGAAGCATCGGGACAACGCACAGCGACACCTTTCGTGAGAGAATAATATTCTTTGTCGGTGTTATTAAAAACTTTAACTTTACCGTTTTCGCCGAATAATATTTCGGGAAAGATATTTTTGTAAATATCGGTTTTTAAATTTACAGGCTGTAAAGCTTCATCCATAATTTCCTCAAATTCTTTTTTTTAGAATTTTCTAATCCATTTATTACTTTGATTTGTTCTGTAAATATTCTTTTTAACATCCCAAAAAAACGACACGGAATCAATCAGACGGTTATAATCCAATGAATCTGAAAATCTGTATTCATAATAATCGGGATAAAGATCGTTGTTAAAATTAATTAAAGTCCGTTTATAAGCAACTCCTTCATATGTTTCAAGCAAATGAGGAGTTTCAGAAATTCCATCAATAAAAAAGTAATTATAATTTCTGAATCCTGAAATTATTCCGTCTTCAAAATTAAGCTGAATATAATCAATATTTTTCGGTATCCACTTTTTCATTGCAATATAATTAAATCCGCCGTGAATAGGAACTTCTTTTTCCCAAACGAGGGAAAAATTACCGTTATCGCAGCGGAATAAAGTCAAATAAAAAAACGCGGTTCCAAGTTTTGTGCTGTCGAGGTTGATAAAACTCGATTCATATCCGATTACATTTTTCGGCTCAATATTTCGTTCGCCTGGTTTGGATTTGGCTATTACCGCAAAAACGTAATTCCTTTGTCCGTTAAAATATAAAACTGCCGGTTTTGGAATATTATATGTAAGCGACCTGTCAAATTCAATTAAATGTGTTCCGGCAGGATAATTTCGAATTACATATTCCTTAATTGCTATTGTATCGCAGGGCTGCCGGCTTACAGTCTGTTTTTTTTCCATTTCCAGATTGTAGCTTTTAATCTGCTTAAGTTTTTCATCTTCGCTATCCCTGAAACAGCCGGATATCATAATGCTTAAACAAATAAGCATAAATATTTCATTTTTTTTTATCATCAATCAGCTTTTTGCAAATTCTTCTAAAAAGTATATCGAACTGTATATCCCCTTTTCGAAATTATCAAGTGCAAAATGTTCATCCGGCGAATGTATATTATCCGAATCCAAGCCAAACCCCATGAGCACTGCAGGAGCTTTAAGCTGTTTTACAAATTCAACCACTACAGGAATTGAACCTCCTTCGCGGGTAAATACTGTTTTTTTGCCATAGGCTTTCGATACAGCTTTTGCAGCAGTTTTTATTGCTTTTTCTTCAAGAGGAATAAAAATAGGATAACCTCCGTGAAGATTTGTAATTTTTACTTTAATACTTTCGGGAACAAGACTTTTAATATATTTTGTGAATTCGGCAGCAATTTTTTCGGGATCCTGATCGGGAACAAGCCGCATACTTATTTTTGCTGAAGCTTTAGAAGGAAGAACAGTTTTTGCACCTTCGCCTGTAAATCCTCCGTAAATTCCGTTGCAATCTAATGTAGGTCTTGTCCAAATTCTTTCTAAAGTTGAAAAACCTTTTTCACCTTGCAGCATTTTAACGCCTAATTCCTTTGCGTATTCTTTATCGCTGAATTTTAATCCGGCAAAATTATCTTTTTCTTTTTTAGTTAATTTTAATACGTCTTTATAAAAATTAGGGATTGTAACTTTACCGTTTTTATCCTGCAGTTTGGAAATTAGTTTTGCAAGTTCGTTTATAGGATTGGCAACCGCTCCTCCGAAACTGCCCGAATGAAGATCGCGGTTCGGACCGGTAAGCTCAACTTCCATATAACAAAGTCCCCTCAATCCGTAATTTATTGTTGGAACTCCTTCGGCATACAGGCTTGTATCCGAAATTAAAACGGCATCGCATTTTAATAACTTTTTATTCTGTTTTATGAATTTTTCAAGATTTTCGCTTCCTATTTCTTCTTCGCCTTCAATTAAAAATTTTACGTTAACAGGTAACGATTTGTTTGTTTTAATATACGATTCAACGCTTTTGATATGAATAAAATTCTGTCCCTTGTTATCGTCGGAACCTCTTCCGTAAATTTTACCGTCTTTTATTACCGGCTCAAACGGCGGGTAGCTCCAAAGATTAAGCGGATCGACAGGCTGAACATCGTAATGTCCGTAAATTAATACAGTAGGTTTATCCTTTGCGTGAAGCCAATCGGCATATACCAAAGGATGTCCTTCTGTTTCAAACAAACGCGCGTTTTCCATCCCCGCTTCTGTAAGTTTATTTTTAACAAACTCGGCGCAATTTAAAATATCTTTTTTATTTTCGGCAAGGGTGCTGATACTTGGTATTCGGATATATTCTTTTAATTGTTCAATAAATTCCTGCAGATGCAATTGCGCATAATTTTTTACGTTTTCCATATTTGCTCGGTCCGATTATTAAAAATGCTATGTTTCAAATTTAATAAATAAAATAAGCAAAAATTAAATATTGATAAAGAACTTCAATAAAAAATAAAATTTATTTGAGATATTTAATTAATTTTGCAATTGTTTAATTCATACAATGAACAAATGATAATTTACCGATATATATTCCGGAATCTGCTGTTCCCTTTTTTAGGAGCGATATTTGTCCTGACTGCGGTTCTACTACTTCAGTTTCTTATGAAGTTTGCTGACAATCTTGTAGGCAAAGGACTTAGCATTTTTGTAATAATAAAACTTGTAGTTTATAATCTTGCATGGATGTTTGTGCTTGTTGTTCCTATGGCTGTTCTGGTTGCAACAATTATGGCATTCGGCACTATGGGGCAGAACAACGAAATAGCTATCTTAAAAGCTTCGGGAGTAAGTCTGTACAAACTGATGATCCCTCCGGTTGCTTTTGCAGTTTTACTCTGCTATTCATTAATTCAGTTTAACAATCACGTTTATCCCGATGCAAACCACGCAGCCCGGCTTTTAATGGTTGATATAAGCAAGCAGAAACCGACTTTATCTTTAATTCCGGGCGTATTCAGTCAGGAAGTGGAAAATTATTCAATTCTTGCCCGCGGAATAAATCCCGAAACAAACGACTTAACAAACCTAACAATTTACGATTATTCCAGCATCGAAAAAGTTAATATAATTACTGCCCGCAAAGGAAAGATATATTTTGCAAAGGAACACGATAAAATCATTATGGATTTGGAAAAAGGGCAGATTCACGAAGCTGAAACAAGAGACAAATCCGTTTACAGAATACTTAAATTCGATAAACATAAAATTGTAATGAACGGCGATAAATTTTCCTTTAAACAAACCGGACCCGGCGAGCCCCGCAGCAACCGCGAACTTGGAGCGGCAGAACTGGTTGTAATTGCCGACAGCCTTAACCGTGAAGTAATTCCGATGAAAGAAAATTTCTCTAATCTGATAAATAATTATTTTTTTGCTGATTCGCTTATGTTCAATAATTCGAGAGCAACTTACAGCAAAATGGAAAGATTTTTATTTTTCCGCGCCGAAGATATGTTAAAATCTGCCCGGAATTCTTTACGAGTAAGTCTTGCCGATATTTCATTCAGGCAGAAAAACATCAACAACTTTTGGGTGGAAATTCACAAAAAATACTCTATCCCTTTTGCCTGCATTGTTTTTGTTCTTGTAGGCGCTCCCTTGGGAGCAATAGCGCGCAAAGGCGGAATGGGTGTTGCAGCTCCCCTGAGCCTTATTTTTATTTTTATTTACTGGGCATTTTTAATTGGAGGCGAAAAACTTGCCGACCGCGGACTTTTATCGCCTTTGTGGGGGATGTGGAGCGCAAATGTTGTTCTTGGTGTATTGGGTGTGTTTATGACTATCCAAAGCGCGCGCGAAAGAATTACTCTCGATTTCAGCAGATTTCAAAGACTCGTTCCAAAAAGTATTAAAAAATTGTTTGGCGGAAATGAAGATAATTGATAAATACCTCGTAAAACAATTTCTTACAATGGTTCTTTTCGGACTTTTGGCAATTTCCCTTTTGTTTGTTGTAATCGATTTGATGGAAAATCTTGATGATTTTATTGATCATAATGTTTCGAACGGTATGATTATAAAATATTACATCGTTTTTATCCCTGAAATATTACGACTTATAACTCCCGTTGCCGTTTTGCTTGCAAGCCTTTTTACCGCCGGAAAAATGAGTAACCTGAACGAGCTTACTGCTATGAAAGCCAGCGGTATAAGTCTGTACCGTTTCATGATTCCTTTCCTTATTACTTCGTTTTTTATCAGCCTTATTTCAATTTATTTCGGCGGATTTGTTGTTCCCGATGCAAACAAAGAAAAAGTTTTTATAGAACAGAATTACATGCAGAAAGGCATTGAAAGAACAGGCAGTAATGTTTTTTTTCAGGATAGCCGCACACGTATTGTTTCGATACAATATTTTAATACCAGCGATAACATTGCGCACAAGGTAAGCATTCAGGAATTTGATGCAAAAGATATAACACAGATGATTTCGCGTATGGATGCCGAAAGAATGCAGTACGATACTTCGGCAGGAATTTGGATAGTACGCGACGGTGTTCAAAGATTTTTCCGGAATAATAAGGAAACAATGAATCCGTTCATCGAAATTAAAATTGATTATCTTGGTTTTAAACCGGCTGATGTGGTTAAAAAGCAGCAAAAACCTGTTGAAATGACTTTATCGGAATTAAATGAACTTGCTGCCGATCAATTAAAAACAGGCAACGACCCTACACGTATTTTAATTGAGTATCATTCCAGATATTCTTTTGCATTTGCAAGCTTGATTGTTGTTTTTTTCGGTTTGCCTATTTCCGGCAACAAGCGTAAAGGCGGAATGGCAATTCAGGTTTTAATCATTCTTCTTGTAACTTTTACTTATTTATTCTTGATGAAAATTGCCGAGGCATTCGGTAAAAACGGAGTAGTAAATCCGGTTCTAACAGCGTGGTCGGTTAACTTTCTGTTTCTTTTAGGCGCAATTTATAACACTTATAAAAACAGAAAATAAGGCATTATTGTCTGCTTGAAAAATGACGCAATACAACTTTGCAAAAATAATAAGGTTAACGCTGCAATTTAAACCAATAAAAGAACATAATTTCGAAAAGGAGCCAATAAATGCTTATTCCGGTAAAAGTAGAAATACAATCTTTTAACAGACCTTATTCTAATTATGCTCTTATTGCATTTATTACGTTTTTTTTCTTGTTAACAATGTTTCAGGAAAGCGGTTTTTTGTTTGATAATCTTGTTTTGAAGAATTGGAATCCGGCTGGCATTATCGGAAGCATTTTTCTGCATGGTGATTTTATGCACCTTTTCTTTAATATGCTTTTTTTATATGTATTCGGTAATGCTATCTGCAATTCAGTTGGGAATATACTTTATGTGCCTGTATTTATTCTGCTTGGAATTTGCGGAAGCGTGCTGCATTTAATTGCCGACGGAAATCCTGCAGTGGGAGCAAGCGGAGCAATATCAGGGTTAATCGGACTGGCAATGGTCTGGTTTCCCAAAAGCAAGGTAAAATTCTATTATTACTTTTACTTTCATTTTGGTTCTTTCAGTGTATTTACATTAATTGTAGCTCTTTTTTATCTTTTAAGCTATTTTTTCGGTTTGTTTTTTTCCGGCGGGGGAATTGCCCATTATGCTCATATCGGAGGGTTTTTAGGCGGAACTGCTTTTGGTCTTTTTATGCTCTTAATGAACAAAGTTGCCCCCGATCAGGATACATTGCTTGATGTTATTTCCGGAAAAAGCAAAAAAAGGAAGCGCAGCTTAGAAGAAAATATTCAGAAAGCGCATCTTTCGAAAGATGATTATAAAAGTTACGGACAAGGAATTTTAAACAATTACGAAATTCAAATGATGAATGAACTTAATAAAGAATATGATGCATTTGCTGTCCCCATTGAATCTGTCCCAAAATTCCGGATTTTAAGAGTTATTGAAACTACCGAAAACATTAAGTGCTTTGCCGTAAACGAAGGCGATTCGATATTAAACATTTCCTTATCTGAAAAGGACGGAAGATGTTCACTTCTTCCCGAAGATAAATTTCTTCAAAACAGTTCCGGCGTTTTTAATTTTAAAAAAGGATTTTTTGAAAACGGAAGAATTATTTTTGGACTTTATTATAACAACAGCAGCCATTTCGGCAGTCGGAAAATTTTTATTTTTGATAAAGAGAAAAAAGAGATTTACGAAGAAACTGAAAAACCGGTAATAAATAGTTAACAAACAATAAGTAACATTAATTATATAATTTCAGGAGTTTATTATGAAAATCAATACCTACGAAGACATTGCTCTGATTGAGCGCGAAGCAAAAAAAGATTATATCGACCGTCACTCGGCATTTGTTTATTGTGAAAATACTGCCAAAACAGGTGAAATGTTTAAAGTTAAAGTAAAAGTAGGAAACCAATACAAACATCCTGATGATTTCGATCATTATATTTCTTACGTTCAATTGTGGAACGCCGAAACGATGCTTGCCCAAACTACTTTAGTTGCAGGCGCAATGGGCGGAGTTCCCGGAAATGTTGAAGTGGATTTTAATATTGTTCCGCAGAAAAAATTGAAACTTACTGCAACCGCTTATTGCACTAAACACGGTTTGTGGCAAAGCGACCCGGTTGAAGTTGAAGTAAACTGATTATGTTTTTCCTATTAATAAGTCTGGTTTAATGCCGGACTTTTTTTTTCAAACGACTAACTTCTGTTACATAAGACAAGCATAGTAAATAGTTTAAGTTTTCGGTTAATAATAAAAGTCTCTTTTAACTATTTACTTACCTTTTAATTATTCATTGCCTTACTTAAATCCCATTTTACCAAGCATCCGGTAAAAATTTGAAGGGGCAAAACCCAGAAGACGCGCGGCTTCGGCTTCGTTTTTGGTTTTATCCATAACGTGATTAAAATAACGCCAGCGGAAAATGTTTTCCATCTCTTTCCATTCAAGAATTTTATCGCCGAATGAAAATTTAGGACCGTCCACCGAGCCCGAATGTTTTTCCATTTTCATCACACCCAGCAAATCATCTTTTGTTATTTCATCCTCAGCCGTAAGCAGTACCCTTTGAATAACATTTTGAAACTGACGGATGTTTCCCGGCCAGTTATAGTTTTGAAGAACATCCAGTGCATCTTTCGATAGACCGGGTTTAGGAATTGACATCTGCTTGCTGAATTGGGAAATAAAATGCCCGGCAAGTTCCGGAATATCTTCTATTCTTTCCAGCAAAGTAGGCGTATATATATAAATAACATTAAGTCTGTAAAACAAATCGGACCGGAATGTTTTGTTTTCCACAGCTTTTTCGAGGTCCTGATTAGTAGCAGAAATTATCCGTACATTAACTTTAATTTTTTCGGTTCTGCCAATTTTATCAATTTCACCTTCCTGAAGAACACGTAAAAGTTTTACCTGCGAATTTGTTGGAAGCTCACCGATTTCATCCATAAAAAGCGTACCGTTGTTGGCTTGTTCGAATAATCCTTTTTTACTGCTGTTCGCTCCAGTAAACGATCCTTTCTCAAATCCGAACAATTCGCTTTCTATAAGATTTTGCGGAATACTTCCAGCATTAATCGTTACAAGATTTTCGAATTTCCGCTTGCTTAAATAGTGAATGTGGGTTGCCACAAGTTCTTTGCCTGTTCCCGAAGCCCCCGAAATCAGCACGGTTACATCTTGCTGCGATGCTTTTTCTATCTGTTTTTGTAATTTTTTAATGGGGGCTGAATTCCCTATTAAAGGTTTTTGCGCAATTATTTTATCAATAGATTTATCGAGCTGCAGATTTGTTCTCGATTTTTCCAGATTCAGTTTTTTCTTTTCGTAAGCATTCATTATCGATAAAAGCAAATCGGTAGGCTGATAAATATAGTCTTTTATGTCCGATGGATATTTAGTGCAAAACCACATAGCGCCTGCTTCAATAAGATCTTTTGCAAGTTCGAAGTTTGTTACATTTATTGTCATTTTTGTAATTACAATTATCTGTATGAAAGGATCGATAAGTTTTATACGTCTTATCAATTTTTCGCCCGTAAGGGGACCAACAATCTGATAATCCATAATTACAACGTCAAACTCATCATTATTATCCGATAAAAGTTCAATTGCCGAAAGCCCGTCCGATACTATTTTTTTTATCTGAATTTTATCGTTGAAGGGTTCCAGCGTTCTTTTAATTCTGTTAACATCATAGGTCTCATCTTCAATTAAAAGTAAATTGATTATTTTATCAAATTCCATCGTCTTCTCCGTAAAACCATTTTAATGATTGATTAGTAATATAAATCTTCCGCCGCCTGTTTCCGAATTTTCCGCCTTTAATTCCCAGCCGCATCGCTTTGCTATTTCGTAAGCAAGGTAGCATCCGTATCCGCAATTTTTCCCTTCGGCTTTTGTGGAAATATTTTCCAGAAAAATTCTCATTACTCCGGCATCATTTTTTTCTAGCAAATCCTCGCGAATTCCTTTCCCATTATCTTCAATAATAATAACAGACTGATGATTTTCGGGATGATATTTTGTTAGTATTTTTATATTGATTATTTCTTTATCCGAGTGATCTATTGCATTTTGAATTATAGGTTCTATTATTTCCCAGACCACAAATTCGTTTATGGAAACCACCGGCAGATTTTCATCAAAAACAGTATTAAATTTTATAGAATTTACCTGCCTGCTCGTCCTTAAAAAAATATTATTTATTATAAAACTCAACACTTCATTCAAATCTGTGCGAAAAATGTGGTTCCGGATTGTCTGCAGAGGAGGATTATACCATTTCATATCGTAAATAACCCGCGAAATAAAATTAGCATATTTCGATATCCGGTACTTAACATCGCGAAAATTATTTTCATCAATATTATCAAGATCCTCATTTATAAAACCCATAACCTTTTCGGCTTTATGATGAGTGTGATATATTCTTTTTGTGAAAAGATGTTCTTTCTGCTGAGCAATATATTCAGTAAGATGCGCTTCTCGTTCTGAATAAAGCAATTCTCTGGCTTCATCCCGCTCAATTATTGTATAGGTGGAAATGTAAAATACTATCAGCAAACCCATCAGAATTAAAGATGAAAAGATGAGAACTGTATGATCGAAACTGGCTAATATCTTATTGCTGATAAAAGTAAAATCGGGATGAATTTTAAGATAAACCGCACCGCTGTACTCTCCGTGAGGAACTAAAGGCACATAAACCATAAATACGCTTTGCTCTTTTTTTATGGTAGTAATCAGTTCTGTTTTCACCATCTCTTTATGAATAGCAGCATATTGTTTTACTGCATCTATATATTCAGAATTGGATGTTGTATCGGCAAGTTCGCGGCTGTAAAAGTAAGAGAATAATTCACTTCCCAGATCCACAGCAATAAACTTATCCCCATAAGGAAGAATTACACACATTTCTTCAACATTCCTCTTCATTAAAGGCTGTTTTAAAATGCTGTTAAAAGAATGAATAAGATTTTTTGTTTCATTCTCGTTGATTTCGTCCTCATTAAAAGGATCGGATTCCAGTAAAAGCTCCATTGCAGTTGTAGTAAGGTTTCCAATCTCTTCGGCAGAATTTTGCTTATACCATTCCATTGTATCCGAAAGCAGATCCTGCAATGTATTCTTCTGTAAGTAATAAACAAATATCTGAAAAAATATAAGAGTCAGGAAAATTATAAGGATATGTTTCCATTCGAATCTTATGTGTTTTTTATTTTCGGATGACATAATACCGAAGATTAATCGTTTAATGTTTTTTCTTTATTAATTTTTTCGGTTGCCACTAAAATTGCATCATCAACCGATATTTCATTTTTAAGCGCCAAATGGAAAAAATGAGTAATTATTTCAGATATCTTTGTATAATTTTCGAGCGAAGGACGATGTTTTCCCCATTTAAGTATTTCTTTAATGCGCAAAAGTTCGGGATGTTTTTTAGTAAAATTAGTATCACTATAAACTTCATTATTCACGGGCAGCATACCGCCTGTTTCATAAAGTATTTCCTGACTTTCTTTTTCGAACATAAATTTCAGAAATTTCACCGATTCTTCTTTTCGCGAAGATGTTTTCGAAATCATAAGATTCCAGCCGCCGAATACACTGGCAGTCTTTTCCCCTTCAAAATGAGGCATAGGTGCAATTTCAAGATATTTTAATTTTGAGGTGTCGGGAAGCTGCCTTTTATATTGTTTATGATAACCGATCCAGCCGCGTAAAAACACAGCATCGTTTGCATTTGTATAAAAGTAACTCCTTGTTTCATCGAACTTAAGAACATTTAGAGGAGAATATTTGTATTTATTTATAAAATCGCTCATCAAATTTAAAGATCTTTTAACCGAGTAATTATCAAGATTAATATTTTTTCCATAAAAAATATTATTCATTTCTGCCGGAGATAATAAATCAAAAAAGGTGCAAGCCATCCCTTCAAAATCGCTTCCGCAAAAAACATAATATGGATTATTTTTTCCTTTAAACCGTTTCCCCAGCTCAATAAATTCTTTCCAGGTTATTGATTGCTTTAATTTTTTCTCAATTTCCGCCCCATCATTCAACTGATTTATTATGTCTTTTCGATAATATAAAACTCCAATATCTAAAAATAGAGGAAGAGCAACAATATTGTTATTTTGATAGGAAGTTTCAAGAATTGTTTTATCAATATTATTAAGCAGGCTTTTATCGAAATATTCATCAATTGCGTATCCCCATTTTGCAAAACGGGGTATCCATATTAAATCAACAGCAAAAACATCAATACCATCGCTATGGCTTCTTAATGAACGTGTGAGAATTTCTTTTCGGTCGTTTGTAGTAAAATTGTAAAAAGGAAGATTTACAGGAACAACTTCTATTTTATTTTTATATCGCTGGTTAAATCTTTCAATAAGTATTCTGTGTGCTTCAGAAATATTATCGATGTAATATATCTTTTTTATTTCCTGCTCCGGAAATAAGCTCAACTGAATAGGATGATACAAGTAAAAGATAATCGAAAGAATGGGAATCAGGATTGATATGAACCAAATTGGTGATTCTACAATAAATTTTGAAACTTTATTCAACTTTTCTTCCCTTAGTAAAAATCATCACATAACAATATAATATTATTTTTGCTTAGTTTTATTAAGACTATGCATTTTTGCGAGATAACGGGCATATTTAGAATTCGGGTCCAGTATTTTCAGCAGATTAAAATACTTTTCTCCCATATCAAACTGACCTGATAAATAATAAGCACGCGATATATTAAATACTGCCTGAGGGTCTTTCATATCTGTTTTTTGCAAATATTTGATTGCTTCGGAGAAATTTCCGTTTTTTAATTCAATCTGACCGATCCATTTAAAAGCAAAATCATTTTCTTTATACCGAAGAGATTTTCTGAGAAGTTTGTTAGCCTCATCATAGTTCTCAAGATTGATATACACTATAGCAGCCCGCTTGTAAAATTCTGTTTCAGCTGGAAGCGATGCTATTAATGCTTTATATTCTTTTAACGCTTTTTCATTTTCACCTTTGCTTTCATAATATTTTGCAAGATCTAGGTGTCCCGCTTCAAGATTATAATTATCGGTCGGTAAAACTTCAAAAGCAATTTCTTCAATTTTGTTTTTAGGAACAAAGGTCTGCATAAAATTTACGGTAGAACCTTTTGGCTTAAATGGCCAGCCTTGTGTTAAATCGTCAATTATCATCTTACCGTAAACACTGTCGAGCTCGGTAACTGCATCGTTTTTATATGAAGTAAAAATACTATCCTGCCAGTTTTCGCTTATTATTTTTTCATTTCTTAAAGTTTCGTAAAATGCTTTTGCAATCAGACAATAACCGTCAATATTTGGATGAAGATGTTCTAGAATTAATTCCGCACCTATAATTTCGTTTTCCGATTCGTTTCGAAAATATTCTTTCATCGGCACAACCGGAATTGAATAATTTTTCCCAAGATTTACAATTATCTCATTAAATTCCTCGGAAGCTCTGAAACGTAAAGCATCATAATCTTTAGCTTTTAGATAAAAATTTTCGGCAGTTTTAAAGTCGCTTTTCTTTTCAAATTCTTTGCCTTTCAAGTAATAGTATTCGGCTGAATATGTATTGTCTCCTTTCACCGAAACAAAAGGTTTCTGGTCTTTTAAATTGCTTACTAATTCGCTTACTACAACCTTTATTTTTTTATCTATAAATTTTTCTATAATTTCATTCATATTTTCGGTAAACTGTTCTTTCCCGGCTTCATATAAATCTGATTTATAAATAATTTCCTGTTCTTGAGCCATTCGGGACATAAGAGAAGAGGATGGATTGTTTTCGCTGCTGCCGTAAAACAATTTCCCGATGCTGATTTTAAACCACCCGACTATATCCCTCAATAATATAACTGACTTAAATTTTTGCAGCTTGAGATACGATTTGATAAGCCAGCGGTTATTGCCAATAGACTGAACCGATCCGACTCCCATTGCTCCGTAATATTCGTTGTGACCTGTATAAATTAGTATTAAATCTGGAGAATTCTCAATTATTTCATCAGTTAAATCAAGCAGCGTATATGTATTTATTGCCGAAAATGAAATATTTACAACTTCAATCTTTTTATCAGAAAATGTTTCGGAAAGTTTTCTTTGCAAAACATTCGGAAAAGCTGCATTGTTACTATACGGAAAGCCTGCAGCAGATGACTCCCCGAGAACAAAAATTCTGTAACAATTTGACGGTTTGTTTTTTAAGAAAAGCTGAATAGGCGGAGTAGGAGCATTTTCCTGCAGATAAAAATATCTTCGTGTAACTTCAGGATTGCATCTTAAATATTCTTCGTATCCTTCAGGTCCGGCAATAAAAAGCTCTCTGTTTCCACCATAGTTAATTATGTTTAAAAATATTTCAATAAGCAGAATAAAAATAAAAGGGAGCAGAATTGTTAATGTGTAAAATAATCTCTTTTTGCCCAAAGAAATTTCTTTAACTGCCGTTTTATTTTTTTTCCCATCATTCTTAATATTTTTCATTAAGCTTTTCCCAGGCATATTTATAAAGATTAAACATTTTACGAATTCAAAAATATGTAATCATTTTTAATTTTGAATAATTATTTAAACAAAAAAAGGAGTTTTATCTTCGTCATAATCCCGAATTTCTATAACCAGCTTTATTTTTCCCGTGAGGACTAAAACTCCGATTTTTGCTATTTGGAGGTCTATTTACGTTTAGGAAAATTTTCCGGTTAGTTGATTTATTTAATTTTGTCTTTTTCAAAATAAAATTATTTCTTTTCATTTTCACTATTTAGTTCTGGGTGATATTGATATACCAAATCCCGATAT
>JAAYAN010000058.1 GCA_012719345.1 Ignavibacteria bacterium | reverse complement strand
TTTCCGCTACCTGTTTCCGAAACATCATTTTCTTATCTTTGGAAGATTTGTTTCCGAGGGCTTGAAGAAAGGTTTAAACCGATAACAGAAAAAGCCGTAAAAAGGCTTCAGCATGAACTTGATGTGATTGAGGAGCTTGGCTTTACCGATTATTTTCTGGTAGTTTGGGATATTGTACGCGAAGCTCATTTGCGGAAAATGCTTACAATAGGACGCGGGTCTGCTGCTAACAGTCTTGTTGCATATTGCCTGGGACTAACTCAGGTAGATCCTATAAAACATAATCTTTATTTTGAAAGATTTCTGAACAGAGGAAGACTCTCTCCGCCGGATATTGATTTGGATTTTTCGTGGAAAGAAAGAGATGAAATAGTAAGGTATGTTTTTGATAAATACGGTTACGACCGGGTTGCAATGATTTCAACGAAAGTAACTTTCAGGGCAAGAAGCGCATTCAGAGAAACTGCAAAAGTTTTTGGTATATCCGAAAGCGAAATCTTAAAATACAGCAAGAAAATACCTTGGACAAGCGCAGAAAATCTTCCGGAAATTGCCGGAAAATTTCCCGAATCAAAATCCTTAAAATTTGATGAAGAACCTTGGAAAACCATTGTAAATATTGCTTCGAAACTTGCTGGCATACCGCGTCATTCAAGTATTCATCCGGGAGGTATTATTATTACAGAAAAACCGGTTACCGATTATCTGGCGCTTGAGTATGCAAAAAACAAAGGTTTGGGTTTAATTGTAACTCAGCCGGATATGTATCCTGTTGAAGAACTTGGACTAATAAAAATAGATCTGCTTAGTCAGAGATCTTTAGGTGTTTTAAGAGATACTTTATCGATTCTGAATAAAGAGAAAAATGAATTAAAATTAGCCTGAAAAAATAAAAGACAAGATCGAAAAATTATCATAACTTCAAAGAGTTAAATAAATATTGCAGCAATAATTACAAAGAAAAAGTATAAGTGGCTATAAAACAACAAGATACGGGCTTTTACTTAAACTTATAAGAAAAGTCTTTTTGTTCAAAAAAATAAATATAATAATTATCGGTTAGTGCAGCTTATCCAATAAAATCTTTTTAAAAAAATACTTGTAAACTACTGTTGAAGAAAAAAATAAAAGTTGAACCGAGATATTAAGAATAGCTTGATTATTTTTGTAAATAGTGGTATTTTCAATACTTCTGAATCCGGTAATTCTCTAATAATGCAAACCAAAATTCTGATAAAAAATTCGTAAAAATAAAAATGAAAAAACTCTTTATCCTCGGAACAATTCTTACAGAATAAATTTAATTATTAAAAATTAGGAATAAATAAATGGAAAGAAAAAAAATCACTATTGACGGTAACGAGGCTGCAGCGTATGTGGCATACCGGTTAAGTGAAGTTATCGCAATCTATCCGATAACACCATCATCAGGAATGGGGGAACTATCGGATCAATGGGCATCTGAAGGAAAGAAAAATATTTGGAACTCAATACCAAATGTAGCTGAAATGCAAAGTGAAGGCGGAGCATCCGGAGCAGTTCACGGAGCGCTTCAAACAGGAGCCTTAACAACAACATTTACAGCTTCGCAAGGTTTATTGTTGATGATTCCAAATATGTATAAAATTGCAGGCGAATTAACATCAACAGTTTTTCACGTTACTGCCCGCGCTCTTGCAGCATCATCTCTTTCTATTTTCGGTGATCACAGCGATATAATGTCTACACGACAGACTGGCTGGGCATTATTATCTTCAGGAGCAGTTCAGGAAGTTATGGATATGGCTCTTATTGCTCACAGAGCAACTTTAGAAAGCAGAGTTCCTTTTATCCATTTTTTTGACGGATTCAGAACTTCTCACGAAATTAACAAAATTGAACAGCTTGCAGTAGAAGATTTGAAGTCATTTATTGATGATAAACTGGTTGCTGAACATAGAAAAAGAGCTTTAACACCCGAAAATCCTTTTATTAGAGGAACAGCTCAGAATCCGGATGTTTACTTCCAGCAAAGAGAAACTGTTAATAAATTTTATGATGAATGTCCTGCAATAGTACAGAATGTAATGGATAAATTTGCAGAAATGACAGGTAGACAATATCATCTGTTCGATTATACCGGCGCCCCGGATGCTAAACGCGTAATTGTTATGATGGGTTCGGGTGCAGAAGCAGCAGAAGAAACAATTGAATATTTATCGGAAAAACTTGAAGAAAAGGTTGGATTGCTGAAAGTAAGATTGTTCAGACCATTTTCAGTTAAGCATTTAATAGAGGCTTTACCGGCAACTGTAGAAAAAATTGCTGTTCTCGACAGAACAAAAGAACCCGGAAGTATTGGAGAGCCGTTATATCTTGATATTGTTGCAGCAATAAACGAAGATTCTTCTAAATTTGCTAAAATGCCTAAGATTATTGGCGGCAGATACGGACTTGGTTCGAAAGAATTTACACCTGCAATGATTAAAGCAGTATATGATGAACTTAAAAAAGATTCTCCTAAAAACCATTTTACTATTGGTATAAATGACGATTTAGCAAATACAAGTCTGGTATTCGATCCAAACTTTAATATCGAAGGCGATGATGTATTTACCGGAATGTTTTATGGTCTTGGTGCAGACGGAACGGTCGGTGCAAATAAAAACTCTATAAAAATTATTGGTGAAGAAACGGATAATTATGCTCAGGGATATTTTGTATACGATTCAAAAAAATCAGGTTCAACTACTGTTTCTCATATCCGTTTCGGTAAAAAGCCTATAAAATCTACATATTTAGTTCAGAAAGCAAAGTTTATCGGATGCCATCAGTTCAATATGCTCGAAAAATTTGATGTTCTGGAAAATATAAAGGAAAACGGAACTTTCTTGTTGAATTCTCCATATTCCAAAGACGAAGTTTGGAATCACCTTCCGGAAAGCATTCAAAGAACAATTCTTGATAATAAATTAAACTTCTATGTTATTGACGGTTACGATGTTGCTGGCAAAACAGGTATGGGTGCAAGAATTAATACAATTATGCAAACATGCTTTTTTGCAATTTCAGGAATTCTTCCAAAAGAAGAAGCAATTAATCAAATTAAAAAAGCAATTAAAAAAACTTATGGTTCAAAAGGAGAGGCTGTAGTTCAAAAGAACTTTAAAGCTGTTGATGACACCCTTGAACATTTATATCAGGTTGACTTAAATGGCAAAACTGTTACAGGATTTAAATTGCCAAGTATTGTTTCGGATAAAGCTCCTGAATATGTTAAAACCACTTTGGCAAAAATAATGCAGAACAAAGGAGATTTGGTTTCTGTAAGCGAAATGCCGTTAGATGGTACTTTCCCTTCAGCAACTACAAAATGGGAAAAGAGAAACATTGCTCTCGAAGTTCCTGCATGGGATCCGGAAGTTTGTATACAATGCGGAAAATGCGCAATGGTATGTCCTCACGCAGCAATAAGAATTAAAGCGTACGATAATAAACTTGTTGCCGGAAAACCGGAAACATTTAAATATACTGAAGCAAAAGGCAAGGAATTTACCGAAATGGCATATACAATTCAGGTAGCTGTAGAAGACTGCACCGGCTGCGGTATATGCGTTGAGGTTTGTCCTGCAAAGAATAAGACTGAAAAAAAATATAAAGCGCTTAATTTGGTTCCTCAGATTCCTATAAGAGAACAGGAAAAAGAAAATTACGAGTTTTTCCTTAATCTTCCTGAATTTGATAGAGCTAAAGCCAATATTTCTACAATAAAGGGCTGTCAGCTTTTGGAACCTTTGTTTGAATATTCGGGAGCTTGCTCGGGCTGCGGTGAAACACCTTATGTTAAACTTGTTTCGCAATTATTCGGTGACAGAATGGTTGTTGCAAATGCAACGGGCTGTTCCTCTATTTACGGCGGAAATCTTCCTACAACTCCTTGGGCTGTTAATAAAGATGGCAGAGGACCGGCATGGTCTAATTCGTTATTTGAAGATAATGCAGAGTTCGGAATGGGTATGAGATTATCCCTTGATAAGCAGAATGAATATGCAAAAGAACTTCTTGTATTATTAAAGAATGAAATCGGAAACGAACTTGCTGAAAGTATTCTTTCGGCTGTGCAGAAAACAGAAGCAGATATATATGAACAACGCTTAAGAGTTGATGAATTAAAGAAAAAACTTTTCGAATTAAATTCTCAGGAAGCAAAAATATTAATAACCGTTGCAGATTATCTTGTAAAAAAATCAGTCTGGATTATGGGCGGCGACGGATGGGCTTATGATATTGGATACGGCGGTTTAGATCATGTTCTGGCTTCAGGTAAAAACGTAAATATACTTGTTCTCGATACAGAGGTGTATTCAAATACAGGCGGACAGATGTCCAAATCTACAAGTCTTGGAGCAGTTGCAAAATTTGCCGCAGGCGGAAAACCTACAGCTAAGAAGGATTTAGCTATGATGGCAATGAATTACGGAAATGTATATGTTGCAAAAGTTGCTATGGGCGCCAACGATTTACAGACATTGCGTGCTTTTCTCGAAGCTGAAGCTTACGAAGGGCCTTCTTTGATAATTGCATACAGCCATTGCATTGCTCACGGTATTAATATGGCAAAAGGAATGGATAACCAGAGACTTGCAGTAGAAAGCGGTCACTGGCCGTTAATAAGATATAATCCAGAACTTGCTGCAGAAGGAAAAAATCCGCTTAAACTCGATTCCAAAGCTCCTAAAATAAAACTTGAGGAATACATATATACCGAAAACAGGTACAGAATGCTTACCAAGGCAAATCCAAAAGTAGCTCAGGAATTATTGGAAAAAGCTCAGGAAGAAGTGAACAAACGCTGGAAAATGTATGAGCAAATGTCTCAAATGGACTTAAATACAAAAATAGAAAACGAAAATTCGAATTAAATTTATATGTCCGGCATTATGCCGGACATTTGATTTTAGTTAAATTAAACCGGAGAAAAAATGGATTTATCAACAAAATATATGGGACTTAAACTTAAAAATCCGATTGTTCCCTCATCATCGCCGTTATCCCATACGGTTGATTCTGCAAAAAGATTGGAAGATGCCGGGGCAGCTGCATTGGTTGTTTATTCATTGTTTGAAGAGCAGATTACTCACGAATCGGGCGAACTTGACCATTATTTATCATATGGTACAGAAAGTTTTGCAGAGGCTACATCTTATTTTCCGGAACCAGATAAATTTAATCTAACACCCGTTAAGTATCTTGATCATATAGCTGATTTAAAAAGATCGTTGGATATCCCTATAATAGGCAGCTTAAACGGTGTAAGCAAAGGCGGTTGGACCCAGTATGCCAAAAATATTGAGCAGGCAGGCGCAGATGCAATCGAATTGAACTTGTATTATGTTGCTACAAACCCGAATGTTACAGGTTCGGAAGTTGCAAATATGTATGTTGATGTGCTTAAAACTGTAAAATCAAGCGTAAGTATTCCTGTTGCAATTAAATTAAGTCCTTATTTTACTTCACTTTCGAATATGGCAAGAAGAATGGATGATGCCGGAGCTGATGCGCTTGTTTTATTTAACCGTTTTTATCAACCGGATTTCGATCTTGAAAACCTCGAAGTATTTCCAAATCTTCAATTAAGTCATAATTCGGAATTAAGACTTCCTTTAAGATGGATTTCTATTTTGTACGGAAATATAAAATGCGGACTTGCTTTAACCAGCGGAGTTCAATCTCACTTGGATGTTTTGAAAGTTATGATGGCAGGCGGAGATGTTGCAATGATTTGTTCCGAACTTTTAAGAAAAGGTCCGGGACGGATTAAGGAAATATTGGCTGATCTTGAAAAATGGATGGAAGAAAAAGAATATTCCTCTATTTCGCAAATGAAGGGCAGTATGAGTCAGAAATCAGTTGCCGAACCTGCTGCTTTTGAACGAGCAAATTATATGAAAACTCTGCAAAGCTTTAAATCGCTTATATAATTTTAATCCCGCATATTGCGGGATTTTTTATTATTCAAATTCATTCGGAATCTTAATGCGCAAAACTGCATCAAATGAACTAAATAACTCGTAAAAAATGTTTTTAAAAAAAATAGAGAAAGGATATTTATGAAAGCGCAATTAAGATTTTGGTCGTTGTTTTTAGTTATTTATTTGTTGGGCTCGGTTAATGCAGAGAACATTGAATGGATGAGCTTTAATGATGCGGTTGTAAAAGCTAAAAAAGAAAATAAACATATACTTGTGGATTTTTATACAGACTGGTGCGGATGGTGTAAAAAATTGGACAGCGAAGTTTACAGTAAAAAAGAAATAATTAATTTTTTATCCGATAATTTTGTTGCAGTGAAGTTGAATCCTGAAAAAGAAGGTGAAGTTACTTTTCAAGGCAAAAAGTTTAAATATTCGGAATTTGCACAAGCTGCTGGTGTAACAGGATATCCGGCAACAGGCTTTTTCGCTCCGAATTCTGATTTCTTGCAGGTTGTTCCGGGTTACATTCCTGCAGAACAGTTTACATCTTTATTAAAATATTTTGATGACGAAAAATATAAACTTCTGGGATATCAAGATTATTTTATATACGATAAGTTTAATTCGTTAGTCTTAAATAATCCGGAAAACGCAGAGATAAATTTTGTTTTAGGTTTTTTTGAACATAATGTATTAAATAATAGCAGCAAAGCAATAAAATATTACAAAACTGCAGCCGAAAAAGGAAAAATTGCAGGGGCTTATGCCGGTCTTTCACAAATTGCCGAAGCAAATAAAAACACAAAAAATAAAGAAATGTGGATGAAAAAAGCTGTGGCGGCAGGTTATAAGGACGAGAATTCGGTAAAAGATAAACTTATAGAAATAATTAAAAAACATATGAAAGAATGAGCAATCTGATATTAACTTTTGAAGAAACACGGATAATTGGAGCTTTAATTGAAAAAGAATTTACAACTCCGGAATATTATCCGCTGACTATTAATTACTTAAAAAATGCTTGTAATCAAAAGTCCAGCCGTAATCCGGTTGTTAATTTTGATGAAAGACTTATTGAAAAAGTCTTGAATAAATTGCGCGACAAATCACTTGCTACATTAGTTGAAAGCAGAGATTCGCGAGTGCCAAAATTCAGGCAGAATTTCAGTAATTCGCTGGAACTATCGCAGCAGGAAACAGCTGTTTTGTGTGTACTGATGTTACGGGGACCACAAACGCCGGGTGAAATAAAGGGCAGAAGCGGCAGGATGTTTGAATTTGAATCGTTACTACAAGTTGATGAAGTTATATCTGAATTGATGAAACGCGAAAACCCAATGGTGGTAAAATTACCAAAATTACCCGGTACAAAAGAATCTCGTTATATGCATTTATTAAATGGGGAACCTAATCTGGATTTTTATACACAGGAAGATGAAAATCTTTGTGAAAATTTAGATAAAATTTCTGAACTTACAGCTGAAATTGAAAATCTTAAAACAGAACTTCAGCAATTAAGAACTGAGTTTGAACAGTTTAAAAATCAATTTTAATGAAAGTTAACAAAAAAGCTTTTTTTATGTTTTTTAACATAATTTTACTTTATTCGGCAGACCAGCTAACTAAGTACTTCGCTTCCGAAAACATTCTTCCGGGACAAATTGTTTTTAAGTATTTAGGATTCGGGCTGACATTCGCAAAAAATTACGGACTTGTATTTGGAATTGGCGAAGAACTCGGTTTTATACGACTTTTTTCAAATGCAATTCAGATATTTCTTATTCCAATTGGTATTTTATTTTTTAAATATTATGTATCAAATTACAGAAAAAGTTTAATTGCAGAATGGACATTTATTTTATTCTTTTCTGCAAACATCGGTAACTTAACAGACAGCCTTTATTTTGGTTATGTGCGTGATTTTATAATTTGGCCGGGACCAGGAATACCTAATATGGCAGATGTTTATGCAAATCTGGGTATAATGTTTCTTATAATTGAAGTAATAGTAAATCCGCAAATTAACACGAAAGTATTTTTCGGATTGAAGAAAACTTCGCAAAAGAACAATATTCAAAGCTTTTCATCATTCATTAAATTTGAAGCGGCAAAACTTCTCAATAAAAAATAAACAGTTTAGTCAATAAATATCCTAACCATAGAAGAAAAAATTGACTGCAGGCATCTTTTTTTAATAATTATTATTAGAAATAACTGTTAGTATTGTTAGATTTAAAATGATTATGAAAAATAATTGGATGAATCTGTGTTTAACAAACTTAAAAAGGATTTTGGAATTCTTTTCAGCGCAGTAAAACTGACAGATAAAAATATAGTATTGATTTTTATCAGTGTTGCTGTTCTTCAAACCCTTTCCTGGTATTATACCTCCCGCCGTTTTTTTAAAATAAATATCTATCCTGAATATTTCGACAATCCGAATATTGATTTATATGAATTTATTTATTGGTTTGCGGGAGACACAGTTACTTTGCTTATAATTCCTGTTCTTATTATAATTTATTATTTCAAGAAAAATGTCCGGGATTTCGGATTCAAAAAAGGTGATTACAAGACCGGAATATTTTATACAATAATATTTCTTGGATTTATGATTCCGATTTTATGGTTTGTTTCTGCGGCCCCGGAATTTGCAGCAAAATACCCGCATCTGGATTCAGCCCGCACTGACTTAAGTAAATTTTTTATCTACGAAATCGGTATTTTTCTTTATCTCGTATCATGGGAATTTATGTGGAGAGGGTATATGCTTTTCGGATTGGAAGAAAAATTCGGCAATTATTCAGTTCTTATCCAAATGATACCTTTTGTTATTCTTCATAACGGAAAACCTGCTCTCGAAACTTTTGGAGCGATTTTCGGCGGAATTGCTTTAGGCATTCTTGCTTTAAGAACTCGCTCTGTTTATTATTGCATTATTGTTCATTTTGGAGTGATGTTTTCTATCGATATTTTTTCGCGTTTAAGATACAATGCAGAAGATTACGGTGTTGGATTTGATTCTTTATTAAATATAATTGCAAGGTTGTTTTAATTTATTCCGAATATTTTTAACTTACTGCTTTATATTTCAAAACTTGTGGAGTGCTTATGAAATTTTCTTTAAATATAGATCATGTTGCTACACTTAGAAATGCCAGAGGTGAAGCACAGCCTGATCCGGTTACTTTTGCTCTTATGGCTGAACAATACGGAGTAGATGGTATTGTAGTCCACTTACGCGAAGACCGCAGACATATAAATGAAAGAGATTTAAGACTTTTAAGAGAACTTGTTACTACCAAACTGGATTTGGAAATGGCTGCAGTTGATGAAATTATTGAAATTGCCTGCGATGTAAAACCCGAACTTGCAACAATTGTCCCCGAAAAACGGCTTGAGCTTACCACAGAAGGCGGGATAAATGTTATTGATAATATTGATCATTTAAGAAATGCAGTAAAAAGACTTCAAAGCGCAGGAATAATAGTTTCAATGTTTATCGAACCGGATTTAAATCAAATTGATGCCTCGGCCGAAATTGGAGCTGATTTCATTGAAATTCATACAGGTGTTTATGCAAATTCGAAAAATGAAGAGGATATGTTTGACGAGCTGGAAAGAATCCGTCAGGCTGTAAGACACGCCAAAAAGCTTGGACTTGGTGTTAACGCCGGTCACGGGTTAAATTACTCAAATTTAAAAGAATTTATTGAAATTAAAGATATTGATGAAGTGAGTATCGGTCAGGCAATTATTGCTCGTTCAATTTTTGTTGGAGTTGAAGAAGCTGTTAAAGAGATTTTAAAGATTATTAACAGAAACGTTTAATCAATAGATATTATAAATTAATAGTGAACGATAAAAGTGCAAAATATAATAATGAACCATAATAATACATTATTTATATTTGCACATATACAGTACGGAAATAAATGAAAAAGATTTCATTAATCGGCGACTTAGTAAATTCTAAAAAGATAATCGACCGAAACGGTATACAGCAAAAATTACAATCGGGGATAAATCTTGTTAACCGCGGAAACCCGAATTTGCAGGCACCTTATAAAATAATATTGGGCGACGAATTCCAGGCAGTATATAATAATGCCGATTCTTTATTTTTTGATATGTTACGAATAGCCGAATCAGTCTTTCCGCAGAAAATCCGCTTTTCAATAGGAATAGGGGAAATAACGGCGCGGTTTTCTGATAATTCCGTTGAAGGTATGGATGGTCCCGCTTTTTACGCTGCACGCGACGGAATGACAATTGTAAAAAAAAGCAACTCGCTTTTTTATCTGAATTCTGTAATTAAAGAAAATAAATTGATTAATCACACACTTACATTAATTTCGGAAGAAATAAAAAGCTGGAACGAAAACAGACTTAAAGTATTTGTTATGAACTGTCTTAATTACGACATTAACAGAATAGCCACGGAATTAAATTTAAGCAAAAGAGCCGTATATAAAACTATTAAGGACGGCTCAATCCCAGTAATATCCGATACATTTAAAGAAATTGGATTAATAATTAACGGGAACCTCAATTGATACTGATATATTTATTAAGTGTTTTCTTCATTTCGAGATTATTTACCTATTTTAGCAGTTTTGCCGAAAATAAAAATAAAGCAGTTAAAAAAACTTTAATTCAAGCTTTGGGATTGATGCTGGTTGAGTATAGCTGGAAAGTAATTTTACTATTTATCTGCTTAATGCTTTTAAACTATCTGTTTTATTTATTATCAAAGAAAATTAAAAATTCCGATTCTCTCAGAATAAGAGAATCAATAGGAATATTGATTGCTTTGTTATTTTTTTCTTCTCCTTTGTTTGACCTAGATTTTAATTACCGGTTTATATATTGGCTGCAAAGCTCATATCCTTTTGTAATAATTTCGGAATTATTCAGCTATCCTGATTGGAATAAATCGTGTTTGTTTCTTTTCGGACTATTATTCCTGATGCTGGAATCGTCAGTTATAATAAAAGTAATACTGAAAAAGTTAAATTTGGGAATAAACGAAATTGATGCACAAAAAGAATCGGATGACCAAAAATTATCAGGTGCGGGAAAGCTGATAGGAATTTTGGAAAGAATATTTATTTACATTTTGATTTTACTAGGTCAGTATTCGGCAATAGGTTTAATAATAGCGGCAAAATCATTTGCAAGGTTTAAAGCTCTAGATAAAAGATATTTTGCCGAATACGTGCTTATCGGAACTTTAATTTCAGCATTATTTGCATTTTTAACGGCTCTTTTAGTTGCGGATAAATTATGATAAAACATAAAATCCTATCGGATTCTACCATTAAAAAAAAGCTAAATGAACATTATAAATCATTCGATAAATCCTGTATATCTCCCGATCCAGTACAATTTTTGCATAAATTTTCGGAAGAAAAAGATATTGAAATTGCCGGTATTATATCTTCTGTTTTTTCGTACGGAAATGTTCAGCAGATTATTAAAACTCTAGGAAAAATATTTGAGATTACCGAATACAAACCTTATGAATTTGTTGAAAATTTTAATTATTCAAAAGATGCCGAAGTTTTTACGAATATAATCCACCGATTTTATACAAGCGAAGATATTGCCAGATTATTCCGGGCATTGCACAGAATTTATACTGAAGACGGTTCATTAAGACAGCTTTTTCTTTTATATTATTTTCCGCAGGAAAAAAATCTGAAAGATGCGGTTGCCTTTTTTTCGCGTAATCTGCTTGATGCTGCCAGGGGAAGGGAAGAAGCATCGCAAGGTTTAACTTTTATGTTTCCCGATCCTGCAAAAGGCAGCGCTTGCAAAAGAATGAATCTGTTTCTCAGGTGGATGATACGAAAAGATGAAATTGATTTCGGGTTGTGGAAAGAAATTCCCACAGACAAACTAGTTATTCCTGTTGATACTCATGTTGCAAGAATTTGTAAAGAATTAAATTTAACTTCTGCAAAAAATATAAGCTGGGGAATGGCTGAAGAAATTACAGAAAATCTTAAAAAGTTTGATTCCCGCGATCCTGTTAAATACGATTTTGCAATCTGCCATATAGGAATGAGGAAATTAAAACTCTAATATTATATTTATTCATTAATCCTTTTTTACTATTAATTTCTTTTTCCCTCAATCTGAAAAACCGGTCTTATATCGACTGGTAAAGATTCTAAATTTTTCCTTAAAATACTTAAAGAATGCGATTCTGTTCCATATTTGGAAATAAGTTCTTTTGCAGCATTATAATTTCCCTCTGCCTGAATCATCAAGATTTTTTGCGAAAGGGTTTTCAAAACATCGTATGCTTTTTCGAAATTAACTGAAACTTTCCCTGTTTTTTCGTTAAAAGCATAGGCTCCGTTTTCCAGAAAATAATTATAAATTATTGCATTTCCGCCGCCGTGAGCTTCGTTTATTCCAAAACGTACCGAACGGAAAATTCCGGCAAGAAAAGTTACCCAGATTTCTTTTTCTTCTTTCTTGGTGTATTCACCTTGTGAAATCATAAACATATTATTGAACATGCCTAGGATATCAGCTTTACATTCCTCAATTTTAGAATAAGTTTCTTTTAATTCTTTTTTAACTTCAGTTTCTCTTCCGTTTATTTTAATAAAACCGGGACCGATGCCGTGACTAATTTCGTGCATAAGTGTGTGATTAAAAAATGCATCGAATGTAACATATTTAAGCTGTTCTTCAGTTAGAACTTTTTCGGCAATAGGCTTAAGTAGTTTATCAAATTTTGCTTCGTGCATATTTTTTATCAAAACTTTTTTACTGCCTTTAGCTTTCCTTACTCTTTCATCATTGGGAAGATTAAATGCAAGTGTCTGTACTCCTGCTTTTGTATCTCCGGCGCTGAATACCTGTTGAACAACCACAATCGGCGATTCTGCACCTCGGTTAAAGTTTTTATGCTCGTCAGGAATTGGAAGATTAGTTTCCATTTTATCCAGATAGGACGCAAATCTTTCGAGCTTTTTGCTTTCTGCGGGATCAACGATAGTAAGGAAGCTTTCAAAAGACGCTTTATAATTGAACAGTTCATCTTCGTAAACTTCATAGGGCCCTATTACTACTTCTATTACGTGATCTTTAAGATCCATCCAAGCCATATCGCTTTCGTAATAATCGTTTGTGCGGAATGCTTTTGCCCGAAGTTTTAAATATTTTTTTAATGAAGCATTTTTGGAGTAATTAGCAGCCTCTTCCAACAATTGCGCAGCTTTCTCAAGTTCTTCTTTATAATATTCAGAATAGGGAATTGCTGCAAGTTTGTTATCTTTTCTTCGTATTATAGTAAATTCCGATGTAAAAGCCTTTTCATCATCTGGATTATCCTTAACCCATTTTTCAAATTCTTCTTTAGTTAAATCTTCAGGATAAAAATTTGCTCCTGCCGGTTTTTTATGATTACCCCAAAAAGAGCTGTTGTGATCAATTCTGTCAAAAGGACCGAAGTTCATTTTGAATAATTGGTAAGCCAGAATACCTCTTTTTTCTTTACTTGTTTTTAATTCGGATTCTATTATGTAATTTTTCGCATAAACTTGATCGAGAAATATTCTATCAATTATTTTAGAAGCTTCATAAAGTTTTTGCACAATAATTCTCTGTCTTTCAGTCAATATTGATTCGTCGTATTTTATAAGCGTAGGAACAAATTTCTCTATTTTTTCGCGAAGCATATTTTCCTCTTTTAAGATTTCCTCATTTTCTTTGCTGCAGTTTGTTATAAAAATAATTATTACAAAAAAAAATGTGCAAAATAATTTCATAATGTCCTCAAATTATTCTCTGAAAATTAACGAAGATTATTGTCAGTCTCAATTAAAATAAATGAATTAAAAATTATAATAGTGTATTAAATAATATACACTATTATTTTAATACCTTTAATTTTAATTAAAAAATCAATTATTTAAATGGCATTGCAATTGTTTATTGAATAAAAACAAATAAAGGAGGAATAAAATGAAACATTTGTTTTTAATTATGATAATAGTATTAGCTTTTACTGAGTTAACAGAAGCTAAAACACTTAAAGGCGGAGTAAATATAGGATTTTTTTATTCATCATTAACTCCTTACGGTGACTGGATTGAAATAGATTATGATGTTGTTGCCTGGCGTCCTGCAAGTGTAGCTTTTAACTGGCAGCCTTATTCAAACGGAAGATGGATATGGACTGATGACGGTTGGTATTGGGATAGTTACGAACCTTTTGGATGGGCAGCATATCACTACGGAAGATGGTATCACGATGATTATTACGGCTGGTTATGGATTCCCGGTAACGAGTGGGCACCTGCTTGGGTTGAATGGAGATACGATGACAATTATATAGGCTGGGCACCTTTACCTCCTTATGCCGAATTCCGGGTTGGTGTTGGAATTCATTTTTCGATAGGATGGCGTGCTCATTATAAACATTGGAATTATGTAAGCTATGGTCATTTCTGTAATCCTGGAATTCATAAGTTCTTTATAAACGACAGAAATAAACACAGAGTTCACGCTCATACAAAGTATCGTACCAATTACGGTTATGATAACGGAAGAATTATAAACCAGGGCGTTGATAAAGAAATTATTGAAAAACGAGGCGGTTATAAGTTGCGCAGCAATGAAATTACGAGAAGCTCGGATAGAAATGTTTATGAAAGAAGAAATGATAATAAAATATACAGACCTGAACGCAGTGAAATTAATCGAAATTCTGACAGGACAGAAATAAGACTTAAGAGAACAGAGCAGAAAAGTAATTTGAGAACTCAATTTATTCCTGAATCGCACAGAACTAGCAATGAGTCCGTAAGAAGGGAATATTCTGACAAAAAAGTTACTCAGGTTCCTCAAAGAAATATAGAAAGACGAAGTGACAATAAATCTTTATCAGAAAGAAACAACATTGAAGTAAACAGAAGAAAAAACAATTCGGATGAAACAAGGAGATTTCAGAAAAATGAATTTGAACAGCAGAAAACTGCCGAACCAAAACGAGAAGTCAGCCCTCGAAGAGATTCTTTCCCTCAAAGAGAGATTAATACTCAGCGGCAGAATACTCCACAAAGAGAGGTAAGTCCTCAAAGACAAAGGGAAACGAGAACTGCGGAACCGAATGCTAGTTCAAGAGGAAACAGCAATAAAAATGAAAATACAAAGAGCGGTGAACGAAGAAGCAGGAGATAAAGATTAAAAAAAAGCCCAAACATTGTTTGGGCTTTTTTTTAATTAACTTTAATTTTATTTTCTCTTACGAGTTTAGCCAGCTGGCTTGTTCCATTTCTGGAAATTGTTCTTAAAGCGCGGGTTGATAATTTAACAGTAACAAATTTGTTTAATTCCTGAACCCACAATCTTTTTTTCTGAAGATTAGGTAAAAATCTTCTTCTTGCTTTATTATGAGCATGCGAAACCGTATTTCCACTCCTAGGTCCTACACCGGTTATCTGACATCTTCTAGCCATTTTATCTCCTGCATAACTGAAAATTTTAAGAAACCTAAATTAACAATATTTATTAAATAAAGAAATAAAAAATTTAAGTTAGTACTTAAAATATCAGAAAAAAATTTAATTAATCTTTGGAACGTTTTCCAAGTTCACGATCTAGCATAAATAAACTGCCTTTACTATCCCCGATGAGATCAAATTTATCTACAATACCTTGAGCATGACTAACTTCTTCAACTTGCTCGTCAACAAACCATTTTAAGAAAGAACCTACAGCATGATTTTTTTCTTCAATAGCTAAATCTGCAAGTTTATTGATTTTATCAGTAATATGAAGTTCATGCTTCAAAGCTTCTTCAAATGCATTTTTAGGTGAAGTCCATTTTGCTTTAGGTTTTTCTATGGCTGCAAGTGTAACTTTTCCGCCTAATTCAATTATAAATTCAAAAAATTTCATAGCATGTTCGTATTCTTCGTGTGATTGAATACGCATCCACTGTGCAAATCCGGTATACTTTGTGTTTTCGAAATAGCTTGCCATCGATAAATATAAATAAGAAGAAAATAATTCTTCATTGATTTGTTCATTCAAAACTTTTTCCATTTTAGCGGAAATCATAAATCCTCCTTTAATTATTGAAATAATAATATTATCTCAATTAAAATATTCAATTAAGAAAAATAATACAAACAGTATTTAATTAAAGATATCTGCTTTATCTTTGATTACATAACATAAATAAAAATACAACAGTTCAAAAAAGAAATTATAAAAATTTGGAAATTATCCTGCTTAATTGTTCAAATTCAATTAAAAACGCATCGTGACCGTAAATAGAATTTAATTCTGCATATTCAGCTCCGGAAATATGTGAAGCTATTTCTTTTTGTTCCGAAGCAGGGTAGAGGATATCGGTGCTTATGCCGATAACTAAAGTTCTCGCAGTAATTGAAGAAAGCGTTTCGCTGATACTTTTTCGGTTTACAGATAAATCGTGAAGATCCATTGCAGTTGAAAGTGTAATATAAGTATTAGCATCAAAACGTTTTAACAATTTATTTCCTTGATAATTAAGGTAATTTTCAACTTGGAATATGTTTTCAGCAGAATAGTTATCGTTTTCATATACGCGGTTTCTTCCGAACTTATGTTTGAAAGATTCAAAACTTCTGTAGCTTATCATTGCTATTTTCCTGGCAAGCTCCAAACCTTTACGAGGTTGTTCTGAATAAAAACCATTATTCCAGTCAGGATCGTTTTTTATTGCATTACGGGCAGCTTCATTTAAACCTATTGCCCATGGAGAATGACCTGCCGATGTTGCTATTGGAATAATCGATTCAACGTATTCGGGATACATAACTGCCCATTCCAGAACCTGCATTCCGCCTAATGAACCTCCAGCAACTGACTTAAGTTTTTTCACTTCAAGAAAATCTGCAAGACTTTTCTGAAGTTTTACCATATCTCTTACTGTAATTACAGGGAAATCCCCGGCATAATTTTTACCGGTTTCGGGATTTATGCTTGTCGGTCCTGTTGTACCGTAACAGCTTCCTAAAATGTTGGGACAAATAATAAAAAATTTCTCGGTATCAAATACTTTTTCTTTGCCTATTAAAGGATCCCACCAGCCGGGCTTATTCAAATATTGAGTGGAATATTCTTTTAATAAATCGGGATTACTGGAATTATCATTTTCGATACATTTTTGAATTCCTGAGGCATGAGCAAGTCCCGTCAATGCATGGCAAATCATTATTGCATTATTTTTTTCCGGATTTAATTTTCCGTAAGTCTGGTAAGCTACTTTCACTTCACTCAAGCATTTACCAGATTCCAGAATAAATGGATTTTTCGAATCGAATAATTTTACAAATTTAGTTTTACAATCTGTCATATTTTTATTTTACCGCTTTACTTAAGGCAATATCAAAATCTTCTATTATATCATCTATATGTTCAAGACCAACCGAAACTCTTATCATTTCCGGACTTACACCTGCCGAAACCTGTTCTTCAAGGGATAATTGCTGATGAGTTGTTGAAGCCGGATGGATAACAAGTGTTTTTGCATCGCCCACATTTGCCAGAAGACTTGATAACTCTACATTATTAATAAATGATTTTCCAGATTCAATTCCACCTTTAATTCCGAATGAAATCATTGAACCGAAATGATCTTTTCTCAAATATATTTTTGCTTGCAGGTGGTAGAGGTGATTTTTTAATCCGGGATACCAAACCCATTCAACTCTTGGGTCGTGTTCAAGCCATTCAGCCAGTTTGGCTGCGTTTTCGCAATGGCGGTCAATTCTTAAAGATAAAGTTTCTAGTCCCTGAATCAATTGAAATGCATTAAAAGGACTTAAACAAGGTCCTAAATCTCTTAACGACTCAACTCTGGCTCTTGTAATAAAAGCAATATTTCCAAACGCAGAATCTTTTCCGAATACCTGATTAAAATTTAGATTATGGTAGCCGGGGCTCGGTTCGGTGAATATTGGGAAATTACCGTTACCCCAGTCAAATTTTCCGGAATCAATAATTACTCCTCCTATCGAGGTGCCATGTCCGCCTATCCATTTTGTAGCAGAAGCAACAACTATATCAGCACCATGATCAATAGGACGGCATAAATATCCGCCAGCCCCGAAAGTATTATCAACAATCAGAGGAATTCCGTATTTATGAGCTAACTCCGAAAATGCTTTGATATCGGCAATATTAAGTTTCGGATTTCCTATCGATTCCAGGTAAATTGCTTTTGTATTTTTATCTATTAATTTTTCAAAATCATTTGTATTATCACCTTCAGCAAATCTTACATCAATTCCCAGCCTAGCTAAAGTAACTTTAAATAAATTAAAAGTACCGCCATAAAGCAAACTTGTTGAAACAATATTTTCGCCTGCCTGCACTAAGGTAGCAATTGTTATAAACTCGGCTGCTTGTCCCGAAGCTGTTGCTAAAGCAGCAATACCGCCTTCCAAGGCAGCAATTCTTTTTTCAAAAACATCAGTCGTCGGATTCATTATTCGTGTGTAAATATTTCCAAATTCCTTCAAATCGAAAAGTTTAGCTGCATGGTCAGCATCATTAAAAATGTAGGAAGAAGTTTGGTAAATAGGTACAGCTCTGGAATTTGTAACTGTGTCTGGGGTGTGTCCTGCGTGCAGTTGAAGTGTTTCAAATCGGAAATTACGCAATTTATTAGTGTTCATTATATCCTCTTTAATAAAAAAAATGTTTAAAATAAAAAAACCTCTACGAGGAAGATTTACGAAGAGGCGATGAATTAAACATTCTCTTCTTTCATCTCCCCCAAAAACATGGGCAGGAATTAGCACCATTCACAAAAGTGTGGTTGCCAAGGTGTCGCAGGGCCTGATCCCTCAACCTTTCTAGATAAAAGCAATTATCAAGACAAATTTTTAATGAACAATTATTACTAAGTTGAATGCAAAACTACTAAATTATATATTTCATTGTCAAGAAAATTATGATAGTATGATGCAGAAAAAAAATCAAGGATAATAAAGAATAGTTTATAATTTATAACCAGAATCCTTAATTAATTGAAAAAAAACAAAAAAAATAAAAAAAAATTAAGTAATCTCTTGACAAAATAGGAAACAAACATTAGTTTTGCCCTAAATAAATCGTAATGAATAATAAAAAATTAAATATCGCCAAAATCAAAACAACATCTTCTAAAGCTGTTGCTTTTGACGAAGTTACAAACCTTCCGGAAAACATCATTATTCTAGGGATTATTATAATTAGCCTACTAGTGGTTGTGCTACTTATTGGCTGATAAAGTCGATCCCGAGAAAGCTTACCAAAAAATTCACAAAAAAATAAAAGCAATTCGGGATTGACCGAAATACAAAGTTTTTATTTATTTTGAAATATCGGAGGAAAAATTGAGATCGGATTTAGTTAAAACAGGTTTTGAAAAAGCGCCTCACAGAAGTCTATTAAGAGCAACAGGCGTTATTAAAAGCGAAGCAGATTTTAAAAAACCTTTTATTGGGATATGCAATTCATACACAGATATTGTTCCCGGACATGTTCATTTGCAGGAATTTGGAAAAATTGCAAAAGAAGCTGTTCGCGAAGCCGGCGGTGTACCTTTTGAATTCAATACTATTGGTGTTGATGACGGCATAGCGATGGGTCATATAGGAATGAGATATTCCTTGGCAAGTCGAGAACTTATTGCAGACTGTGTGGAAACCGTTATTGAAGCACACAGACTTGACGGGATGGTATGTATTACAAATTGCGATAAAATTGTTCCGGGAATGTTGATGGCAGCAGTCCGGTTAAATATTCCAACAATATTTGTTTCCGGAGGACCAATGAATGCAGGTAAACTGGCAAACGGAAAAAAAGTTGATTTGATTTCAGTTTTTGAAGGTGTTGGGAAATACAAAACAGGTGAAATTAATGATGAAGAATTATTCCAGCTTGAAAAAAACGGATGCCCAACTTGCGGTTCATGCTCGGGTATGTTTACTGCAAACTCGATGAACTGCTTAATGGAGGCTTTAGGAATTGCCTTACCGGGAAACGGATCGGTTTTAGCAACCTCACCTAAGAGAAAAGAATTAGTAAAAAAAGCTGCCGAACAAATAATGTATTTAGTAGAAAATGATATTAAACCCTTGGATATAATTACCGAAAAATCATTTATAAATGCATTTGCACTTGATATGGCAATGGGCGGAAGCACAAATACTGTTTTGCATTCGCTTGCAGTTGCAACCGAGGCAGGATTGAATTTTGACCTTTCTATTTTAAATAAACTTTCCAATAAAACACCTTACATCTGCAAAGTCAGTCCGGCAACAAATCTTGTTCATATGGAAGATGTTGATAGAGCAGGAGGAATTTCGGCAATATTAAATGAATTAAATAAAGTTGAAGGCTTATTAAATACAGAATGTATAACTGTAACTGGAAAGACATTAAAAGAAAATATAAAAGGGTCAGAAATTAAAGACAGTTCTGTTATAAGAAGCATCGAAAATCCTTATTCTGCTACTGGCGGATTGGCCATTTTATATGGAAATCTTGCTCCAGACGGTTCAGTTGTTAAAACCGGTGCAGTCGATCCTAAAATGCTTGTTCATAAAGGTCCTGCCAGAATATTCGAATCGCAGGAAGAAGCTGTTAAAGGAATTCTTAATAATGAAGTAGTTCCAGGTGAAGTTGTTGTTATCAGATATGAAGGACCAAAAGGCGGACCCGGAATGCCTGAGATGTTATCTCCTACGAGCGCAATTATGGGTATGGGATTAGGTGATAAAGTTGCTCTTATTACTGACGGAAGGTTTTCGGGAGGTACCAGAGGAGCTGCAATTGGACATGTTTCTCCGGAAGCAGCCGACAGAGGACCTATTGCTGCCCTAAAAAAAGGAGATATTATTTGTATTGATATTCCGAATAAAAAACTTGAAGTTGAACTAAGTGACGAAGAAATATCTTCAAGATTGGAAGCTATATATAAATTCGAACCGAAAATTAAAAAAGGATATCTTGCACGATATTCGCAGATGGTAACTTCTGCAAGTACTGGTGCTGTATTAAAGATGCCCTAAACATTTTCAAAATTATCGAAAGGATAAAAAATGAAAGATCAATCGAAAAAAATGAGCGGCGCGGATATTTTCTTTGAATGTTTGCGAAGAGAAGGAGTTGAACATATTTTTGGTTTTCCCGGAGGAGCTGTTCTTAAAATATATGAAAAATTATACGACATAGATTTTCTTCAGCATGTACTTGTTCGTCACGAACAAGGTGCTACTCACGCAGCTGAAGGTTATGCAAAAGCTACCGGAAAAATAGGAGTAGTATTAGTAACATCAGGTCCAGGAGCTACTAATACAGTTACAGGAATTGCCAATGCTTATATGGATTCAGTTCCATTGGTTGTGTTTACAGGTCAGGTTGCATCTCATCTTATAGGAAATGATGCATTTCAGGAAGCGGATATTGTTGGTATAACCAGACCGATTACAAAGCATAGTTTTTTGGTAAGGGATGTTAATGAATTGGCTTCAACAATTCGTAAAGCTTTTTTTATTGCCTCAACAGGAAGGCCTGGGCCCGTAGTTGTTGATTTGCCGAAAGATGTAGTTAATTCTGTTTGTGAATTTGATTATCCTGAAAAAGTTGAAATACGAGGATATAAACCTAAATATCAGGGGCATTACAACCAAATAAAGAAAGCTGCAGAAGTTTTACAAAAAGCCAAACGCCCTTTGTTATATGTAGGCGGCGGTGTGATTATGTCTGGCGGTACAAATGAATTAAGATTGCTGGCTAAAGAAAATAATTTCCCTGTAACAATGACTCTGCAAGGTCTGGGAGCGTTTCCGGGAACAGATCCTCAATCTCTCGGTATGCTTGGAATGCATGGGACATTTTGGGCTAATCAGGCTGTAAATAATTGCGATGTAATTGTATCTCTGGGTGCGCGTTTTGACGATCGGGTTACCGGAAAAGTTGATACTTTTGCTCAGCATGCTTATAAAATTCACGTAGACATTGATCCTACAGCCATTGATAAAAATGTTGTTGTAGATTTACCTATTGTAGGAGATGTAAAACACGTAATTGCTGAAATAGCCAGCGAAATAACCAAACGCCCTAATCTTGATGAATGGTGGGCGCACATAAAAGGATGGCAGGAACAATGTCCGCTTTATTATGAAAAAGACGACAATTTAAGAACTGAATATGTTTATGAAAGATTATCTTATAAAACTAACGGTAATGCAGTAATTGTAACCGATGTTGGTCAGCATCAAATGTGGGCTGCACAATATTATAAATTTAATAATCCTCGCTCGCATATTACCAGTGGCGGACTTGGAACAATGGGTTTTTCTGTTCCTGCCTCAATAGGAGCATCATTTGGAATCAAGGACAAACCGGTTGTTTCCGTAAGCGGTGACGGCGGATTTCAAATGAATATTCAGGAATTAATTACTGCTAAAGCTTATAATCTTCCTATAAAATTTATTATAATGAATAATAGTTTTCTGGGGATGGTGCGCCAATGGCAGGAATTGTTTCATGCAGAAAAATACAGCTTTACAGATTTAAGTGCCAGCAATCCCGATTTTGTTAAAGTTGCTGAAGCTTTCGGATTAAAAGCTATGAGATGTGAAAAACCTGAAGATGTTGACGGAATGCTTGATGAATTACTTGCTTATAATGAAGGACCTGCATTAGTAGAATTCAGAGTTGTAAAGGCTGATATGGTTTTTCCGATGGTTCCAGCCGGAGCAAGCGTGTCGGAAATGATGGTTAAACGTTTAAATCCTAAAAGGATGGTGTAATTATGAAACATACTATTTCAGTTTTAGTTGAAAACCGTTTTGGAGCTTTCGACAGAATAGCAACAATGTTCAGCGGTAAAGGATTTAATATAGACAGTATTTCTATTGGTGAAACGGAAATCAGCGATCTTTCGCGAATGACTTTGGTAACTCGCGGACCCAATCAGATTATTGAACAGATTGTTAAACAATTAAACAGACTTATAGATACAATAAAAGTTGTTGATCTTACAGACCAGCCAAGAGTTGAAAGAGAATTGGCACTTATGACAGTCAGTTATCATAAAGGACAACGCGCGGAAATAATGGATATTTGCGATATTTTCAGAGGAAGTGTTGTTGATATAAATAACAAATCCATTATGATTGAAGTTACAGGTCCGCCTGATAAAATTGATGCCGCAATAAATGTTCTTATGCCTTTCGGAATTATTGAAATTGCGCGGTCTGGAACAGTTGCTTTAAAAAGAGGCGAGCAGACAAAAATTAAAAAAGAATATTCAAATGTCAATTAAACAAATAGAGGTATTACAATGAAAGTGTATTATGACAACGATGCATCACTCGATTTACTAAAACAGAAAAAAGTAGCTATTATCGGTTACGGAAGTCAGGGACATGCACATGCTTTAAACTTAACCGAAAGCGGAATTAATGTTGTTGTTGCAGAAGTTCCCGGAAGCGAACCTTGGAAAGCTGCAGAAGCTGCAGGACTTAAAGTTACTACAGCAGAAGAAGCTTCAGCACAAGCTGATGTAATAATGATTCTTTTACCCGATCAGATTCAAAAAATTGTATACGAAAAATCAATTGCCCAGAATTTGAAAGAAGGCGATACTTTGGTTTTTGCTCACGGATTTAATATTCATTATAAACAAATAGTACCTCCAAGCAATGTTAACGTTATGATGATTGCTCCTAAAAGCCCTGGACATCTTGTTCGCAGAACATTTCAGCAGGGCGACGGCGTTCCTTGCTTAATTGCTATTCAAAACGATTATTCGGGAAACACAAAAGAACTTGCTCTTTCCTGGGCAAAAGGTATTGGCGGAACAAAAGCCGGTGTAATCGAAACAACTTTTAAAGATGAAACCGAAACAGATTTATTCGGCGAACAAGCAGTTCTTTGCGGAGGAGCTGCCGATTTGGTAAAAGCTGGTTTTGAAACTTTGGTTGAAGCCGGTTATCCAGACGAACTTGCATATTTTGAATGTATGCACGAACTTAAACTTATTGTGGATTTATTCTATGAAGGCGGTTTATCGAGAATGAACTATTCGGTAAGCGATACAGCTGAATACGGAGGAATGACAAGAGGACCGCGCGTTATTACAGCTGAAACCAAAAAAGAAATGAAAAAAATCTTAACAGAAGTTCAGGATGGTTCGTTTGCAAAAGAATGGATTGAAGAAAATGCAAAAGGCGCTCCTAATCTTAAAGAATTAAGAAAAATTAATACAGAACACCCTATTGAAGTAGTTGGAAAAAAACTAAGAGATATGATGTCGTATATAATTAAGAAAAAATAAGAGGAATAAATTGGTATCTTATAAAATTACATTACTTCCGGGCGATGGCATTGGCCCGGAGGTTGTTAAAGCCGGCGTAAAAGTATTAAATACTGTTGCCGAAAAATTTAAAATAGAAATTAAGTATAATGAAAAACTCATAGGCGGAGCATCATACGAGGAATTCGGAACTCCGTTAACAGAGGATACATTAAAAACATGCTTAGATTCGGATGCAGTTATCCTTGGCGCTGTTGGCGGATATAAATGGGAAAACCTTGAACATAATCTTAAACCCGAAGCTGCTCTTCTTCAACTGAGAAAATCTCTGGGACTTTGGGCAAACATACGTCCTGCAAAAATTTACAGTGCATTTGCCGACGCATCATCTCTAAAGCGAGAAGTTGTGGAAGGAACTGATTTTATTGTCTTCCGGGAACTTACAGGCGGAATTTATTTTGGAACGCCCCGCGGATATGACGAAGAAAAAGGTTTTAACACAATGATTTATTATAAAGAAGAAGTTGAGCGGATTGCGCGTAAAGCTTTTGAAACAGCGCGTAACAGAGCCGGAAAAGTACATTCAATTGATAAAGCAAATGTACTTGAAGTTTCGCAATTTTGGAGAAAAATAGTTCACGAAGTTCATAAGGATTTCGAGGACGTTGAATTAATTGATATGTATGTAGACAATGCAGCAATGCAGATTGTCCGTAATCCTAAACAATTTGATATTATTGTTACATCTAATCTTTTTGGAGATATTTTGAGTGACATTGCCGGAATGATTACCGGAAGTCTTGGAATGCTGCCTTCTGCAAGTCTTGGTTCGAAATACGCTTTATACGAACCGGTACATGGCAGCGCTCCCGACATTGCCGGTAAAGGCATAGCTAACCCGATAGCAACTATTGCATCGGTGGCAATGTTATTTGAACATACTCTACAAGTTCCTAAAGCTGCCGAAATAATTTATCAGGCAATTGAAAGAACACTTAAAGCTGGATACCGCACAAAAGATATTATGACTGAAGGCGGTAAAGAAATTTCTACAGAAAAAATGACTGTAGAAATAATTAAAAGCTTTGATGAAATTTATCACGAACAGGGACTTGGAGTGTTCACCCTGTGAGAATAATTTATTCACAGGTTAAAATAAGGAACTAAAAAAATGTCAGATAACAGAATATTTGTTTTCGATACAACTTTAAGAGACGGGGAACAATCTCCGGGCGCATCTTTAAATGTTTATGAAAAAGTAGAAATAGCACGTCAGCTTGAAAGATTAGGCGTGGATATTATTGAAGCCGGATTTCCGGTTTCTTCTCCTACACAGTTTGAAGCTGTTGAACGAGTGGCAGGAGAAGTTGGAATGACAGTGGCAGCTTTAGCCCGGGCTAAAGAAATTGATATAAAAACGGCCTACGATGCAATCAAACATTCTGCAAAACCAAGAATTCACACTTTCGCAAGCACTTCAGACTTTCACATATTAGGAAAATTCGGAGAAGACAAATACGGAAAAACGCTTCAGGAAAAACGTAAAACCGTTGTTCAGATGAGTTACGATGCAGTAGCTTATGCAAAAACATTCTGCAACGATATTGAATTTTCTGCAGAAGATGCCGGAAGAACTGAAATCGGTTATCTTGCAGAGGTAGTTGAAGCAGCAATATCTGCTGGTGCTCTTACAATTAATATTCCCGATACAACAGGGTATACTTTACCCAGTGAATTTGGGAATATGATTGCCGAATTAAGAAAAAGAGTAAGCAATATTGATAAGGCCATTATAAGCGTGCATTGTCATAACGATTTAGGGCTTGGTGTAGCTAATTCAATTTCAGCAATTGAAAACGGAGCAAGACAGGTTGAATGCACAATTAATGGAATAGGCGAACGTGCCGGAAATGCATCACTCGAAGAAATTGTTATGGCTTTAAAAGTGCGTAAAGATTATTTCAGTTATTATACAAATATTAAAACCGAAGAAATTTATAACACAAGCCGTATGGTTTCGGGGTTTACCGGAATGATTGTTCAGCCAAATAAAGCTATTGTAGGCGAAAATGCTTTTGCCCACGAATCGGGAATTCATCAGGACGGTATGCTTAAAAACAGAAATACATACGAAATTATGACCCCTGAAACCGTAGGCGTTAGAAAAACAAAAATAGTTTTAGGCAGACATTCGGGAAGACATGGTTTAAAAGCCCGTCTTGATGAATTAGGTTATAAATTAACCGGAGATGAACTTGACAGAGTTTATAAGATGTTTACCGAACTTGCCGATAAGAAAAAAGAAGTATTTGATGACGACTTACGAACCTTAATGGGCGATGAGATAAACAAAGAAAGCGATTTTTATGAACTTAGCAACATTCAGGTAAGTGCAGGAACAAGTGCTATTCCAACTGCTACTGTTAAAATAACTGCAGGAGAGGAATCTTTGATGGAATCGGCAACCGGAGACGGTCCTGTTGATGCTTTATTCAATGCAATAGAAAGAGCTCTCGATATCAAATCAAATGTTGAATCATATCAGGTGCGTTCTGTTACTTCTGGCAGACAGGCAATGGGTGAAGCTCTGGTTCGTATACGAAGCGGAGAAAAGTCATTTACCGGAAGAGGTGTTTCAACTGATATAATTGAAGCCAGCGGTAAAGCATTTTTACAGGCAATAAATTATCTGATTAAGTTTCAGAAAACAAATGAAATAAATAATCACGAAAAAGCAAAGATAGACGCAATTTAAGGAAATTATAAAATGGGAATGACAATAACAGAAAAAATATTAGCTAATGCCAGCGGCAGGGACAGAGTATCTCCCGGTGAAAATATCTGGCTGAACGTGGATGTGTTGATGACGCACGATGTTTGCGGACCGCCTACAATTCAAATATGGAAAAATGAATTTGGAAAAGAGGCAAAAGTCTGGGATAAGAATAAACTTGTTATCTTTCCCGATCACTACATATTTACAGCAGATAAATATGCTAACCGTAATGTTGAAATACTTCGTCAGTTTGCAGCCGATTACGATTTGCCGAATTATTACGATGTAGGAACTCCAAGATATAAAGGAGTATGCCACATTGCTCTTGCCGAGGAAGGTTATAATCTTCCCGGAAAAGTACTTTTCGGAACTGATTCTCACACTTGTACTTCAGGCGCATTCGGTATGTTTTCTACAGGTGTAGGAAATACTGATGCGGCATTTATTCTTGGAACAGGAAAAATTTGGGAAAAAGTACCTGAATCGATGAAATTTACTTTTAACGGAAAACTGCCCGAATATCTGACTGCAAAAGATTTAATCTTGCAGATTTTAGGCGATATTACAACAGACGGAGCCACTTACCGGGCAATGGAATTTGACGGCGAAGCGGTTTTTGATTTGGAAATGTACGAAAGAATGACATTAACAAATATGGCTATTGAATGCGGCGGTATGAACGGAATTATTGAAGCGGATGCAAAGACTGAAGCTTTTGTTAAAGAAAGAACTAACGCCCCTTACGAAATTTACCGAAGCGACGAAGATGCAAAATATCAAAGCAAATATGTTTATGATGTTACCAAACTCGAACCTGTTGTAGCCAAACCGCACAGTCCCGATAACAGAGGAACTGTTAGAAGTGTTGAAGGAACAAAACTTACCAAATGCTATATTGGTTCCTGTACAGGAGGTAAAATTACCGATTTCAGATTTGCAGCAAAACTGCTTTTAGGAAAAGAAGTAAAAGTGCCTACATTTATTGTTCCGGGAAGTACTGCTGTTGCTAAACAAATGGAAGAAGAAACAATAAACGGAATTTCCCTGAAAGAAATATTCAAAAATGCCGGCTGTGAAATAGGCGAATCATCTTGCGCCGCTTGTCTTGGCGGACCTTCCGATACTTTCGGCAGATCAGTTGACAAAGACGTTGTAATTTCTACAACAAATAGAAATTTTCCTGGCAGAATGGGAAGCAAGAAATCGGAAGTCTATTTGGCATCACCTTTAACAGTAGCTTCTTCGGCGCTTACAGGCGTAATTACCGATCCACGAGATGTTTTGTAAAATAAGAGAGATTAAAATGGAAAATATAATTAAAGGAAAAGCGTTTGTTTTAGGAAATAATATCGATACCGATCAGATAATTCCTGCAGAACATCTTGTATACAGTTTAACTGATCCGGAAGAAAAGAAAAAATACGGACATTATGCATTATCTGCAGTCCCTTTGCCGCAATCAGGTCTGCCAGGCGGAAATATTCCTTTTGTTAAAGGAGATAACTGCGAATCTGAATTTCAGATTATTATCGGAGGATCTAACTTCGGCTGCGGTTCATCCCGCGAGCATGCTCCATTTGCATTGCAGGTAGCAGGGGCAAAAGTAATAATTGCAGAATCGTATGCAAGAATTTTTTACCGGAACTCGGTTGACGGGGGATTTGTTGTTCCATACGAATCATTTGGAAAAATGAATGATAAAATTAAAACAGGCGACAATCTTGAAATAAATCTTAAAGAAAATACTTTAAGTAATTTATCGGACGGCAAAACTTACGAATTAAAACCTCTTGGTGATGTTCTTCCTATTGTTGAAGCGGGAGGAATATTTGAATATGCCCGTAAAAATTCAATGATTGCATAAAATTCTTTAGAAAAGGATTAATAAGGTTTAATATGTCAGTTGAAATATTTGATACAACTTTACGAGACGGAACGCAGGGTGAAGGAGTAAATCTTTCAATTCAGGATAAACTTCTTATAACGCAAAAGCTTGATGAGTTTGGAATTGACGTTATTGAAGGAGGATGGCCTGGCAGCAATCCGAAAGACGAAGAGTATTTTCAGAAAGTTAAACTGCTCGATCTTAAAAATATTCAGGTTTGCGCTTTTGGTTCAACAGCAAGGTTTCCCGATAAAGTTAAGGAAGATCATAATCTTAATATGCTTATAAAATCGGAAACTCCCGCTGTAACTATTTTTGGAAAAACCTGGAGATTTCATTCGCAAAAAAGCCTCGGATTAACTGATGAACAAAATGAAGAGCTGATTTATAAATCGGTTGAATATGTAAGGAGTTACGGCAGAAGAGTTATTTTTGACGCCGAGCATTATTTTGACGGCTATAAAGACAATTCCGAATTTGCAATAAAAATGCTAAAAGCGGCAGAACAAGCCGGAGCTGATGTTATAACATTATGCGATACAAACGGAGGCTCTCTTCCTCAGGAAATATTTAATATTGTTACAGATGTAAAAAGACATATTTCCACTCCTATTGGAATTCACGCTCATAACGACGGAGGACTTGGAACAGCAAATTCTTTAAGTGCTGTTTCGGCCGGTGCGTTTCATGTTCAGGGAACAATAAACGGACTTGGTGAAAGATGCGGAAATGCAAATCTTATTCAGATAATTCCAAATCTAATTTTAAAAATGAAATTGGAAACTAAAAGTCTGATTGATTTGAAATACCTTACTTCTTTTTCCTATTATGTGGATGAAGTTATGAACCTGATTCCAAACAAAAGATCGCCTTTTGTTGGGAAATCGGCGTTTGCACATAAAGGAGGCATTCACGTAAGTTCGGTTCTTAAGGATAGCCGGATGTATGAGCATATTGACCCGAAAACTGTTGGAAACGAACAGCGAGTTCTGGTATCGGACCTTTCCGGACAGAGCAATATCCGTTACAAAGCAAAAGAATTAGGTATAGATTTACCTGATGAAAAAGAATTCAGTAAGAATTTTGTTCAGTATCTTAAAACTCTTGAGTACCAAGGATTTCAGTTTGACGGAGCAGAAGCATCATTTGAACTTTTGTTAAGACGCGAATTGAATGATTATAAACCATTCTTTACAGTTGATTACGCAAAAGTAAATGTGATGTTCGATGAAAACAAGAACGATTATTCTGAAGCTGTTTTAAAGGTTAAAGTTGAAAATGTTATAGAGCATACCGCCGCAGATGGCAACGGTCCTGTTGCCGCATTGGATCACGCTCTGCGGAAAGCAATATCGCGGTTTTATCCTGAAATTGCCGAAGTGCAGCTTGTAGATTACAAAGTGCGTGTTCTTGACGGAGAAGAAGGAACTGATGCAAAGGTAAGAGTTCTTGTGGAATCGGGTGATAACAACTCTACGTGGGGTACAGTCGGCGTTTCCGAAAACATAATTCACGCGTCGCTTCAGGCATTAACAGACAGCATCAATTTTAAACTTTACAAATCTCTATACGTGCAAAAACAACTCAAATAAAATTAAAAAAAATCCCGCTAAGTGCGGGTTTTTTTTTGAATTAAAGAATTAGTAAAAAAATCCTCTTAAAAGTATAATTTAAAATTCCGATTATTACTCAAAAAAAAAAGGAAACAAAATATGCCGCTTTATAATTGGGATGAAAACTATAGCGTAAAAATTGAAAAAATTGATAGCCAGCATAAACAATTGCTGCAAATGGTTAATGATTTGTTTGAAGCACGACAATCCGGAAAAGCAAAAGAAATAATTAACAGTATTATTCAAAAACTTACACAATACACAATAATTCATTTCAGAGATGAAGAAAATTTAATGAAGATTCATAAATATCCCGATTTTGAAATTCATAAAAAAGAACATGATATGCTTGTAAAAAAAGTTGGAGAATTAAACGAACAATTAAATTCGGGCAGTTTTTCGCTGACAATTGAAATAAGCCAGTTTTTAAAAGAATGGCTGGTAAATCATATCCTGAAGACTGATAAAAAGTATACTCAATTTTTTGCAGACAGGGGAATAAAATAAATTAAAATTTATTTATCGCATTTAATTTACTTTTTATTTTCTTAAAGTCAACCGAATAATTAATGTTGTGATTATTAAAGCAATTTGTCGGAAATTTAAACATTAGCTGAGAAGAAAATAAACCTTTAAAAAATAAACAAGGAGGAGGTGTTTAATGATAAGTACTAAAAAGATTGAAGCTGAAGATTTGCTTACACAATTAATACATGGTCTTAAAGTAGTCCATAAATATTTTCCTCATAATTTAATTGACCGCGATGATGGAAAAATTACAGAAAAAATATCGTTTTTAGATGAATACTACATTACCCGTGCAGAAGTAAAAATATTAACTGAACACATAAACGAAATAACGTCATTTTTCTCGGAAAATTCGGTCTTAGTTGAATTCAGCTCCGGAGACTATACAAGGACAAGAATATTATTGGATCATATACCCGATTTAATTGCATTTATTCCCGTAGATTTATCCGAAGTAAGACTGATGGAATCCGCAGTAAATTTAAAGCAGGAATATCCTAATATTAAAATAAATCCTGTTATAGGAAGTTTAACAGAAAAATTTGAAATGCCTGAAACCGAAAATCAATTTGAACAGAAAATAATTTATTTGCCCAGCTCAAAAATAAGCTCCCTTACTGCATCAGAGCTAAAAAATTTTGTAAAAAATATAGCAAAAACATGCGGAGAGAATGGTATTTTACTGATTGGCGCTGATTTAAAGAAAAATAAAGAAATTATTGAAAGTGCATATAACGATAACAAAGGATTAACAGAAGAGTTGAATAAAAATATTTTAAACTATCTTAATGAGGAATTCGGGCAGATTTTTGATGCAGAAAAATTCGGTCATTTTGTTTTTTACAACGAAAAAATGAGCCGCGCTGAAATGTATCTGATCAGTAAAACAAATCAGCTCCTTCACATTTTCGGTAATAAGATTTTTCTGGAAAAGAATGAGAAAATTTTAACTCAGTGGTTTTACAAGTATAATCTTTCTGATATAGAAGATATTACTTATCCTTATTTTGAAATGAATTGCGTTTGGACTGATCCGGATAATCTTTACAGTCTTCATTTGTTAAAAGTAAAGGAAATATAAAACTAAATTCATATTGCTAAAAAAAAACAATCTAAATACGATTATTACTTAAAAAAATATAGTTTTTAGTGATATGGCAACAGTTAAATCGGGATTAATACGAACATATTATAAAAACGGAAGAATCCGCAGCGAAAAAAATCTTTCGGACGGACTGCTTAACGGCAGGGCTAAATATTTTAACGAAGAAGGAAAACTAATTCAAACCTTATCATATAAAGAGAATAAGAAACACGGACCCTGCAGAATATTTTATCATACCGGAATGATAAAAATTGAGATGGAGTTTATCAACAATGTTCAAAACGGCGAAACAAAGTATTATTATGATAACGGCGAATTGAAAACTGAAATGACTTTTATTAATGGAATACGTGAAGGTTATGCCCGAACATATTACCAGACAGGCATTCTGCGAAAAGATGAATCCATTGTTAACGGAAAACTTGAAGGAGTTACAAAAACATTTTATAAATCGGGCAAATTAAAAGGCGTATGGAAATATAAAAACGGGCAGCCGCATGGTCTTTCGAAATTTTATTACGAAAACGGACAAAAACTAGGGGAGAAAAATTTTAACTACGGAAGGGAAGACGGTGTAACCAGAATATTTTATGATGATGGAAAAATAAAAGAAGAAATTGTATTTAAAGACGGTAAAAGAAACGGAGTTAATAAATCGTATAATTCTGATGGAACATTGAAGTATGAAAAATTCTTTAAAGAAGGCAGCAAAGACTCAGATTACAAACCGAAAGAACCCGAAATAAAGCCGGCTGTTACTCAGTCTTATTTAAGTAAAAAGGTAAAGAAAACACCACAAATAAATGTAAAAAACAAAACTGAACGAAAACAAATCAGTAAACTTAAAATTGCCGCAATTTTTATCATTTCTGCATTTATTACAGCATTTATACTGATTCTTATTTTAAGAAATTTCTTTTGATTTTGGGCTTAAAAATAATTTAAACGGGAAATAAATTGAAGTTGATTTTTATAAATCTTTTCGTAAAAAAATAATGTTTTTTGCGGAAAGGGAGGGATTCGAACCCTCGTAAGCCATAAAGACTTAAACGGTTTTCGAGACCGTCCCGTTCAACCACTCCGGCACCTTTCCAAAAAAACTGAATTGAAAAATAAGAATAAAATTTGATTAAAACTAAAAAATCCTTAAAACTTAGTTATTTTTTGCTAAAAAAAAACTAAATTACTGGTTTTAATTTTCCAGATAGGAAAATGATTTTTTATGCTAGAAATTGATGAACAAATATTTAATAATATTTTCCCTGATAATAATGAGCGTTTCTTTTAATTCCTGCGATCTTTTTCTGTCGAAAGGAGAAATAGATGCCGATGATCCTTCAATTTATTTCTGCGGACGTGTTGATAAAAGAAATCCGAAAAAAATAAAATTTGACTGGCCTGGCGTTTACATAAAAGCAAAATTCGAAGGCACTTCTGTTGCGGTAAAATTATATGACAGTTCGAATACTTTTAATGTTTTTTTGGACGGCAAGTTTTTTAAAGTTATTACAACAAAAGATTCAAATAGAGTTTACAGTATTGCCGACAGTCTGGCAGATACAATTCATACAATAAAAATAACCAAACGTACCGAAGCAAGTTTTGGGCAGACAGAGTTTAACGGCTTTTTATTAGATAAAGGCTGCAAATTAGTAAAAACTAATTTTAAAGCTAAAAGAAGCATTGAATTCATTGGCGATTCATTTGTTGCGGGTTTCGGCAACGAAGGGGAAAGCCCTGAATGCGAATTTTCTGCAGAAACCGAAAATAATTACCTAGGATTCGGTCCGGTGCTTGCGCGCCGGTTTGAATCTGATTATGCTGTTGTAGCAGTTTCGGGAATTGGAATTATACGCAATTTCGGGGAAAGGCTTTTTTCCGAAAATCCGATGCCGACAGTTTATAACCGTGTTTGTTATAACGATACACTTATACACGATGATAAAAATTGGAAACCCGACGCGGTTGTAATACGAATCGGTAAAAATGATTTTTGGCAGCGCCCATATCCGTCAATATGGAAATTCCGCGAAGCATATCTTGGCTTTATAAAGGAATTAAGAGCAAAATATCCAGAAGCCCATATTTTTTCTTTATGCGGACCTACACGTAACGACCCAAGCTGTTTTGAAATTTACACAGTTGTTAATTCTTTAATTAAATTAACAAAAGACAGTAAACTGCATTTTGTAAAGCTTGATGTAAAACTTAAACGCCCTGATGATTTCGGCTGCCAGTGGCATCCTAATGTTACAGGTCATAAAATAATAGCCGACTTTTTGGAACCCGTTATTAAAGAAAAATTAAATTGGTAAAATTTGATTTTAAGATTTTAATTAAACTTCAAATTTAATATATTTCGTGCCTGAAATCCGGAGAGGTGCAAGAGTGGTTGATTTGGCTACCCTGGAAAGGTAGTGTACTCGCAAGGGTACCGTGGGTTCGAATCCCACCCTCTCCGCAGAGCAACACTCTAAGTGTATATAAAACAACAATATACGCCAATCTGATTTTATTTACTTACATTGCTTATTTACAAATAAAACTATTTTTCTCCCTTCCGAACTGTTAATCATTCTTATATTTTAAAAATCTTTGATTAAAGCGACATTAGAGCTATATTTAATGATGAACAAGGCTAAATCAAAAAAAAGTAAAACGAAATGTACATATCATATACTCTTTGTGACTTCTTTATAACTGAAGCGGAGAAGGAGCGCAAACAATTATTTGAAATAAAAAAGCAGTTAAAAGAAAAGAATATACATATTACTGAAAATACACTGTAAGATTATGATAATAACAAAATATTTTTTTGTTAAGGGTGCGACCTTAACCGAGGAAGAAAAACTTATAGGAAATATTTTTCTACAGAATCTATTGCATCTATTCAATATTTTGCGAATGCAAATAATTGACCTCTGATAAATTAGAAATTGAAACTAATTTATTTACTCACAAAACAAAGGAGCCAAATGAAATATTTAAGTATTTTCAGCTTGTTTTTACTATCGTTTACATTTTTACCTGCGCAAAACGAAACATCAAATTCTATCTGGGTTCAGGCAGGATTGGGTTTTGTATCTGCAAATTTCCCTGATTCAGATGGCGGTTTGAATGGAAATGCTTCGCTAAATTATAGAACAGATTACGGGATATTCAGCTTTAACTATTTTCCAATACTTGGTGAAGAGTATATTAATACATATTCCTTACAATATGGACGCTCTTATGATTTTAAAATGAGAGGTTTGATATTTCCGCTCCCGATATTTTTATTAATAAAAAAAAAGTTTAATTATTCTCTTATTACAAGAGCTGGAATCTCATATAATATCTGGAACAAAAGAGGAGAAGTGAAAGAGACGTTTTTCATTTTTGATAAATATAATTACGAGTTGAAAAAAGGAATCGGCTTTCCTCTGGAAGTTGAATTAAAACAGGATATTACAAGTTATCTTGGAATGGGAATTGGATTTTATGCGAACTTTAGCCCTGTTAAAGGCTACTCGGGGGCATCTTTAAATTTATATATCGGCAGTTTTTAAATCCTGAAAAATTATTAATATTTATTTCTAAAAAGCTCCTCCCAAAAAAAGGAAGGGCTTTTTTTTTATTTACTGTTTGTCTTCTGAATAATTACTGATTTTTTTAATATAAGCAGAATAGCCAAGTTTATTTATAATTTCGGCTAATATATCCACTGAAATTTTTTGCTGATCGAAAACCACAGTAACTTCCTTTTTCTCAACATTTACTTCCAAATCAATAACTCCACTTTCTTTTGGCAGGGAGTTAAAAAGTTTATCGGAGCAATTGTTGCAATGAATTGATGTATCGAAAATTACCTTTTTGATATTTTTATTTTCATTGCCCGAAGCAATTAAAGATAGTGTTAATAACGCGATTGCAAAAAACGAATTATACTTTTTCATTTTAATCTCCTTTTAATTTATTGAAAATCTTGCGCCCATATAAAACATTCTACCGGAAACTGGTCCCCAAATTACCGATGCATCGAAGTTATCCCCGAAAGGATTATCCGAAGAAATTATCGGTTTGGTTTGCGTATATCCGGTTAAGTTTTCAGCGCCTAAATAGACTTCCCAGCCTTTAAAAAATCTGGTTATCTGTGCATTTAAAATCGTGTAGTTCGGCGAGTATTTCCGCATATTTATTTCCGGGTTATCGGAAAAATCAGGTAAGCGCGATTTACCGTTGAACTGGGCTGTAAAATCGAATTGCCATAATCGTAAATTTGTTAGGTACGAGAAAGAAAGCAGACCTTTGAACTGATTATTAAGCGGTTCCGATCTTAAACCTTTTTCATAATCGGTTTTAGTTTCGGAAAATCTAACAGCGCCAAGAACATCAAATTGCGGAAACAGCTCATAACTTAATTCCAATTGATAATTGTTCGCATAAGATTTACCGCTCAAATTGTAGAAATTTACTTCCTTGGAGCTTTTATCCAAATCAACAACAATCTTGTTAAGGAAATCGGTTCTGTAAAAATCGCCGCTGATAGATATAGCCCGTTCATTTATTGTAATATACTGCGTGATGTTAATTCCGTAATTTACAGCTTCTTCCATTTTAGGGTTTTTCTCGAAAACAAATTTACGCGAAGAAGTGATAAGCGGAATATTTTCAGAAATTATTCTCGCCGTTCTGAAACCTTTTCCGGCAGCAATTCGCAGGTTTGTATTTTCGAAAGGGCTGTATTTTATGTGCAAACGCGGAGTAAAGAATAAACCGTATTTATTGTGATTATCCGCTCTTATTCCTCCGATTACAGAAAAAGATTTATCCGGTGAAAATGTATATTGGAAAAACGCTCCGGGTACAGTTTCCGTATTATCGTAATTTACATTCTCAAGATTTTCCTGATAGTCATCGTAAACAAGACTTAAACCGGTATTGATTTTATGCTGCTCATTAAAAACGTTGGATTCCAATATAAGATTCGAATAGTAGCTGAATTCCTTCGCGTCATATTTTCTCATTCCAAAAGCAGAATTGTAACGATGCGAAGTTATCATATTGATAAAACCGATGCTCGTGTTTTTATCGTTATTGAACATATAACCGATTTTTGACCAGCCCTGAAAGCGATTGGCATCCATTTCGGTTTTATAAATTCCGGAAGAAGCAGGTCTGTTAAACCCGCCCTGTCCGCCGTGTCTTTTATCGTTCAAATAACTGAAAGATGCGGCAATATGCCAGTTCTCGAACCCTGTGTATTCCCATCTGTTTAGAAGATTTATCTGTCTGATATTAGGATTATCAATAAATCCGTCGTTATTATGATCGGGAAGCCTGTTAAAATATTCCGCGTGAAATAAAACACCGGTAGTTAATTCGGGACTTATTTCATAATAAGTATTCGCGTTGAAATCGCTTTTTAGTTCACTGTTTGTAAAAATATCGGCATAATACTTTTCGCTTTGCATCGGCTTTTTGAACTCGATGTTAATTTGTCCGGAAACAGATTCGTACCCGTTCACAACCGAAGCGGTTCCTTTCGATATCTGGATTGACTGCATCCAGGGTCCTGGGATATAATACAAGCCGTAAACCGAGGCAAGTCCCCGTATATTCGGGATGTTTTCAGTCATAATCTGGCTGTATTTCCCGGCAAGTCCAAGCAATTTTATCTGCTTTGCTCCGGTAACTGCATCGCTGTACGAAACATCCACTGATGCGTTTGTTTCAAAGCTTTCCGAAAGATTGCAGCAAGCGGCTTTTTTTAATTCGTCGCGGGTTATTTCCATTGTTAAAATGGGATTTAAGTCATTTATAGTTATAGATTTGCTTCGAGCAGTAACTTCAATCGCGTTCAACTCTCTGTTTTCTTTTAGAATTATCTCAACGTATTCATCAGTTTTTGCAACTTTAATAGTATAGGGTTTAAAACTAACATAGGTTACAACCAGCAGGGAAGTATCCGCCGAAGTTTTATATAATTGAAATTTGCCTTCGGTATCGGTCATTGTGCCGAGTTCCGTATCTGCCCAAAAAATATTTACGCCGGGCAGAGGCGTTCTGAAGTTTGTTTCAAACTCGCCATAAATAATTCCGCTCAGTTTTTGCGGAAAAATAATTCCAGCGCAAAAAAGAACAGAAAATAATATTCGTATCATTTCCTTCTCCTTTAAAAATAAGTTAATAAAAAACGCTTAACTTATTTCGGGCGAAGGTATTTTTGGTTGTTGAAGTTTAATTACAAGGGTTTTGCCAAACGGGTGGGGCAGACTTTCATTTATTGTTGAAGAAGCTGATAAAACCGTTTTAGAAAGCTCATCATTGTTTTTATCAATTAAAATAATATCAAAAGGAAGGAATATTTTAACTTCCTGATTACTTGCTGTAAGAAGGTCAATATCAAGTTTTTTATAAGTTGTAACTACACAATTGCCTTCACAATCGGATGAGCAATCATTGTGAGTGAGCATTTCAGATTGTTGATCTTCTTCACAGCTATTATGCTGCGTTTTAACTGAAGAAGTTTTGCAGCAAGAATCAACAACACTTTCTTCCAGATGCGATTGGCAATAACATCTGTATGATTCTATTAAAACTCCGGCATGCGAAAATAAAACTGTAACTAATAAAAATAACGTGAAAATATTTAATCTTTTTGTATTCATAGTTCCAAATAATCTTGCACAAAAATAACTATTATTAAAAAGGACATCAAGTCGAAAATATAGGACCTTTGAAAAAAAAGGATTGAACATATAATTCTGCCAAAGATTTATAATGCTTAAGTTGGAAAGGAACTTTTGAAGAATTAAATTACGTATAAAAAACTTCAGGAGTTAGAAATGAAAAACGGAAAGAGGAAGTACAGTGCGGAATTCAAAGTATCGGTATTACGTGAACATTTAGAGAACCAGGAATCGGTAGGAAAACTGTGCGAGCAGTATAATATACATCCGAATTTATTTTATTTGTGGAAGAAAGAATTGTTCACCGGAGCGCTGGAAACATTTAGTAAAAGCAAAACCGGAAGCCGGACTGAAGAAGCAAAAATAAACAAGCTGGAAGAAAAGCTGAAAGATAAGGAAATCCTAATAAGCGAAATAGTTGAAGACAATCTCAGGTTAAAAAAAAAGTTGAATGGGGATCGGTAAACAAAATGTGGGTTGAACAAGTTTACGCAGGAAAGCAGGTATAAATATATTTACTTTGTTTTTTTATCAAACGTAAAAAAATAATGTAAATAAAGATTGAAAAATTGCATTTCGGTAAGAAAAAGTTTACATTATAAAATACGAGATAAGTATAAATGACTAATGTAAATTAAAATTAGTCATTTATATTGAAGTAAAAGAATAACAATTATATCCGGAGTAATTGTGCAAAAAGTAAAAGAACTATTTAAAAACACAATAAAAACAGCTTTACTTTTTATTTTTATTGTTGCAGCAAATGCACAAAATATTAATTGGAATTCCATTATCACAGTTTCGCCTAATCCGTCTCCTTACATTGCCGATTGGGAAAGCGATCCCCGGATGCTTGCTTACACTGTTATTTATAACGGAAACAAAGAACAGAATACTTATACAAAAGCAGTGCTGTCTGGCAAAAGATACGGCGAGCTTGGAACGGTAAAAGGAAATAACTTATTATTTCCTTCTGGACCTTTAACGAAAATTTTCCGAAACACAGATATTCTAAATATAAATGAATCCAATCTAAATAAAAAATTTGTTACAAATGTGATGAAGGCCGGCAGACTGCCCGAAGACGACTATACTATATGCATTTCATTATACAGTGAAAAAGGAGAATTGCTTACCGAAGCCTGTGCAGACTTTTCGATAAACCTTCCCGATCAACCGCAATTAATATATCCCGCAGACAAAGATACGATAAATGTAGCAAATCCTTCTTTTCAATGGACACCGGTTTTTTCTTCGACCGGGAAAATAATAAAATATGCTTTACGTATTTGCGAAGTGATGTATCGCCAAACACCTCTAAAAGCAATAACAGCAAATGTTCCGGTTTACGAAACAATATTAACAGGAGCAACAATTCATCTTTATCCGGCAGACGGATTCCCTTTGGAAACGGGAAAAACTTATGTCTGGCAGATACAAGCCTTGGACGAATACGGTCAGCCGGCATCTGTCAATCAGGGTAAAAGCGAAATATGGACTTTTGTAAGAAAAAATACTTCTGTTATTTCAAAGCCCCCAATTCGAAAACCTGTTTATGCTGTAAAAAAGATTTCGGGTAAACTGATTTATGACTGGCCAGGATCTTCGGCTGAAGCAAAACCTCTTAAAAATGTATCGGTAAGTTTATGTGTTGAATATATACTTAAAAGGGCAGGACTTCCGGTTGTCTTATCCAAAGCTGATTTAAGCTATAAATTTGATGATGTCGGAAAAGTTTTAGCAACTTCCCAGACAGATAATACCGGCAATTTTGATTTCTCATTTAATTATGCCGACAGTACTTATATGATGGCAGAAGACACAACTATTAGAATAACTGATGCCGGATTTGTTAAAGGAGATATTTATAAAGTTTTGCGTTTAAAAGTTAACAGTAACTATTACGCAAGTCCTTCGCAGAATATTATGCTTAATCAGGATGGAACGGCGGACGCAGGAACATTAACCGCAAAAGCAAGACGTTACCAAGTGTTTCTTAAATTGTGGGATCCGCTTAATGCAAATGATTCTATGAAATATATTGTCAGGGTAACACGCAAAGGAGTAAGAGATGACATTCCTATAGATGAAGGAGATTCGAAAAGGACAGAGAATAACCCGAATTCTGAATATGTTATTTATGATAGGAATGTTGAAAAAGACGGCTCGCTGGTTTTACCTATGCTTGTCCAAAATAAATATGCCGGCGATGAATATACTGTCCGTGTATTTTCTGCTGATAATAATCATCCGGCGAATTATTCGCCTTTTAAACTCAATTTCAGCGGTTCCCAAGGAAACTCTTTTACTTTGTTAGGACAGGGAGATAAGGCGGTTTACGCTGACGATTATACTGTCCAATATCTTGAAGCAAATATTAATCCCGCAACAGTTTATGCACAATTTAAAGGAGTTCTTAAATACAAGTTTTACGGACAGTCCTGCACATTTCCGTTAAAAAATATCCAAACAAAATTAGTAATAAAATACATTCTTCGTAAAATGGGCGGAGGTTATGTAGATGTATCCGATTATGTTAAAGACAGCGACAGAAATAAAGTGGTTTCTTACGCCGCAACAGATTCTTCAGGGAATGTTGTTTATAATGTCGGGTTACAGTCTTTTATGGTGGACAGTATCGGGGCATATCGCAAAGTGAAAGATTTTCCTGCGGGCGGAAATAAATACAGCGGGCATATTTACCGGGCGCTGAGAGTAATTGTAAACAGCCCCTATTATTGTTCGCCCGATGAAGGCAACAGTTATTACGGAGATATTTATTTTAACGAAGCCAGCCACGTTCAGGATTTTGGCACTTTATGCTCGCTTGTACGAAGCTACAACTTAAATATTACGGTAAAAAATGAAGAAAGTAATCTCCCGCTTAATAACATTGACGTATATCTAATGCGGTATAAGTATCCCGAATCTATTCCATCGGACGAAGGCGGAGGTTATAA
>JAAYAN010000004.1 GCA_012719345.1 Ignavibacteria bacterium | reverse complement strand
ATTATAACCCTACCTTCCATGATTCCCCCATGCCCAATTATGCCTTCAATGCCAAGGAATTGGATGAAGAGAATAATATGTATTATTACAGTGCAAGGTACTATGCCCCTCCCACTTTTATAAGCCGCGACCCGATGTTTGAAAAGTATCCGAGTGTCTCACCCTACAGCTATTGCAACTCAAATCCCTTAAAGTACGTGGATCCGACGGGGATGGAAGGAGAAGTTACCGATCTTGTCCTAACAGACAAGGCTAATGGAACAAATAATGTAGAACAATTAACTACAAGTTTAAGTGATATAACAGGATTGAATGTAAGTACAGAAATTAGAGATGGAAGGACTTTTTTAAGCTATGCGAAAGATGCGGATGGAAACCCCATAATAAAAACTGATGAAAATGGAAATTCTATTGGTTCAGAAACAGCACGAGGTATGCTTCAAAATCTTATAGACGATAAACAAGTTATCAATGTTGGTCAAACAGATGGTAAAGGTTCAAAAGGAGGAGGCAATCAAATAGGATTAGATTTTAGTCAAATTCAAGGATTTATGAACGGAGTACAAGGAGGATTAAACAAAGAAACAATGGGATATGGAATGGTCTTTTTGCATGAATTTTTACATACTGGACTTGGGGGTAGTTTCTCAGATAGAGATGTGGTTCCTAAAATGAATGTAATTAGAAGTCAGTTAGGCACGGATTTCGGGCAAAGAATGTCTTATGAAACAATACCGCTTGGGGGCTACAATTATATACCTTTTGATAGTGGTTCAAAGAGTTATCTAAGAAAAGGAATATCTCCGGGAAATTTCAATATGTTTATTCGATTCTAATATTAAAAAATCACTTTATGAAAGAATTGTTTTTAGTATTTTTCTTTTGCTCAATGTTTATATTTTCTCATGGTCAGCACGAATCTGATAGTATTCGATATTATTCAATGTTGAAATTTATAGTTGAAAATCAATCGTTAATAAAATCGTATATGGAGGTTGAAGAGGAAAAATATGATGCAAAAAAGTTATGCATAATTCAAAATGATATGTGGAAAATTTTTTGTACTCCCCCAGACTTAAATTCTCAACTTCGCAAATATTATAAAGGATTGGAAGGAGATGAATTACATTTAGCAATACGGAAAGATTTTGTGAAATATACTTTTGAAGAAACCCCTTTTAATGAAGAAATTCTTAAAAGAATGAACAGTTATCTTGATTCTATTTTGCGAAAAGGCGACAGTGTAAATACATCTAAATCGTATTGGGGTATCTTATTTTCTGATTCATTTTATGACTATGAAGGCGTGGTAATCTATAATCATAATGAAAGAAGAGATATAAGTCTTGCTATACAATTAGAAATTGTCTTTTTATTTGATGACCAAAATAAAATAAAAACGGTAAATATTTGTTTATTCACCCCATAGGTAGTGTACCATTTTGGTAATGAATTCTATGGTTAAAAAAGAAAAAGATTATGATTATGAATATTAACCAAGCGGACGAATACACCAAGCACTGCAAATAACGTCGTAAAATCAAAAAAAAAGGGTTGAATATTTGGACAAATGCTGAAACAGGGCAAGATAAGAAAAGAATTATGAATGATGAATTTTGAATTGTTT
>JAAYAN010000057.1 GCA_012719345.1 Ignavibacteria bacterium | reverse complement strand
AGAAAAGCAGTATATTATCAGAGCACTTATTCGGCTGGGTATTTGAGAATGTAAAGTTTGACCGGTATACCTTAGATTGTGATTCAACCATACTAACCCGATATGGAAAACAGCAGGAAGGAGCAAAGAAAGGATACAACCCAAAGAAACCGGGATGAAAAGCAAAGCGGAGAACGGAGTACGGTTCAATATTCTGCCAGCCGCAGATCATTCCGTGACGAACAAACCAGTGTACCCTTGGATATTGAATTTTGCCTGTCCCGATTTATCGGGAAATGCTTAGTTTTGAATGAAGCGCATAGCGCAAAGGGCAGAGTGCATAGGGCAGCGGTTACAATCGGTACTGCAAGCAAAGCAAAGCGTACTGCAAGGGAAACAATCGGTACTGCAAGCAAAGCAAAGCGTAATGCAGGGGGAACAATCGGTACTGCAAGCAAAGCAAAGCGTACTGCAGGGGGAACAATCGGTACTGCAAGCAAAGCAAAGCGTACTGCAAGGGAAACAATCGGTACTGCAAGCAAAGCAAAGCGTACTGCAAGCAAAACAATCAGATATGCAAGCAAATCAATGCGTAATGCAGGGGGAACAATCAGATATGCAAGCAAAACAATGAGTTATGCAGAGACAACAATTTGAGTGTATTATTTCTTTAAAAATAAGTTTATGAAAAAATAATATTGATTTTTGAATATTATTCGCTTATTTTTTATTCGCGTAAAAATTGATGGCGGCTTTTAAATTTTGGGACGTAGGAAAAGGGAAAATAAAAATCTGATATAAACTATTGATGGCAATGAAACTGCCGGTTGTGGAAGTTTTGTATTCTTTACAAGAAAGTTCTTTTGAAAATACCATATAACAAACAAAAGGAGTTGTAATGAACAACAGAGTTGAAAACAAAATCAGTATGTATCAAACAGCGGATGCAGTTTTGGATAAGAACAGCGAAACCGCTAATGCGCTGCCTAAAGTAAGTGAATACAGGCGGGAATTTAAAACATCGTTGGGAACGATAAGCGGAATTGCAGATAAACTGCAACTGGATGCGAAAGGGCAGACAATAAATAAGGAAGAAAAAAGGGATAACCTGATTGGTGTGATATTGGAAAACAGCACCAATATTACAGCTTACGCGGTAGCGGAAGAAAACACGCTGCTGCTGAACGAAGTAAAACTATTTGAAAGCAAAGTGAAGAGAATGCCTGATACGGAATTGGTTAATCTGGGCAATGCAATTTATAAAAAAGCGCAGGAAAACATTGGGGCGCTAAAAGATCATTTTATTGACGGGCAGACACAGGCTGCTTTTTTAAAAGCAATAAATGATTATAAAAATACAACCTCAATGCCGCGTTTAACTATAAGCGAAAAGAAAAACTTGAACAAGGCGCTTGTTGAAGAAATTAAAACTGCGCAGAAAATTCTTGATAAAATTACCGCTCAGGTAAATATGCTGCGGAAAAAGAATCCTGATTTCCATAGTGTTTACACATCTGCAATTAAGGTGATAAACACGGGCGGAAAAGCGAAATTTGTTTCGGGGAAAATTACCGATTCAGCTACCGGAAAGCCAGTTGCAGGAGCAAGCATTAAATTTGAGCAGAGCGCGGAAATGATGAAGGCAGGAGGAAACGGCGTTGCAGCAATTAACAAAAAAAGCGCAGAGAAAGGCGGTTTTAAGATTAAAAGTCCGGGAGCCGGAACTTACACGGTTACGGTAAGCAAACCGGGTTACAGGGATGTTGTTACCTCTGCAGTTGTTACGGATGACGGCGCAGGGGGGATTGTAATTACTTTGGATAAAGCTTAAACTTAACCTCACCCCAACCCTCTCCTTGTTAAGGAGAGGGAATCTGTTTGTCGTGTGAAGATTTCCTTCTCCTATTTTTAGGAGAAGGATTAAGGTTGAGGTAAGAGGAATTTGAATATGACGAAACACTATAATAAAACTGAATTGAAGAACAGACGCAGGCAGTTACGAAGTGAACAAACTTTTTGCGAAAAGATTGTTTGGAATTATTTAAAAGGAAGAAAATTATCTGGTAAAAAATTCAGAAGGCAATATTCAATTGATAATTACATCGTGGATTTTTACTGTCCGGAGTTGAAGATTGCTGTTGAGATTGACGGCGATGTTCACAATCTGCCGGAGCAAAAGGAGTATGATATTGAAAGGCAAAAATATCTTGAAAATTACGGGGTTGCTTTCGTGCGACTGAAAAATGAGGAAGCGCTGGTAAACGGGGACAAAGCTTTTGCAAGGATTGGGGAATTGATTGATGAACTAAAACACTCGTCACAGCCAGGTAAACTTTGAACCCCTCCCGACCTCCCCTTTAGTAAAGGGGAGGAGACGGATGGAGGGAAATGCCTGGTACTTTAAGAAAAAGGGGAGGAGGAAAGCTTGACCTCACCCCGACATACGCCGGGTAAACCAACCCTCTCCTTGGTAAGGAGAGGGAATTTAAATTTTGAGGTTGTGGAAAATTGTAAAAAAAGGTTTACAAGTTGGAGTTTTATTTTTATGTTATGCTTGATAAAAATATTTGTATGATACAAAAGCTTATTACTGAATAACCAAGGATATTATGGAATATACGCAAAAAAATATGTTTTTAAAGAGGGATTTATGTAATATTGCTATAAAAATAAGTTATGGGCAATAATAAATCACGACAATGACAGATATTTTGTATAAATACAGGAGTTTGGATAATTTCAAGAATTTTGTTGACATTATCCTTAAAAATAGACTTTATGTTTCAAAGTATAAAGATCTGAATGATCCGATGGAAGGACAATACTATTATCGTACAGGAGAACTTGATCGCATTATTAGAGACAGACTTGCCGAGGAGAAGGGAAATTTAAGAATTTGTTCTTTATACCGAATTAACGATAATGAACTTATGTGGTCACACTATTCAAACGGACAACGGGGCGTTGCAATTGGTGTTCGAATTGATGAAGCGCATTATACGGTAAGACCTATTCAATATAACGGACTTGCATCGATTCGAAATCAAAATTTTACTGATCAAACAGCAATTGAGATTTTAAGCCACAAACTTGAGGTTTGGAATTACGAACAAGAAGAGCGAGTTTTTGTGCAAAACGGACATTTCTATATCGATGTTCAAGTTGAACAGATTATAACCGGACGAGCAATGAGTAATCCAGATTTTGGATTTGTAAGAGACCTTGTAGAAAAAATTAATCCATCGATTAGAATTATAAAAGCAGACACAATAATGAATGGATAAAATTACTGCCCATAACAAAAACTATATGCCAATTGGGGCTTCTGTGCGGACAACAAAGTTCGCTGCCCGCAACAACAGCATCGGGGTTGGACAGGAAAGCAATCCGCAATCCCAACAGTATATAGTCCCGTCCGATAGCTGTCAGGCTATGTCGACACTGCAAACACCAAACAGACAAACAAAATGAACGACAGAATTGTATTTTTTAACACGGGTTGGATGGATTTTTATCAAGGCAAAACCATTGACAAAATAACTGGGGGGGGCAAGCACGTTGACAATGAAGGATGGGGTGGTGAAATTTATAATTTCAAAGGCTACCAAGGACGTGTTTATGGTTACGTTCAGCCCAAAATTGACAGACAATATGGTAATCCATGCACTATAAAAATTGAAAAACTTGGAGCAAACGAGAATGATGATAAGATTACCGGAGTAACAGTTGTTTGGACAGCAAGAGACCCTGAAAAGGGTGGAACATATATAGTTGGATGGTACTTAAATGCGACTGTTTACAGATACGAACAAATGCTACCTAAATATGCAAATCGAAAATACAAGAACATTGAACTTAGTTTTTACGCAACTGCAAAGACAAGTGACGCAAGGCTTTTATCAGTTGACGAAAGAGTAATAAATATTCGGAGACAAGAAAAGAATTGGATAGGGCAAAGCAATGTTTGGTATGCTGACAACAATCCTGAATTTGTAAGACTTGTATCGGACTACATTTTTAAAGGAAAAATTCCGACCAAACCGACCAGAGCTAAAAAACCAAAAGGCTCTCCTCGACAGTCTGACCTATTAAAAAGAATTGAAGTTGAAAAGAGTGCTATAAAATTTGTGACCAAACACTATGAAAAATTGGGATATGAAATTAACTCTGTAGAGAAAGACAATGTGGGTTGGGATTTAACAGCAACAAGCGACAGAACAGAACTTAAATTAGAAGTAAAGGGACTATCAGGAAACACGATTACAACTGAGCTGACACCAAATGAATTTCTAAACTTAAAAGCAAACAAGAAATTCTATCGTTTATGTTTGGTGACAGAAGCGTTATCAAAAAAGCCTAAATTAAAAGTCTTTGCTTACACAAGAGACACCAAATCGTGGACAAGTGAAGACGGAACAATATTAACTTTTGAAGAAGTAATAAGTGCAAGAATTTATGTGTAATCCATACTACTGAAAATGACATTAAAAATATAGAGTTGAGTTAAAGAGAAATGGCAAATAGCAACCTGACAAGTGCAAAGAATGATGAGTTTTATACAAAAATATCATGCCGAATTACTTGGCAAGAGTTATATGTTATAGCAGCATTATTGTTTAATAAGGTGATTAAATGAAAAATATAGATTGTATAATTGCTAGATTCTTTAAAGAAAAGGTATTGCCACAGAAATTTAAAGATAAGGTTCGTGAACAAGTCAAGTCTAACCCAAATGAATGGAATTTGCGAGTGATGAAATGCTCCAAGAGTTTACTTGCAGCAGTTTGCTTCAGGGAAACAGCAAAAGCTATTCAAAGGAAAAAAGACAGTAAGATTTATCAACCAATTGGACTATATTATTCTATGTTTCATATGTCCTTAGCCATGCTTTGGTTAAACCCCCGTATTAAAGTAGCTCAACTTAAGCAAATACATCATACATTATTAATTAAATTGGTCAAAAATGAACTAGAGTTGAAACTGTTTATTGAATCTTTTTTTCTTGTTACGCTTATGAAACTAAAAGAGTTAAGAGAATCATGTAATTATAAATTTGGTTATATGAATGATTTAGATTTAGAGGTTAATTCTGGAATTGTTAATACAGATCGTGCATTCAGTATCGCTATAAAATACATTCACCAAGTATTAGAAGTGAGCAATAGTCTATCTCAGGTTAAAATTGGAATTGCAGATGGATTTGGTGATGATATAATAGATTCATATCTAACAACTAAACACAAAAATAATGTAATTAAATATTTATTACATAATGGATTAACTGCCTAAAATATCAAAAGGTACTTTTGTTATTTCGCAATATCAACCGCACAGTTGTTTTTGCAAGCGCGTTGGTTATTTATGAAAGTTCACATATAGTTTAACAGTTTTAATAATTTTGATGAGGCAAATATATCCGATGCTTAAATTCTAGCATCGCTTAGTTTAGCCAGAATAAAAACGTAAAAGGAGTTTTTATGTCTACAATAATTCACCCTAGTTCAATTACGGAATATGGACCTTGGTTATTGGATTTTAGAAAACTTGAAGAATTAGATAAGGTATTCGAGTCTCAATTAGAAAAGTTGAAAAAATATAGATCATACTTAATTGATAATGAAGTTCTAAAGCGAAAAAAAGAATATTCCGGTTTAGATTATGAAATAGATGATGAAGGATTGAGGAGAAAATTAGAGACCAACTATCAATTTGCTGATTGTTATAGGGAATTAATAATTAATTACAAAAGTGATAAAACTGTTAAAGCTGAATCCTTTAAGGAAATTGCGATGAATAAAGATATAAATAGTGAATTCCCCATTGATTTTAGCTATACACTGAGTGTTGCTAATGTAAAAGCAAGAATATCTCTTGGAAGGAGTGAAATATCAAGGAACGAGATATCTGTTTCAGTTGAAAATAACACAACATCTGAAGGTAAAGAGTTATTATATGAAATCGAGAAATGGATAAAAAACACAAGACCAAATATTTTGGTTAAGTTTTGGCGGAGATATGCCCGATGGTTTCTGTATTTTGCTTATATGTGTATAAATCTATACATCATTTTTATCCCAGATACTAATAAAACGATTGTCAAGAATGAAGCATTTGAAATATTAAAAAATGGTATTCAGCAAGATGAAGTTCCAAAGGCACTTGAAATATTATTGACACTAGAGACAAATTTTAAGAAAGCGAAAATAGAAACTAAAACTTCTGATAATATTATATTTATGAATTTAATATATTTATCTATAGCATTATTTATTTCATTAATATTGTATTTTGGACCCAACAGCGTAATTGGAATTAACAAAGGAGAAAAAAAATTAAGAATAATAGATACTTATGTTAAAATTGTAACTTATATTATCCCTGTCTTATTTCTTTTGCCATTTATAATAAATAAATTATCAAACTGGATATAACATATATTTTTCTGTTGACAGGATTGTAGAAAACAATCTAGACCATTTCCTGTCTGGAGGTTGTTCCATTGACTTGTTAACAACTGGCAAGTACAAAACCCGGGGAAGGGAAAAACAGAGCAAGATTAAGAATAAGTTCTTAGATTGTCAAAGTCCAGAAATATTCCCCATTAAAAACAAAATAAGTCCAGAAGTATTCCCCAAGCGGGGTCAGAAGTAATCCCCAGTCAGGTTCAAAAGTATTCCCCACCCCTGGATGTAAACAATTTTT
>JAAYAN010000278.1 GCA_012719345.1 Ignavibacteria bacterium | reverse complement strand
TGTTGCTTTTAAAATGTAATTTGATTTTAGATCTGCCATGGTTACTTCTGCGACAAAGACTTTATCTGTTAACTCAGAACCATCAATAGTTAAGCAAGTCCTGTTCAGCGTATTATCATGCATAACAACCAGAACGCTGTCTGCCGTCAATCTTGCATCGGTTTCAATACATTGAAATCCTGCTCTTTTTGCCAGTCTGACAGACTCGATCGAATTCTCTCCTGCAATTGTGGACCTCATATTAACGCCTCTGTGTGCAATAAATAACCGATTTTCAACCAACGAATCAGCATCTGAGATCTTCTGAGAATCACACGTAATTATAAAAAATGAAAATGTAATAGCTAAACCTGCTGTTTTAAGGAGCTTATAAAAACATAATCCGTTCATTATTAGATTTTTTGGATTTTGTCCTAAAATTGAAAACAATCCTAACAACCGGTATTCTTAACTATCTTTTATGAATACCAAGATAATAATGCCGGCGCATCCTGGTCATGATGGGCTCACCGGATTCATGCATCATTTACCGGGTTCCTTCAATCACTGGGTTTATACTCTTCGTCAAAAACGATGGCCACTTTGCCGCACTTGCCTTCATCCATCAACTGGTACGCCTTGTCGGCCTGGTCCAGCGGGAAACGGTGGGTCACCAGGTCCTCGGGATGGATACCCCACCGAACCAGCCGTTCCACTAACTCTTCCATACGCCAGATGTTGGTTACCCAGGATCCGTAAATGGTAATCTGGTCATGAATAATATCGGGACTGGGGTAGAACTCAACAGTTCCGCCTTCACCGATCATCACCATTCTGCCCCATTTCCGTGTCGCCCTGATGCAGAGTTGCCGCCCCAGGGTGTGCCCCGAGCAGTCCACTGTTTTTTCAAACCCCTGTTTCTGGTAAGTGGTCGCCAATACCTGCTCCAGGGTATCGGTCCCTGACACGAAGGTGTAGTTTGCCAGTCCGAGTTTCAGCGCCAGGTCGCACCGCTCTTTGACGGTGTCTACGCCCACCAGGTGTTTTGCCCCGAGCGCCCTGGCCAGCATAAGGGAGGCAAGTCCTACGGGCCCCAGTCCCACCACCAGTACTGCATCATTCCCCGACACGCCGATCTTTTCCAGACCTTCGTAAACTGTCCCGAAACCACATGCCACCTGTGCCCCGTCGGTATAGGTCAGTTCATCGGGCAGTAAAACACACTCTTTTTCATCGGCCAGAATATAAGGGGCCATGCCGCCGTCGCGCTGCCAGCCATAGGCTTTTCGCGAAGGGCTGGTGCAGGATATCATATATCCTTTGCGGCAGTCGTTGCACACACCGCATCCCGAAATGTGATAAACCACCACCCGATCGCCTTCCCTGAAGCGTTTGGTATGGCTGCCGCATTGCACAATCTGGCCGCAAGGTTCATGACCTGCAATTTTGTTCTGGTAAGCCTCTGGACCTTTCCCCAGATGCTCCCTGTAAATGGCCCGGATGTCGCTGCCACATATCGTGGAGGCCTTCGTCCTGATGAGTACTTCCCCAGGCCCCGGTTGAGGGATGTCCACTTCTCTGAACTCGACTGTACTGTTACCAGGCAAGTAAGCGGCTTTCATTTTCGTTTCCATATCAATACAAATTTATCCTATGTTAAATATAGTTGGTTTTCAATATAATACCGTCTATAAACACCTCAAGCGTCGCTTATTGGAGTTCCATAAACCTGGGTTGATGATATTGCACAAAATTATACAAACAAGGGAATAAGCCTAAATAATCCGGCTGTTATGCTGGTTTAATTTTTTTTATTACAAGGCTGTGTCCACTATCCAGTGAGGTCAATTCTGGCAGAAGGGAGAGTATAAAAACCATTGATATGATCGAAAGTGAAATAGTAAACTGCAAGGCCAATCTAAAGGAAAAAAACTGTAGAGTTTCCAGGAAAGTTTATTTCGCTTCAGCAGTTTCGTGGATCTGTGACAGGGATCCGATTCTTCTCCGGCGTAAAACCTGGGTTCAGAAAAACATAATCGCCAGATATTCTGATTTTTGTAATTTGGAGAAACGCTATTTTTTTTCTATTTTGTGAAAGTGGACTACCGCAAAAGAAAGACTATGTCAGAATATCCACTATCCGACAAAGTAGCCATTTCTCTCAAAGCCCACAATATTCTCG
>JAAYAN010000056.1 GCA_012719345.1 Ignavibacteria bacterium | reverse complement strand
TTTAGGTAATTACGATCCTTGCTCAGATGCTGCAAAAGCTGGAAGTTTGTATGGAACTGCAATTGGGTTGGCATCTGCTGCTAAAGGATTGTGGAATGCCGGGAAAAATCTTGTAAAAGGAGCAAAAGGCGGATTAAATCTTTTTAAAAAAGGATCAGAGCAGGCATTAAAACCGACAGGGTGGAAAGAAGGAGATAGATTTCTAAATTTGCCAAATAAAGGAACCCCCCAATTAAATTGGAAACAAAATTATGGAGCTTTAAGAAATGAAATGAGAGCAGGCAAACCGATATATGACTCGTATCGTTTACCTAATGGTGAATTAATACCAACAAGTGGTTTTTTAAATGCTGAAAGATCCGTTTTGCAGAGTAGAGGTTGGATATACAATGCAAATAAAGGAGCTTGGTTAACACCTAAGAATTAATTAAAAAAAGGTTATTGAAAATATGAACATTAGTGCTTTAATATTAGATAAACTTTATCCTATATTAACTAATTATAGTTTTAAAGTTATTTGCGATATTGAAAATATAATTTATTTCTATTCATCTAAAATTATGATTAGAATAGTATTTATTGAAAATGAACTTTCTTATTATATAGAAATGGGCAAAAAAGACGAGATTCTTTATCCATTAAGTAATTCAATATTGAAAAATATTTTTAATTCAGACTTAAAATTAGAAAATGCTACGAAAGAAACTTTTGTTAATAATCTATGCGAAATTTTTCAGAAAGTTGAAGGTATTGCAATTCTTAATGGAAATATTGATGGATTTATAAAACATGCCCAAGAAGAAATTAAGAAATACAATAATAATCTTGGTATAAAACAATTATTAAATTTGGCTGAACATGCTTGGGAAAACAATAATTATCAAGATTATATTAAGATAATTGAAAAACTGGGTATTGATAAAATACCACAAGTATTTCTTGCTAAATACAAGATTGCCAAAAAAAAATATAATTTATAGTAATACTAAAAAAGAAAGGTACTTATATTCGGGAGGCCATTCGCAACGAAGTGGATATCCGGCTTGCTTGGCTTAGACGAGCTTTTGACGGATTGCCGATTGTTGCCTGACTGCGCCGGGTAAAAACTCGATTCGGCAGACAACATAAAAGTTCTTTACGGTCCCGGTTATATAGTTAAGAATGACACAACTTACAGAGTAATTACAAACCACCTCGGCTCTGTAAAACTTATTGTAAATGCCGCAACTGGTGAGATTGTTCAAAATATAGATTATGACGAATTTGGAAATATAACAAGTGTTCTTAAAAATAATGATTTTCTTGACTTCGCTTTCACGGGAGGATTATACGATGCTGAAACCGGTTTAACAAGGTTCGGTGCGCGAGACTATGATCCTGAAATTGGAAGGTGGACAGATAAAGAACCATTGGGATTTGCCGGAAGCAATAATTTTTATGTTTATTGCGAAAATGATCCTGTAAACAGTATTGACCCAAATGGACTGCAACCATCTTTAGCAAATGATATACGTGACTTCTTCGGTGCATCAACAGATGCTTTAACAACAATACCGTTTACAGATTACAGCGCACTTGATTTATTTGGAGATTACGGCAAATACAACCCTTGTTCCGATGCTGCAAAAGCTGGAAGTTGGTATGGAACAGCAATTGGGTTAGCCGGTGCCGCAAAAAGTTTGTACAGTTTAGGCAAAGGGTTGCTAAAGGGCGGCGCTAAGAAGGGTGTGCAAGTTTCTGAGAGCATAATTAAAGGATTTACAG